>NZ_RCCA01000001.1:4222084-4533127 GCF_003663845.1 Chryseobacterium sp. 7
TGCTTTGTCTACTGCTGTTTTGATTTTTTGCGTTTCTTCATCCCTTGGAATTCCTTTTCCATTCCATTTTACCAATCCCGGAAGATCTGCACTGAACATTCCTATTCTTTTCAGCTGATCTGCAGAATAGTTTTTGTCAAGATCTCCGTCGAAATAAAAATAGCCTGGATAGTTTTTAAAATCTTCAGGCTGAGGTCTTCCTCCGGTAATAACAATTTTAATTCCCGAATTTCCTGTGATCTCCGGATATTTCTTTAATGTACTGACCAAAGCTGCCAATGATGTTTTATAATCCTGTTTAATATCAATCAGCAGTTGAAGCTTTTTATTGGCATCGGGATAAATATTTCCTTTGTTAAGTTTAATCTGTTTCGAGATATTGTCTAGATAAAGATTTTCCAGTGTTCTGTCTTCCGAAAGTTCCTTTTCGGTATGAGCAACCCAAAGTTTGCCCTTTACCAGAAACACATCTGCCTCAATAGAACCAAATTGAGCATAATAAGCCTGCCAGAAAGGAATTTCCTGCATATAGTCATTATGTGAATGGGCGTTCCCGACATTGTAGTTTAAATAATTTTGTGCCTGATTTTCGGAAAAAACAGCCAAAGCCAGTACAGCTAATATTTTTGATAATTTCATTCTTAAATTGTTTTATAAGTCAACTGGAAAGACCAGTTTACATCCCCGTGAAAAAACTATATCATCACAGAAACTTCTGCAATGATATAGTGGCTTATATAAAAGATTAAAATGTTACCAGCCTTCATTTTGTTTAATGATCCCGTGACTGTTTACGATTTCAGCCTGTGGAACTGCCCAAACATTATGTATAGCCGGATTAAAGTTTCTTGCCGCCCACACAACCTGCCCGTTGATCCCATGCAGAGGCTTCGAATAAGCTGCCTGCGCATCTCCCCAGCGTACAAGGTCTCTGTGTCTGTCTGCCCATTCACCTGCCAGTTCGCAACGTCTTTCATGTTTCAGATCTGCCATTGTACATCCATTTTTCGCACTTAAGCCTGCACGTACTCTGATCATATTGATTTCCTGATCGGCAGATTTCCCCTGCATCAGCAAAGCTTCTGCTTTAATCAGAATTACCTCAGCATAACGCATAATAGGAACGGCAAGATCTGTACATGGATAATCTCCGTTGGCACTTACGTGACCACTATTCAGCTGATATTTGAAGGCATCCATATATTTATTGAACTGATATCCGGTAAGAGAATTGGTAGAAGCATATGTTCTTACCTTTCCGTTAAAAGTAAATTGATCTCCGGTTTTAAGGATGGTAGTACTTCTTCTAAGATCTCCGGTTTCGTACTCATCATACAATTCTTTAGTAGGCTGGAAATATCCCCATCCGTTATATTCTCCCCAACCTTTATTTTCAAGCATTACGCCAGGAAGAATACTTCCCCAAGCTGTAAACTTAGGCGTTCCCGGGATAGACCAGATGTATTCTGAACTGTAGTTATTATCTGCTTTGAAAACATCCGCAAAATTACCAAGCAAAGCCCTGTTTCCTTTGGTCATTACTTCATTAGCCCAGAATTCCGCATTCTGCCAGTCTTTCATAAACAGATATACTTTTGCTAACAATGCCCATGCGGCTGCTTTATGAGGTCTTCCGTAATCTTTTGCGGGAAGTTCTGCCTGTGTAGGTAATAATTCTGCTGCTCTTTTCAGGTCGTTCACAATGTAAGTGTAATTTTCCATTACGTTGGCTGCTCTTGGGATTGGATTGGGGTCCGGATCTTTTGAACGGTCAATAATAGGTACTCCGGCTTTTTCATTTCCGTAAGAATAAGCCAGTTCAAAATACATTCTGCTGCTCATGAACAAAGCTTCTCCCAGGTATTTATTTTTAATCGCCTGTGAAGTCTGAATATTATCAACATTACGGATCACACGGTTGGCAACTCCGATAACATTGTATCTTTTATTCCATTGAGTTTCAAGATCACCTGCCGCAATATAATTACTGCTGAAGTTTTTAGCATTATCCGCTTCACTTTTCGCTCTTCCGGTTACCATATCATCACTGGCATTGATAAACCAAAATAAACCTCTTCCATAAAACTCTCCATCGAATAAAGGTTTATACATTGCATTTGCTCCGGTAATCAGGTCATTTTCGGTTTTCCAGAAACTGGCTTCTGTAGGCGTTCCTTCCGGCTGAACATCCAGCTCTCCTGTACATGACAGAAGCATAACAGATAGTCCAGATACTAAAAATATTTTATTGAAAAATTTCATTTTTTTACTTTTTGTTGGTTAAAAATTATAATCCCACCTCCACTCCAAAGATGAATGAGCGTGCCTGAGGATATCTTCCGGTATCTACTCCATAAGAGTTCATTCCTACTTCAGGATCAAATCCCGTATATTTCGTTATCGTAAACAGGTTGTTGGAAGTCACATAGATTCTCACCTTGTTTACATCCAGTTTTCTGTACAGTTCTTTTGGTAGTGAATATCCAATGGTAAGGTTCTTCAGTCTTAAGTAAGATCCGTCTTCCACATAGAAATCTGATACTTTTGAATAATTACCATTCGGATCACCGTGTACCAGTTTTGGAATATCAGTATTAGTGTTTTGAGGAGTCCATGCATTCAGAATATCTCTGTCCATATTATAATTTTGTCCTGTTCCGCCTGGGTTCAATGAAATAAATTTCATTCCGTTGAATATTTTATTTCCGTAAACTCCCTGGAAGAATAAATTCAGATCAAAGTTTTTCCACGTCATGTTGTAAGAGAATCCATAAGAGAACTTAGGATACGGGCTTCCAAGATTGACGAAGTCATTATTATTGAGCACTCCTGTATTCCCTTCTTTTTTCAGGAATTTAATATCTCCCGGCTTAGCATTCGGCTGGATAAGATTTCCGTTGGCATCCTTATAATTGTTGATTTCTTCCTGAGTCTGGAAAATTCCGCCAGTTTTATAACCATAAAAAGAATAGAGAGGATCACCTACTTTCACACGGGTTGGTTTCAATACTCCTCTTACTCCGTTATCATTGATAAAAATCTCATCTACATTAGCAAGCTGCTTCACCGTGTTTTTTAGTTGACTCATTGTAGCACCTACAGAGAATGTAAAGTCATCTGAAATAACCTTGTTGTAATTGATTCCTAATTCATATCCTTTATCCTGAAATAATCCGGCATTTACATATTGATTATTATACGTTGCCGTACTTGGCAAACTTACATTGAAGATTTGATCTTTGGAATTCTTCACAAAGTAATCGAACTGTAAAGAAAGACTGTTGTGAAGGAATGAAGCATCCACCCCGAAGTTAGTCTGCTCAGATTTTCCCCATTTCAAATCAGGATTAGGACGTGTAGTAGCATAATAAGCAATATTCTGAGAAGGATCCTGCCCGAAAATGACATTATTATCTCTGGTCATCAACGGATTCACTGCCTGTGGCGAAATTCCTCCAAGATTTCCTAAAATACCATAACTTCCTCTCAATTTAAGACTGGAAAGCCAAGAAATATCCTGCATGAAATTTTCTTTCGAAACTACCCAAGCACCGGAAACCGCATAGTAATTAGCAAATCTGTTCTGTTTTGCTACGAGTGAAGAACCATCACGTCTTCCCAATAAGCTAACGATATATTTCCCGGCATAATCGTAGTTTACTCTCGCAAGATAAGAAACCAAAGATTGTTTGAATCTGTAGCTGGAAACATCTTTATTAGTATCTGCAGCATTCTGAAGATGTTGGAAAACCTCAGCTTCACTTCTGAAATCGTACGATTTTGCAACAAAACCATCATCAATTGTTTTCTGAAATGTAAAACCTCCAAGGAAATCAAAATTATGCTGTCCTGCTGAAATTTTATATGTTAATAACTGCTCCGCAAGTGCTGTGGAAGAATTATTAGATTGGTATTCCAAATTATTGGTATCGAAAATTTTCCCTACTTCCAAAACTCTGTAGGTAAAGTTTTTTACAGTACCCAATTTAAAAGTCTGTGAAAAATTGGAACGGAATTTTAAATTTTTTGCCAATGTAATTTCAGCATAAGGATTAATTAAAATCTCATGGGTAGGATTTCTTATGCTGATTCTTTGAAGATAAGCCACCGGGTTGATCATATCTCCATATCCTCCTGCCACGTCAATTGGCAATCCTGAAAAGGCACCGTTGGGAGTGTATACCGGAACATTGGGTGGATAATACATGGCAGCTACCAATGCACCTGTATACCCACTTTTGGTATCTGCTGTATTTCCGTCAGAGTAATTATAGTACATATTTTCTCCGATGGTCAGCCAGTCTTTTACTTTATGTTCAGAATTGACTCTGAAATTATATCGTTTTGCTTGAGTATTCAGTAAGATTCCTTCCAGGTTTCTATGGTTCATCCCCACAAAATATCTGGATTTTTCACTTCCTCCACTCAGGTTCACATTATATTCCTGAATGGTTCCTGTTCTGAAGATTTCTTTCATCCAGTCTGTTCTGGTAATTCTTCCGTCCGGATATTGGGCAGGATTAAAAGCTATGGGTAAGCTTCCCAGTTTTCCGGCATTTTCATAGGCTTTGTACATTACATCCTGGAATTCTGCTGCGTTCAGAGATTCTTTCAGTCTCCAAGCTTCATTCAATCCATATTTAACATCTAAATCTACCGTAAGATTTCCTTTTTTACCTTTTTTAGTGGTAATAAGAATAACCCCGCCGGAAGATCTAGCTCCGTAAATAGCCGCGGAAGCATCTTTAAGCACAGAAATATCCTGAATATCGTTGGGATTAATAGAAGGAGTACCGTTGAAAACCACCCCGTCTACTACATAAAGGGGAGTTTCTCCGTTGATTCCTCCCAGACCACGAATATTTACCTTAGGTGCTCCGTTAGGATCTCCACCTTCGTTCACTACAGTTACTCCGGGAGCTTTACCCTGAAGCACTTCTCCTACTCCGGATAAAGATCTGGAAGTAAGTTTATCCAGTGAAGCCTCCGAAACAGCCCCGGAAACTTTACTTTTTTTCTGTGTTCCATATCCAACAACAACAATCTCGTCGATGGATCTTTCTTTTAAGCTGTCTTTTTTCTGAGCGAGGAACATCGGTGAAGCTGATATTGCACCAATAAGTAATACCCTTCCCGTTAAATAAGTGACTGAGACAGGGATTTTAAATACATTCATGATCTCCTTTTTGATTAGGTGCAAAATTAGAACAGCCTGCTCCCACACCTCATTAAGGTTTTCTTATGTTTTTATTAAGAAATTTTAGCTTTTTTCAGATACCGCTTACCACACAACACAATTAAGCACCTGTTTTTCAGAAACATAAGCAATTAAAAGTAATCATTCCCTTGATATTGCATACAGAATTGAGATTAAGTTTATTTTAAGTTTACCATCAATCCGGGGCAATAGATCAAGAAATCATTAAAAATTATTTCAGGAATAATAAATAACTGAGTTCATTTTTCTTTTTTTACATTTGCTGAAAATAGATTTTACTTTTGAATACAGACCTTAAAAAAACATTCGGATTTGTATCAGAAGAAAAATAAAAACATTAAAAATCATACGAATTCAATGACCATCATTATAACAGGAACCTCATCAGGAATCGGGTTTGCATTGGCCGAATATTTTGGTAAGAAAGGACATCAAGTATATGGATTAAGCAGAAAGCACACAGAAAGCCAGTACTTCAAATCTATCCCTACAGATGTTACCGATAACACTGCTGTCCAGAATGCCATCACTGAAGTTTTAAAAACAGAAACTAAAATTGATGTTCTGATCAATAATGCCGGAATGGGAATGGTAGGCGCCGTGGAAGATTCTACCAAAGAAGATATTCTGAAACTTTTCAGCCTGAATCTTGCCGGACCTGTGCAAATGATGAGCGCCGTTCTTCCAAACATGCGTGAGCACAAATTTGGAAAGATCATCAATGTTTCAAGTATTGGAAGTGAAATGGGGCTGCCTTTCCGTGGATTTTATTCCGCTTCAAAATCGGCACTGGATAAAGTAACGGAAGCGATGAGGTATGAAGTGTACCCGTGGAATATTGATGTATGCTCGCTGCATTTGGGAGATATTAAAACCAATATTGCAGACAACAGAGTGATAGCAAAGGTTTCCCAGCCTTATAAAAATGTTTTTGACAAAGTATACGCGCTGATGAATTCTCATGTGAATGACGGAACTGAGCCTTTGGAAGTTGCAGATTACATTGAAAAACTTTTAGCAAAAAATAAATGGAAAGCTCATTATTATTTTGGTAAATTCGGGCAGAAAATCGGAGTTCCCTTGAAATGGATTCTTCCACAGGGAACTTATGAAAATTTGATGAAGAAATATAATAAACTGGACTAGTTTCAGTTCTATTGAAAGCTATTTGATAATAAAATTTTAAAGCATTAAGAAGAATTAAGTTATAAAGAATTATTAAGATAAGCTTCGCTTTAAGTTTTACCTTAATTACGCTTAATTTCATCGCTTGTCTGGTATAGATACATTTGGGATTGAAACTGTTTCTGAAAATATTTTTTGTACTGTTCTGCGTTTTTACCCAAGCGCAGAAGAAACAGTATTGGCTGATTGATACTGAAACCAAAGTCAGAAAAAAAGTAAAAGATTCTACTTCTGCTGTAAAGTTCCTGGATTCTTTAGCTCAAAGTAATTATTTTTTCACCAGGCTGAAAGACGTAAAAGTAAAAGGTGACAGCACGGAAATTTTCTATGACAAAGGAAAAAATTTCAATGAAACTTACGTTAATCTTACGGATTCTCTGGTTCAGAAACTGAAGATTCAGAAAGATTTTTTCACCAAAAATTTAGACTCTACCAAGAAAAGTATCAACAAGACTTATATTGATGAAGGCTATTCTTTCAGCAGAATCAAATCTAAATATAAGGGCCAGAAAAACGGTTATCCGATTGTAGAACTGGATATAAACAAGAATGATAAAAGAACGATCGATGGTTTTGTAGTCAAAGGATATGAAAAAGTTCCGAAAAGATTTATCAAGAACTTAGAAAAAGAGTTTAAAGGTAAAAACTATGATGACAAAAACCTTTTAGCCATCAATAAAACCTTTCAGGGGCATCCTTTCTTAACCCTTGAGCGGCAGCCACAAACATTATTTACGAAAGATTCCACCAATATTTTCCTTTTTTTAGAAAAGAAAAAAACCAACACTTTTGATGGGGTAATCGGCTTTGGGAATGACAAAACTTCCAAGTTTACCTTAAACGGAACCATGAATGTCAATTTCAAGAATATGTTCAATGGTTTTGAGACTGTTAATCTATATTGGCAGAGAAACCCGGATAAGGGTCAGACTTTTGATCTTCGGGTGGATATTCCGTACCTGTTCAAATCTAATGTCGGGATGGATACCAAAGTAAATATCTACCGACAGGATTCTACGTTTGCCAATGTAAAATTCCTGCCTGCCTTTTATTATCATATCAACAACCGAAACAAAATAGGTCTGAGAGCAACTTTGGAAACCTCTACTATTATTGACACACTATATGTTCAGGGGAAAGATTATAACAAACGGGGAATTGGGGTATGGTTTGAAATGGTAGAGCCTACTGACATTGATCTTTTTCTTTATAAGACAAGAATCAATGCAGGATATGATTTCTTAACAACCACTTACTCGAAAGATAATATCAAAGCGAACCAAAACCAGTTTTATTTCTTCGGGGAACACAACTACCATATTTCAGGGAACCATTTCCTGAATATCAAAGGAGAAGGAGCCATGATGGATTCTAAAATAGAGTTTTCTGCCAACGAATTATACCGTTTCGGAGGTTGGAATTCTATGCGGGGATTCAATGAGAACTCCCTCGCTGCCGACTTTTTCTACTACGGAAGTCTGGAATACCGTTATCTGATTGGCAATCAAGCCTTCTTTGATGTCTTTGGACAATACGGACAGCTCAATAATAAATCATTAAATGTAAAACCCAAGCTTTACAGCGTGGGGCTCGGTTTCAATTTCTTCATACCTATCGGTTTGATGAGCTTCCAGCTGTCTAATGGTAACGAATTTGGAAATCCTTTTAAGTTTAATGATATTAAGATCCACTGGGGAATTCTGAGCAGGTTTTAAAAAAGAAAGGAAGAGGGAAGCTGGATGCTGGAAGTTATCGAAGTCACAGTTTTACTATCCTGTTGTTTTTATAGAAAAGTTTTTCTTCAAAAATTTATTACTGAGGGCTTCAAGAAGTTGGTAACACCACAATAACTTCCATCTTCCCTCTTCCAGCATCCCTCCTACCTTATATTAATATCCATATAATAAAGCAAAATCCCTTATACAAAGGGCATTTTATACTTTACTTTTCTATTAATTCTTCCTGTTAAAAAATATTAAAATCGTATTTTTATTTTAATACTTCATTAAAATACAGGTAACAGTGCTCTGCTAAATTTGCCTTCAAAAAAATGAAGAAGACTCTAGCCACTTTTGCCGTTTTTTTACTTCCCCTTTATTTTTCTGCTCAGGAAATCAATATTACAGGAAATGTAAAATCTGAAAACGGTTCTAGTGTTTCCGGTGTGAACATCACCGACAAAAACACAGGAAAGACTGCTACTACAGATGAAAATGGTAATTTCACCATTTCTGCAAACCCCAAAGACATTCTTGAGTTTTTTGCTCCTGATTTTTCTGTTTATACCGTTGAGGTTTCTTCCAAAAAACAGTATTCCGTTGTCTTAAAAAAGCCAAATGAGAAACAGATTGAAGGTATTGTGATTACGGCATTAGGTATTGCCAAAAAGAAAGAAAAAATTGGATATTCTACTCAGGAAGTGGGAACGAAACAATTTGAAACCATCACCACGCCAAGTATTGGAAATTTATTCTCCGGACAGGTAGCAGGTCTGAACGTTTCTAACCCAACGGGAATGCAGCAGGCACCACAGTTTACATTGAGAGGAAACTCCAATCTGGTTTTTGTAATTGACGGTGTGATTGTTGAAAGAGAGGTTTTCCAGAATTTAGATCCTAACAACATTGAAAACATCAATGTATTGAAAGGAGCTACCGCTTCGGCTTTATATGGTTCAAGAGGCCGTTACGGAGCTGTTTTGATTACCACTAAAAATGCTAAGAAGAAAGGATTTTCTGTAGAATTTTCTCAGAACACCATGATCACCGGAGGGTTCACCAATCTTCCAAAAACCCAGACTGAATATGGAAACGGCTCTCATGGAAAATATGAATTCTGGGATGGAGCCGATGGCGGGGTGAATGATGGAGATATGATCTGGGGGCCAAAATTTGTTCCCGGTTTACAGATTGCCCAATGGAACAGTCCTATCAGAGATAAAGTGACCGGACAGGTAGTTCCGTGGTACGGAGCTGTGACAGGAACTCAATATGATGATAAATCAAGATATGAAAGGGTTCCGATCGATTGGAAATACCATGATAACTTAAGTACATTCTTAAAGCCGGCGGTTATCAACAATAATAATTTTGCGATCAGCTACAGAGATAATAAAGATATATACAGGTTCTCCGGAAACTTCATGAATTATGATGACAGAGTTCCCAACTCTTATCTTCAGAAATATGGAATCAACTTCTCTTCTGAAAACCATCTTGGAGATAAATTAATCTTTGATACAAAATTCAATTTCAACCAGGCTTTTACCCCTAATATCCCGAACTACGATTACAACCCAAGCGGGCACATGTATACTATTCTGATCTGGATGGGAGGCGATGTAGACGGAAAAGCCCTGAAAAACCATATGTGGATTCCGGGAAGAGAAGGAAGAGCACAAGCCAACTGGAACTATGCATGGTACAACAACCCTTGGTTCGGAGCTGAATATTATAAAAATCAGAACAGAACCAATATCATCAATGCACAGACAGGCTTAGAGTATAAAGCTACCCAGGATCTTTCGGTAAAAGGGAAAATATCTCTTGTGGAAAACCACAGCAAAACGGAAGTATTGAGTCCTTATTCTTACTTCAATTATAGTGCGCCAAGAAGTGGAGGTTATATTTTAAAAGACAATAAAACCTGGAATCTTAACTACGATGTCCTTGCCACTTACAAGAAAAAAATATCCGAAAATTTTGATTTTACTATCAATGCAGGAGGTTCAGCTTTCTATTATAAAAACAATAATAACGAAAGATCTACGGACGGATTAAAAATTCCTGAAGTCTACTCCTTTGAAAACTCTATCGGAGCACTGAAAAATTATTCCTATCTGAAGGAAAAGCTGATTTACAGTGCTTACTCAACGATTGACATTGGTTTGTACAATGCTTTCTTCATCAATATTTCAGGACGTAACGACTGGTCTTCTACGCTGCCTAAGGCCAACAGGTCTTACTTCTATCCTTCTGCATCCATCAGTGCCGTTATTTCAAATCTGGTAAAACTGCCGGAGTCTGTCAATATGCTGAAGCTGTCTGCTTCATGGGCAAAAGTAGCGTATGACTTCCAGCCTTACTCTATCAGAAATTATTATCTGAATAACCAGGGAATTACTTTCAACGGAAATCCTACGTATTATTATCCAACCACTCTGAATGTGGAAAATTCTTTGAAACCGGAACAGACAAAATCTTATGAATTAGGGTTAAGCGCCGGTTTCCTGAATAACAGAATTACCTTAGACGCTACTTATTTCAGAACATTAGATTATAATAATATTCTTCAGTTCCCTGCTGCTGAATCCTCTGGTTTCACTTCACAATATGTAAACGGAAATGAATATACTACGAAAGGTTTTGAAGTTTCTCTTGGCTTAGTTCCGGTAAAAACTGCTGATTTCAGCTGGAAAACCTTGATCAACTGGAGTACTTACGAACAAAAGCTGACTTCCATTTATGACAATATGCCGAATTACAAAAACATTAAGTTGGGCGAAAGAATGGACAGTTATTATGATTATACATGGCAAAAATCTCCGGATGGAAAAGTCATTCTGGATGCCAACACAGGAATGCCGACAAGAGCTAATGCACCAAGTAATCTGGGACATTTCAATCCGGATTGGACTTTCGGTTTCAACAACACTTTCAAATACAAGAAATTTACATTAAATATCGGAATTGACGGAAGCATCGGAGGGGTCATGAGATCGCAGGTAGTCGAAAAAATGTGGTGGGGAGGAAAGCATCCTAATTCTGTAGCTTACAGGGATCTTGAGTATGCCAATCCGGGAACGTACTATTTTGTACCGGATGGGGTTAATTATAATCCGGCAACAGGTCAGTATACCCCACACACCAAAGCCATCAGTTTCCAGGACTGGGCACAGAATTATCCATATCAGGCAAGGGTAACGCAGGATGAGAGTGAAGAGTTTGCTAACGTTTTCGACAGAACTTTCGTGAAGCTTAGATCTGTAGTTCTGGAATACGATTTCTCTTCATTATTAAACCCAAGAGGAATGGTAAAAGGCTTTACAGCCAATATCTCTGCTTATAACCTGGCGATGTGGAAAAAATCAAAGAATCTTTATTCTGATCCTGATTTCCAGGCAAAAACGGAGAATGATATTCAGGATCCTTCCAGCAGATGGTTCGGAATCGGTTTTAATCTTAAGTTTTAACTAAAAAGTACGTCAAGACAATGAAAAATAATATAAACAAAGCAAAAGGAAAAACAGCGAAAGGATTAATGAAGAGTATGTTTGCTGCCGGACTTCTGACATTGGCTTCATGCGAATCCAACCTTGATAAGATCAATGAAAACCCTAATGATCAGGCAAGCATTGATCCTAAATTTCTTCTTACCTATGTGGAAAAATATACGTTTCAGGTAAACGGTGATAATATGTACGCTTCAAGGATGATGATTGGTACTGATGGTGAAAATTCATACCAGTATATGAAATGGAATGATGCCTCTTTTGAAGTCTATACAAAAGGACTTCTGAATACCGGAAAAATGATGCAGGAAGCGGAAAAAACCAACAATAAAAACTATGCTGCCATTGGTAAATTTCTGAGAGCCTATCATTTTTTCAATATCAGTTTAAAAGTAGGAAGTGCTCCTTATTCTGAAGCGGCAAAAGGAGAATCCGGAATTACACAGCCTAAATATGATACCCAGGAAGCCATCATGTCCGGAATTTTATCAGAATTAAAAGAAGCCAATGATCTTATTAATACCAATGATAAAATTGAAGGCGACATTGTATACAACGGAGATGCTATGAAATGGAAAAAACTGATCAATTCTTTCCGTCTGAAGGTTTTAATCACGCTTTCTAAAAAGACAACCGTAGGAAATTATAATATTGCTACAGAATTTGCTGCTATTGCAGGAAGCCAGTCTCTTATGACTTCTATTGCAGACAATGGTGAGCTTAAATTTGCTGATGCTGCGGACAGCAGATATACCATGTTTAACAACAGCGGATATGGTTCCAGCTTGTATATGGCAGATTATTTCATTAATCTATTCAAAGACAGACATGATCCACGTTTGTTCACTTTTGCAGCACAAACTACAGGAGCGAAAGAAGCAGGAAAAGCCATCACAGATTACACGGGATACAACGGAGGAAACCCTATCTCACCTTATTCTGACAACGCTGCACTGATCACGGCAAAAAATATTTCTAAAGTAAACGACCGTTTCTATAAAGATCCTACCAATGAGCCAGCTTCTGTATTAAGTTATTCAGAACTTGAATTTATTTTGGCTGAAGCTACAGCAAGAGGCTGGATTTCCGGGTCGGCAAAAACGCATTATGACAATGCCGTTAAAGCCAGTTTCAATTTTTATCAAACCTATGTAAAAAATTCGGGACAATATTTCTCAGGGTTTGATGTGAACCAATATCTGACAACGCCTTTGGTAGTTTACAACAATGCAGATCCCCTTCAGACACAGCTTGAAAAAATCATGACTCAAAAGTACATGACGATGTTTCACCAAGCGCAGTGGACCTCTTATTATGATTATCTGAGAACGGGATATCCAAACTATCCTCTAAAAGCAGGAGTAGCAGCGCCTTTCAGGTTCAGATATCCGCAATCGGAATACAGCTATAACAGCAACAATTTAAAAGCTGCTCTGGCTGCTCAGTACGGAGGAAATGACAATATCAACTCCAAACCTTGGTGGTTACAATAGAAATCTGATTATTTTTATATAAAACAAAGAAATCGCAGGAAAATCCTATTAACTTGCGGTTTCTTTCTTATTACGATTGAACATGAACAGAAGAGAATTTTTAGAAAAATCAAGTCTTTTATTAGCTGGATTAGGAACTTCAAGTGTTCTTCATCCTTCCATTTTAAAAGCTCTAGCCATTGATCCGGCTGCCCAGTCTACATTTTATGATGCAGAACATGTCGTAATCCTGATGCAGGAGAATCGTTCATTTGATCATGCATTTGGTGCTCTGAAAGGAGTAAGAGGCTTTCTGGATAAAAGAGCGTTTGTAAAACAGGATGGTCATTCCGTATTCTTTCAAAAGAATGATGAAGGAAAATATGCCTCCCCTGCCCGTCTGGATTTAAGAAATACAAAATCAACGTGGATGAGCTCACTTCCACATTCATGGGCGGATCAACAGAAAGCACTGAACAAAGGTAAATTTGACCAATGGCTGCAGGCTAAAGCATCAGGAAATAAAGATTACAAAAATATTCCGCTGACACTGGGTTATTATAATCGTGAAGACCTTCCGTTCTATTATCAGCTGGCGGATGCATTTACCATATTTGATCAGTATTTCTGTTCTTCACTTACCGGAACTACTCCTAACAGACTTTTCCTTTGGTCCGGAACATTGAGAGAGCAGCAAAACGGAAAAGTAAAAGCCAATGTTGTGAATGAAAATATTGATTATGACAAAGCAAGACAGGCAAAATGGAAAAGCTTTCCGGAAATTTTAGAACAGCAGAATGTTTCGTGGAGAATTTATCAGAATGAAATCAGTCTTCCAAAAGGAATGTCCGGCGAACAGGAGGCATGGCTAAGTAATTTTACCGATAACCCGATTGAGTGGTTTTCAAAATTCAATGTGAAGTTTTCAAAAGGATACTATCAGAATATTCCCAATATCATTTCCTATCTGAAACAGGAAATTGAAAAGAATCCTAATCAGAAAGAAAGACTGGAAGCAATGCTGGCTGAAGTTCAGGAAGATCAGATAAAATACCATCCGGATAATTATTCAAAACTTTCAAAAGAAGAAAAAAACCTTCACGAAAAGGCTTTTACGACCAATGTTAATGATCCTGATTACTGGAAACTGGAAATCGGAAAAGATGAAAACGGAGAAAGACTGGTTGTACCGGAAGGTGACGTTCTGTTCCAGTTCCGAAAAGATGTGGAGGAGAAAAAACTTCCGTTAGTTTCATGGCTGGTAGCGCCTGAACACTTCTCAGACCATCCGGGATCACCTTGGTACGGAGCATGGTATATTTCCGAGGTTTTAAATATTCTTACCAAAGATCCTGAAACCTGGAAGAAAACAATATTTATCATCAATTACGATGAAAATGATGGATATTTCGATCATGTATTGCCTTTCGCTCCACCTGTGAACCCAAACCAGCCCGTAGACATAAACGGAAAAGAAGGTGTAGAATATGTGGATAAATCTCAGGAATACATGAGCAATTCTTCTTTAAAAAGCTATGAAAAAGTGGAAGGAACTGTTGGTTTAGGTTACAGAGTTCCAATGATTATTGCTTCACCGTGGACCAAAGGAGGTTTTGTAAATTCTGAAGTATCGGATCATACTTCTGTGCTGCAGTTTCTGGAGAAATTCATTATGAAGAAATTCAATAAGAATGTACATGTAGATAATATCAGTGACTGGAGGAGAGCGATATGCGGAGATCTTACGTCTGCGTTCAATTCTTCAAGTGTAAAGGCTCCAAAAATGGATTATCTGAATCAGAAAGATTATGCTAAAACCATCAATGCTGCTAAAAATAAACCTGTTCCCAATCTGAAATGGTATTCTGAAAATGAACTCCACGAGAATTTGCTTGAAATTCAGGAAAGAGGTTTGAAACCATCCAATCCGCTTCCTTATCATTTCCATGTCAATTTGGAAGGTGAAAAGATCAAAATGGTGAATTTAAAAGAAAGTGGAATTCCGCTTTTAGTGTATGACAGAACTCAATTTAATAGTAATAATTATCATTTTTCATACGCGCTTTATGCAAAGCAGGAACTATCTCATCCTGTACAATCCGGAGCCTATGATTATGAAATTTTCGGTCCCAACGGCTTTTTTAGGAAATTTAAAGGCCAGAATATCCCGGAGTTGGAGGTAATTTTGGTGAATATGACAGCAAAAAGTCAGATTGAGCTGATCATCAGAAACCATAAAAAGAACGCAATTTCCATACAGTTTGAAGATCTCTATGGAAAAACGAGAAAGACAATTGCTGTACAACAAAAGCCTGAAGAAAAAATCATCATTGATCTTGATAAAAACAAAGGCTGGTATGATTTGAAATTAACGATTAATGATCATCTATGGCATTTTGCAGGAAGAATAGAGACCGGAAAAGTTTCTGTTTCTGATCCGCACTGGGCGTAGAAAACGTTTACGATACTGATAAAATCCTGTACATTTTGTGCAGGATTTTTTGACTTATTACATTATAGTATATTTCAACTATAATGCATTACATAATTGAAATAATCATTAATATAAAAATTATACTATATTATTTTCAAATTATACTGAATTTTATTATATTCACTCAACTAATTATCAGCATCATGAAAAAACTAAATTTAACTATTGCAATGTCTTTATTTGCGGTTGCTCTGTCCGGGAACCTGAGCGCGCAGGATACCAATACAGACAATCATACAGTCACTATTTCTATTCCCGAAGTTGCGTTGGTAGATATCGAGCCAGCTGCTACGAAAAATATTACACTTGGGTTCACGGCTCCTACAGAAGCAGGAAATCCTGTTACTCCAAGTGCTTCTAACACCACTTTGTGGCTCAATTATTCTTCTATTAAATCTGTTGCAGATCCTACACGTAATGTAAGTGTAAAAATGAACGCCATAGTTCCAGGAGTTGATCTTCACGTAACTGCAGCTGCAGCTACAGGCTCCGGAGCGGGTACATTAGGTACATCTGCAGGTCTGTTGACTTTAAGTGCTGCTGACCAGACTATCATTTCAGGTATAGGAAGTGCTTATACAGGAAATGGAGCTAACAACGGGCACAATCTTACCTATGCTCTTGCTGCAGGAAGTGGCCCCGGAGGAGTTGCAGCATATGCAGATTTACAGGCAACAGCCACTGTAGTAGCTACTGTTACTTATACGATATCAGACAATTAGAATTTAAATAAATTTCTAATTCGTATTTCAAAAACAAGAAGAAATTGTTATTCAGTTTCTTCCTGGTTTTGTATTATTAATGATTTAACACCAAACTTTACATGATGACAAAGCGTATTCTTCTTTTGATCACCCTGATTTTGCAGTTCAGCTTTTTACATGCCGGCATTGTGATTCTCAACGGGCTTACGCATTCTTATAAAATAGAAAACGGGAAAGTATACAAGGGAAAAGTTTCCATTGAAAACACGAGCAGCAATCCTCAAAGTGTAAAACTATTCTTACAGGATTTTGCTTACCATGCAGATGGAACCATTAATTATACAGCATTACGCACCAATAAACGCTCTAATGGAGAATGGATAAAGCTCAACACCAATCTGGTTACCCTTAAAGGCAAGGAAAAGACAGAGGTGCTTTATGAAATTACCATTCCTAATCAGGTAGTAGATCCCGGAAGCTATTGGAGTGTCATCATTGTAGAACCGGTAGAGGATATAAAACCCAGCGATAATAAACCGGGAGTGAGCATCACTTCTGTAATACGATATGCCATTCAGGTGATTACAGATTTTGAAGCAGAAAAAGCCAAACCGGACCTTAAGTTTGAAAGTGTAAAGGTAGAAAAGCAGGAAGGTAAACAAACAGCAAAGATAGCCATTGCCAATAACGGTAATCTTTATTGTAAACCCACAACAACCATTGAAATCTATAACCGTAAAACGGGTGAAAAAGTAGGAACTTATTCAAGTTTAACGATGGGGCTGTTGCCAGATACCTCCAAAACATTTTACATAGATATCAGCAAAATACCACCGGACAAATACAGAGCCGCCATAATAGCTACGGATGAAGAGGAGAATGCATTTGCACTCAATGTTGAATTAGAAGTAAAAAATGATTAGAACTTGGACTTTATTTATTATCATATTATTATTCCCGGCATTTATTTTTTCTCAACAGCAATCTACCCGATTGGCCAGTAAAAAAGATAGTTTAATGCCGGGAATGTCTACTTCTATTCCTTTTACATTAGAAAATAATTCGGCAGAAAGCAAAATGTATGACATTTCAGTTGCCACATCCAGTACTTCTATTACCCCTATTTTAGCAAAGGGAGAATTTCAGCTTGCTCCGCATGAGACATCTGCTTATCTGGTACCTCTGCGTATTGCTGCGGAAACCGCTCAGGGCAATTATTCTGTAACATTGAATATTACCGATCGTAGCAACGGAATATCCTTCGCAAAAATATCCAAAATAACCGTTTCAGGAAACAGAAGCCTTTCTGTCACAGTTCTTGATTCGCCAGAATTTGTAAGGGCTGGAGAAACGATCAGGGCTAGCTTTCTTTTAAAAAATAATGGCAATATAACGGAAGACATTTTTCTGGAAAGTAAAAATGCAGTTCTTGATGGTGATTTTTCAGTAGTATTAGAACCCAATGAGTCAAAAATAATCACAATCCACAAAATAACAAATCCTGAACTGAGCCAAAATGAATTTCAGAACCTTAATCTTTCTGTGTACTCAAAAGGTGGCAGTAAAGAAAATCAAAGTGTTTATGTAAGCACCCAGGTTATCTCTGTAAAACCTTCAGAAAATGACATTTACCACAGGCTTCCTGTTGCCGTTTCGCTGTCTTTCATAGGAATGAAGAATATGGGCGTTTACAATGACGGTTTTCAGGGAGAAATTTATGGTAAAGGAACCCTTGATAAAGACAATAAAAACCAGATTGAATTCCGGGCAGTTACACACAATCCCGTAGAATTAAACACATTCACCCAATATGAAGAATATTTTTTAAACTATAAACGTGATGATTTTTTCATTCATCTGGGTGATAAAACCTACTCTTCATCTTACTTAACGGAATTTGCAAGATACGGCCGCGGCGCAGAAATCCGGTATGATTTTAATAAAGTGAGTGTGGGCGGATTCTATAATCATCCAAGATTTTTCCGGGATATAAAGGATGAGTTTAATTTTTATTCCACTTTTAAAATCAGGAAACAGTCAGAAATTTCTGTAGGATATCTTTATAAAACGCCAAGAAAAGGAGAAGTCAGATATAGTGATGTAAGACTGGATTCTGATGCCCATCTTCCATACGCTAAGGGAAAATTCAAAATATCCGGAAACATTAATCTTTCCGGGGAAGTGGCATACAGTACAACTAAACAGACTGATGGGACAGCTTATATGCTGCAGGCTGATACTACTTTTGAAAAATTCAACGGAAGTTTAATGTATGTAAAAGCAAGCCCTGAATTTGCCGGATATTTCACAAATACCAATACCTTCAATGGAAATGTCTATTACAAAATTTCAAAAAAACTAGGTGCTTTTGTCAACTATACTCAGGATGTAAAAAATTTTCAGAGAGACACACTGTTTTTAGCTGCTCCGTACAGGCAGTATTTCCAGTATGGATTGCAGTATAAATACCTGTCCAATGGCTCTGTTATCCTTAATAATGGCTATCAAAAATATCAGGACCGCCTGGAACCCAAACAGTTTGATTATTATGAGCGTTTTTTTAAAGTGAGCATTGATCAAAAGATCGGGATGTTTCAGGTAAACTTAGAAGGGCAGTTTGGTAAGACAGACAATTATCTGATTGGGTTTAGCGGTAATTCAAGCTTCTATTCTGCCAATCTTTCATTTGAAAAGTTCAGAACATCTTTTAATGTATTCGGAAGTTATGCCATCAGCTCAAGATACCAGCTGCTGAATCAGAAACAGCTTTATTACGGAGCAAGAATTTACAGCAGGTTTTCGGATAAAACTTCTTTAAGTATTTTTTATCAGAACAATTATATGCCTGAAGAATATTTTAAAGACAGAAATTTGTTTGAACTTCTCTTTCATCAACAGCTATTTCCCGGAAATGAACTGGATCTTTCCGGAAGATATTCATTACAAAGAGGAGAAATTGGAGATAAAGATTTTATATTTTCTATGCGGTATACCTGGCGTCCCAACGTTCCGGTACAGAAAACAGCAGAATATATTTCTTTATCCGGAAACGTTAGTAATCTTGGGATAAAAAAGACTGAAGGAATAAGATTAATGCTGGGCAGCTATCTTTCAATCACCGATAAAGAGGGTAATTATGTATTCAAAAATGTGATCCCGGGAAATTATTTCCTGGAAATAGACCGTTCAACAACAGATATTAATGATATTTCTACTTTAACTTTTCCCGCAGCGCTTTCTCTTAGCAATAAAGAAAATATTTTTAATTTCGGATTAACCACTGCGGCTAATGTCAAAGGACATATCCAATTTCTCGAAACAGAAAATAAAAATCAACCGGGAATTCCTGAACCTTTAGTTCAAAAAAAGAAAAAGGAAAGTATTATTATAGAAGCGACAAGCAAGGATCAAACCTATCGAAAAATCTGTTTTATAGGAGAGGATTTTGATTTCACTTACCTCAGGCCGGGAGACTGGACTGTAAAAGTTTATCGTAATGGTCTTGATAAACGCTACAAGGTTTCCAACGATAAATTTCAGTTTACGCTACAGCCTTCGGAAACGAAAAAAATAAGCATCAGTGTTGTTAAGCAGCAGATAGAAATAAAATACCAGCAGGAATCCTTAAAAGTGGGATATAATGAAATAAAAAAGAAAAAATGATTTTGATCCGTTCCATATTGTTATTAGCATTTCTTGTTCTGTCTGGATTATTTTACTCCCAGACCAATGTAACGATGACACTACCTGTTGTAACTTTAATGGATATTGAGCCTACAGGAAGCTTTGCACTCAATTTTACCGCTCCTACTGAAGCTGGGAATGCTATTGGTAACCCTACACCTAATACCTCTAAACGGATCAATTATACTTCTGCTATTGCTCCCGGCGGTCTTACCAGAAGAATTACAGCGTCTGTGAATAAAGTCATCGCAGGAGTTAATATAAGAGTACAAGCAGCAGCAGCTACCGGAGCTGGAGGAGGAACATTGGGAGCTTCCGCTGGGATCATTACCCTATCTACTACTGCCACAACTATTATCAGTGGAATTGGAGGTGCCTATACAGGAAATGGCTCAAGTAACGGTCATCTGCTTACTGTTTCATTAACGACGAATACTTATGCTAATTTAGTTGCACAAGCTAATACAGCTGTCGTCATTACCTACACCATCACAGAATAAAATTGAAAAATGAAAACCAACATCCGCTTTTTCAAAGAAATCTATTTTAAGATATATCTATCTCTTATCCTTATAATTGTCACTAGTTATATGAAAGGGCAAACCATAACTGTAGGAGGAAGTAACTGGGCTGTGGCTGTACCTACTATCACCGAAGCCGGAACAAACTATGCCGGAACTTATGAAAGTGCTACCAATTTATATACACTATCCGGAACATTACCGGGATCTTTTCTAAATCTTCTTTCAAGTGGTGCCGCCAGAATAAGCGTACATCACACCCCAACCACATGGAATAGTAATCTGCATCTCTATACTAAAAGAAGTGGCGGAACAACCTCTATCAGTGGTCTCTGCCTCGGCTGTACTGCAACCATCAATGGAGGGACTACCTACGTGGAAATACCACAAGCCGTGGCCACTGCATTTTTTACCATCAACTTTTCCGGAATTTTAGGACTGGGGAACAGTGTAACGTTCTCAGGTATTAATGGACAAGTTCAGATAAGTGGTGTTTCTGTAATCATTCCCGCAACAAATTACGCTACCCAAATTGTTTTCACAATAGGACCGAATTGAATCTGGAATTCCAGTTTCGAGGTATATTGATTTTTGTTTAGACTCCCTAGAGAGTGGATAAAAAAGTGTAATAATGGCAAAGTAAAGGCTGTAAAAACTATTACCAGAGATAAAGTATTGAGGAAAGGGTAAATTAGGAAGCCGGGAGCTGGAAGGAAAGCAAGAGAGAAAAATAAAAGTTGGGGATTTTTTTGTTGGTGTTTAATAACAACGATTACTCATTGCCTATTATTCATTACCTATAAGCTAATCCTCTCTAACTGCTGCCTGTTTACCTGGTGTTGGGATAGTAACAGTTGCAATATCACCTCATATGTATAAAACAAAAAAACCTTTATCGCAATGATAAAGGTTTTTTAAAAATAAAATAAAAACTGGCGGCGGCCTACTCTCCCGCGTTAGCAGTACCATCGGCGCTGGTGGGCTTAACTTCTGTGTTCGGAATGGGAACAGGTGAGCCCCACCGCTAAAACCACCCTAAAGAAGGTATATAAGGTTCAGTTGGAAGATCCTAGGGAAGAGGTAATAGCTGTTTCAACTGCTACCTGATACCTTGTATCTGTCATCTGATACCTGTTTTAATCGATAAAAACTTTCACAAAGACAAAACCTTCAATGCACATAAAGCACCTGGTTTATATTAGTAACCATAGACTATAAATCTACGGGTAATTAGTACTACTTGGCTATGACATTACTGTCTTTACACCTATAGCCTATCAACGTCGTCATCTACAACGACCCTTAAAAGATGTCTCATCTTGAGGCGAGTTTCGCACTTATATGCTTTCAGTGCTTATCTCTTCCAAACGTAGCTACTCAGCGGTGCACCTGGCGGTACAACTGATACACCAGAGGTTTGTTCAATTCGGTCCTCTCGTACTAGAATCAAGCCCTCTCAAACATCTAACGCCCGCAATAGATAGAGACCGAACTGTCTCACGACGTTCTGAACCCAGCTCGCGTGCCACTTTAATGGGCGAACAGCCCAACCCTTGGGACCTTCTCCAGCCCCAGGATGTGACGAGCCGACATCGAGGTGCCGAACCTCCCCGTCGATGTGAGCTCTTGGGGGAGACTAGCCTGTTATCCCCGGAGTACCTTTTATCCTATGAGCGATGGCCCTTCCATACGGAACCACCGGATCACTATGTCCTGCTTTCGCACCTGATCGACTTGTTGGTCTCACAGTCAAGCACCCTTATGCCATTACACTCTACGCACGGTTACCAAGCGTGCTGAGGGTACCTTTGAAAGCCTCCGTTACTCTTTTGGAGGCGACCACCCCAGTCAAACTACCCACCACGCAATGTCCTTCTTAAAGAAGTTAGGCTCCAAGTAAGTAAAGGGTGGTATTTCAACGTTGGCTCCACAAACACTAGCGTGCCTGCTTCAAAGCCTCCCACCTATCCTACACATTACTTACTCAAAGTCAATACGAAGTTATAGTAAAGGTTCACAGGGTCTTTTCGTCCCATTGCGGGTAATCGGCATCTTCACCGATACTACAATTTCACCGAGCTCGTGGCTGAGACAGTGCCCAGATCGTTACACCATTCGTGCAGGTCGGAACTTACCCGACAAGGAATTTCGCTACCTTAGGACCGTTATAGTTACGGCCGCCGTTTACTGGGGCTTCAGTTAATGCCTTCGGTTTAACCCTAAGCACCTTCCTTAACCTTCCAGCACCGGGCAGGTGTCAGACCCTATACAGCATCTTTCGATTTAGCAGAGTCCTGTGTTTTTGATAAACAGTCGCCTGGGCCTCTTCACTGCGGCCACCATTGCTGATGGCGTCTCTTCTTCCGAAGTTACGAGACTATTTTGCCTAGTTCCTTAGCCACGACTCACTCGAGCACCTTAGGATTCTCTCCTCGACCACCTGTGTCGGTTTTGGTACGGGTTGCTTCACTTCGGCTTTTCTTGGATCAGATTACACTGCAGCAGCTTCGCCCGAAGGCTAGGCCTTGACTATTCCGTCAGTCTCCAGCAGCTACATCCAACCGTCCCCTTTATTCGTGAGCAAGTATGGGAATATTAACCCATTGTCCATCCACTACCCCTTTCGGGTTCGCGTTAGGTCCCGACTAACCCTCAGCTGATTAGCATGGCTGAGGAAGCCTTGGTCTTTCGGTGAGCAGGTTTCTCGCCTGCTTTATCGTTACTTATGCCTACATTTTCTTTTCTATCCGCTCCACAATACCTCACAGTACTGCTTCGGCGCAAATAGAATGCTCTCCTACCAGATATATCTAAAATATAAATCCATAGCTTCGGTAATATGTTTATGCCCGATTATTATCCATGCCGGACCGCTCGACTAGTGAGCTGTTACGCACTCTTTAAATGAATGGCTGCTTCCAAGCCAACATCCTAGCTGTCAATGCAGTCCAACCGCGTTGCTTCAACTTAACATATATTTTGGGACCTTAGCTGTTGGTCTGGGTTCTTTCCCTCTCGGACATGGACCTTAGCACCCATGCCCTCACTGCCGACGAACATTTATTAGCATTCGGAGTTTGTCAGGAATTGGTAGGTGGTGAAACCCCCGCATCCAATCAGTAGCTCTACCTCTAATAAACTTAACATCGACGCTGCACCTAAATGCATTTCGGAGAGTACGAGCTATCTCCCAGTTTGATTGGCCTTTCACCCCTACCCACAGGTCATCCGAAGACTTTTCAACGTCAACCGGTTCGGTCCTCCACTCTGTGTTACCAGAGCTTCAACCTGCCCATGGGTAGATCACAAGGTTTCGCGTCTAATCCTACTAACTATGCGCCCTATTCAGACTCGCTTTCGCTCCGGCTCCGGTACTTAATACCTTAACCTCGCTAGTAAAATTAACTCGTAGGCTCATTATGCAAAAGGCACGCCGTCACAGCTTAATGCTGCTCCGACCGCTTGTAGGCGTACGGTTTCAGGTTCTATTTCACCCTTCTATTCGAAGTGCTTTTCACCTTTCCTTCACAGTACTTGTTCACTATCGGTCTTTCAGGAGTATTTAGCCTTGGAGGATGGTCCCCCCATATTCAGACAGGATTTCACGTGTCCCGCCCTACTCATTTATCACTCAAATATGCCTTTCATATACGGGGCTATCACCCTCTATGGCTGTTCTTTCCAGAACATTCTATTAAACATATATTAGCTTTTGGGCTAATCCGCTTTCGCTCGCCACTACTTACGGAATCTCTTCGATTTCTTTTCCTCCGGGTACTTAGATGTTTCAGTTCTCCGGGTTTGCTCCTCCTAAGAGGTAATACATCTTCAATGTATTGGGTTGCCCCATTCGGACATCTGCGGATCAATTCGTGTGTGCCAATCCCCGCAGCTTTTCGCAGCTTACCACGTCCTTCTTCGCCTCTGAAAGCCTAGGCATCCGCCATACGCCCTTAACGATTTCTTTCCTATTGGTTACTCAAGCGCTTTATGCGCTCGGTTTTCTCTTTGTGATGTCTTTACCGTTAATGTCAATGATCTTTAATTCTTCTTTTCCGACTGATGAACAGATGTTGTTTTTGGCTCCATCCGTAACTTTTAAATCAATCTTCCAAAACTGTGGAGAATAAGGGAGTCGAACCCTTGACCTCCTGCGTGCAAGGCAGGCGCTCTAGCCAGCTGAGCTAATTCCCCGCTAGTAGACTAAGAGATTCAAGATGCTAGATTCAAGACTTTTTACTTGGTAGTCTTGGCTCTTGGCTCTTTTATCTTCCCGTCTTTTTCAATTAGTAGTCTCGGGCAGGCTCGAACTGCCGACCTCTACATTATCAGTGTAGCGCTCTAACCAGCTGAGCTACGAGACTGTCTGTTTAGACTTATAGATCCTAGATGCTAGATACAAAACTTTCATTCGTCTTGGTTCTTGGCTCTGGGCTCTTGTATCTCTTCCCTATACTAATTTCTAGTGGGTTTTATTTTTTTATATATCTATAAGTAATGGGTAATGAGTAATTTTTTAAGATCCAATTACTTGGCTCTTTTCACTTTTACCTTTTTACTTATAAACCAACCAAACAAAAAACTAAAGCTATACTTTAAGTAAGTATATGTACTTGCGTACTGATTTTGTTTAACGTCATGAGACGCTCTAAAATGAGATGTTCCAGCCGCACCTTCCGGTACGGCTACCTTGTTACGACTTAGCCCTAGTTACCTGTTTTACCCTAGGCAGCTCCTGTTACGGTCACCGACTTCAGGTACCCCAGACTTCCATGGCTTGACGGGCGGTGTGTACAAGGCCCGGGAACGTATTCACCGCGCCATGGCTGATGCGCGATTACTAGCGATTCCAGCTTCATAGAGTCGAGTTGCAGACTCCAATCCGAACTGAGACCGGCTTTCGAGATTTGCATCACATCGCTGTGTAGCTGCCCTCTGTACCGGCCATTGTATTACGTGTGTGGCCCAAGGCGTAAGGGCCGTGATGATTTGACGTCATCCCCACCTTCCTCTCTACTTGCGTAGGCAGTCTCACTAGAGTCCCCAACTTAATGATGGCAACTAGTGACAGGGGTTGCGCTCGTTGCAGGACTTAACCTAACACCTCACGGCACGAGCTGACGACAACCATGCAGCACCTTGAAAAATGTCCGAAGAAAAGTCTATTTCTAAACCTGTCATTTCCCATTTAAGCCTTGGTAAGGTTCCTCGCGTATCATCGAATTAAACCACATAATCCACCGCTTGTGCGGGCCCCCGTCAATTCCTTTGAGTTTCATTCTTGCGAACGTACTCCCCAGGTGGCTAACTTATCACTTTCGCTTAGTCTCTGAATCCGAAAATCCAAAAACGAGTTAGCATCGTTTACGGCGTGGACTACCAGGGTATCTAATCCTGTTCGCTCCCCACGCTTTCGTCCATCAGCGTCAGTTGTTGCTTAGTAACCTGCCTTCGCAATTGGTGTTCTAAGTAATATCTATGCATTTCACCGCTACACTACTTATTCCAGCTACTTCAACAACACTCAAGACCTGCAGTATCAATGGCAGTTTCACAGTTAAGCTGTGAGATTTCACCACTGACTTACAGATCCGCCTACGGACCCTTTAAACCCAATAAATCCGGATAACGCTTGCACCCTCCGTATTACCGCGGCTGCTGGCACGGAGTTAGCCGGTGCTTATTCGTATAGTACCTTCAGCTACCCTCACGAGGGTAGGTTTATCCCTATACAAAAGAAGTTTACAACCCATAGGGCCGTCGTCCTTCACGCGGGATGGCTGGATCAGGCTCGCACCCATTGTCCAATATTCCTCACTGCTGCCTCCCGTAGGAGTCTGGTCCGTGTCTCAGTACCAGTGTGGGGGATCACCCTCTCAGGCCCCCTAAAGATCGCAGACTTGGTGAGCCGTTACCTCACCAACTATCTAATCTTGCGCGTGCCCATCTCTATCCACCGGAGTTTTCAATTTAAAATGATGCCATTCTAAATATTATGGGGTATTAATCTTCCTTTCGAAAGGCTATCCCCCTGATAAAGGCAGGTTGCACACGTGTTCCGCACCCGTACGCCGCTCTCAAGTTTCCGAAGAAACTCTACCGCTCGGCTTGCATGTGTTAGGCCTCCCGCTAGCGTTCATCCTGAGCCAGGATCAAACTCTCCATTGTATGTTTGTCTGACTCACTCAAAGTTTTTAACGCTTTAGTTTTTCCTTACTTGGTTGTTATATTGTATGTCAATGATCTTTTCTTCTTCCGCTTTGTAACGAAGCAATCTCTCTGTCAGTGTCGCTCCGTATTTGCGAGTGCAAAAGTAAAACTTTATTTCGTAATGACCAAATGTTTTGAAAGAAAATTTTAAAGTTTTTTTAGTAACCTTAATCCCTCTCATAACCTCAATCCCTTCACTCCTGCGCTCCCTCTAATTGGGACTGCAAAGATACAAACTCTTTTTTAACTGGCAACTTTTTTTTGAAAAATTTTCAAGTTTTTTTTCGTCTGATTCTTTTGGAAGTAATACTGTTTTTGCTTATCTAAAAGCTCTTCTGCGCTACCGAATCTCTTTCGTTTTTCAGTGGGGCAAAGATAGAAACTTACCACACACCAAGCAACTTTATTTAACATAAATTTCACCTTCCCGTAATATTTAACCCTAAGACGCTGGAACGCAGAGAGAAAAATTTTAAACAAAAATCTCTAAATTCGAATTTATATAAACAAGAATAAGAAATATGCTTATTATAGCTTGTTTCTAGTGTTTGCTTTCTGTATAGATAGCCCTCAAGAATTCTGCATATGACTTTTCAAGGCCAATAATATCTCCAGATTTAAGGTTTAAACCTCCTACTCCTGAGTTATCCGGCTTCACTTTTAAAGATGAAATCTGGAAATAAGCATTATCATCGTTAGGTTTTGGCTGAATTTTCACGGTAGAGCCTAAAAGTTTCTTAGTAGAAATAGTATAAACTTCACCTGGAATGACTTTCAATTTTAAAAATGATCTTGGAGAAATAATATAGTCTTTACGGTTGATGCTTATTTTCTGATCTTTTTCAGAGGATGCAAATATATACATCTCTCCGTGCTGAGCAGGTAATTTTTCTTTAGGTGTATAATATAATGCTATCTTATAATTGGCAGTATTGAAAGGCTGGGGAGATCCGTCCACATTTTCAAAAGGTTTTAATTGAAATGTATTGGCACCAATCTCTTTTGCTTTTTTATGTACTAAAGAAAATATAAGTGCATCATCTTTTGAAAATCCCTGAACTTCTACTTCTCCTAAATAAATGGCATCTGCTATGGCTTCTTCTTTTTTATACAAGAATTTGTCTGTATTATCATTTGTTTTCTCAACTTTTGTAAGATAAACATTCTGTGCACTCCAAAGCTGGATACATAATACGGAAAAGATGATTGCAATATTCTTCATATATATATTATTGTTGTGAAAGTATATCAACGCATTCTTCCAGGCTATTTTCCCAATGTTTAGGTTCTATTTTATAAGCTTCTTCTATTTTATCCAGAGACATTGTACTTCTCACAGGTCTTTTGGCTGGAGTTGGATACTGTTCTGTAGTTAATGGATTTAATTTTACTGATGATTTTGAAAATTCAGCAATTTTTTTAGCAAATTCGAACCAGGTTGTTTCCGGATAATTTGAGAAGTGGAAAATCCCGTAGGTTTTCTGCGGGGCTTCAATGATGTTCATGATAGCTTCTACCAAATCATTTGCATTGGTTGGCTGCCCGAACTGATCGGCAACAATTCCTAATTCTTTTTTCTGCGAGAACAGATTCAGCATTGTTTTCACAAAGTTTTTATTAAACTCAGAATATAGCCATGAGGTTCTCAGGATAATTGTTTTAGGATTAATTTCCAGTGCCAGCTCTTCTCCTTTTCTTTTTGATTCTCCATATACTCCTATCGGGTTGGTAAAATCATCTTCTGAATAAGGAAGGTTTGTAGTTCCGTCAAAAACATAGTCTGTTGAAACATGAATCAGGGTAGCATTGTAATCTGCACAGGCTTGAGCAAGGTGAGCTACACCTTCTGCATTAACTGCAAAAGCTTTCTCTTTTTCAGTTTCTGCCAGATCTACTGCGGTGTATGCTGAAGCATTGATGCAGTAATCAGGTTTATTATCATAAAAGAAATCGTTCACCAGATCTTCATTGGTAATATCTAAGGTAGATGAGTCTGTAAACAGGAACTCATATTGATTTTCAAAGTCAGGAGCTATTTTTCTGATGCAGTTTCCCAATTGTCCGTTGCTTCCTATTACTGCTATTTTTTTCATTTCTATCTTATTATTTTTTTAAACTTGGAATATTATAAAGATTGCTGTTTAAGAGTTCCTGGCATTTTGACTTCTTAAAAACTTTACTCTTGACTGGAAATCCTTCTGGATCAAATCTACATAAAACTTATCGAAAATTTCTTTGACATCTTCAGGATGCACTTCTGATTTTCTTGTTTTAACGTTGAAATAAATAACGGTTACCCAAAGTACGGCATGAATTGTTTTTTCGTCTAGGCTTTTCATCAGGATTTCAACTTTTGCTGTTCTGTCCTGAACTTCGATGGTTTTGCTGCTGATTACGACCTGAGTGTTATATCTTACTTCTTTCAGGTAAGCTATTTCATTTTGAATGGCAATCCATGTACAGCCGGTTTTCTTGGTATATTCTTCATAGGTAAATCCATAGAATGTTTCTACATGATCTTCTCTGGCATTGAACATATAATCAAGATATTTTACATTATTCAAATGTCCGATTGGATCGCAGTCACTAAACCTAACTTTTACCGTAGTTGATACTTCTTTTTCCATTCTGCAAAAATAAAAAAACCACCTCTAATAGAGATGGTTAGTTTTATAAATCTTTCTTAATTTGCTGAAATTATTGAACTCCTAGTTCTTTTTTCACAGCTGCAGTAGCATCTGGTCCTGCTTTATAAAGGAATGCAGTTGAGTTAGCATCCATAATATAGTCATATCCGTTAGCTTTAGCTACTTTTTCTACTGCGTCGTTCAGTTTTTTCTCAACTGGTCCGAAAGCTACGTCTTGCTTAGCCTGTAGATCTTTTTGAGCTTTGTCCTGCATTTGCTGGATTTCTTCAGCTAATTTTTTCATTTCCGCTTCTCTTGCTGCGTTTTCGTCAGCTGTTTTTTTCGGAGCTTCTGTTTGGTATTGCTGATATTTAGTTTGAGCTGCGTCTGCTTTTTTCTTAATCTCAGCTTGTTTAGTATCTAAGAATGTTTTTAGATCAGCATCTGCTTTCTTTTTCTCCGGCATAGCGTTAAGAACTCCCATTACATCTAAAGTAGCAATTTTTTGAGCTTTTGCCATACCTACAGATACAACCATCATTACTGCTGCAAATAATACACTTAATTTTTCATAACTGGTAAATAAATAATTTAATTTGTTTTTAGATTTTAAAATATAGCAAAAGTTAATTTTATAATTTATTTTTTGCCTTTGCTAGTTGTTTTTTCTTTCTTGTCTGTTCCTTTTAACAGAATAGACAATACTTTTTCGGTGTAATCATATTTTGATTGAAGAAAAATAACACTAATGTTATTGCTTTTATCAAGAACTATGCCCAATCCATTTTTTTCGGACATTGTTTTGATGGCTCCCCAGATCTGATCCTGAAAAGGTAAAACTAGATTTGTTCTCAGTTTGGTAATTTCACCGTTAGCTCCAAAACGTAAGCTAGTGGTTGTTTTAATATTTTTATCAAGGTCTACAACTTCTTTTTCTCTTAATTTAAGCTGATCTCCTATCAATAATACTTTTTCACTTTCGAAAGCCGCTTTTTTTCTTTCATATTCAGACTGAAGGTTCTGCAGTTCAGATTCCCAGGTATCAATCTGAGAATTCAGTCTTGCTTCTGCTTCTTTATACTGAGGTAATTTATTTAAAATTTCATTAGTATCCACAACTCCTATTTTCTGGGCATTGCTGAATCCAAAAAGCAAAAGTAATGCGAATGTGAAAGTTATTTTAAAGTGCTTCATATTTGTAATTATAATGTTTGGTTCATCAAGAAGTGGTTTTTCCATCCAGACTTATCTCCTGATAGCGTCTTATCAAGACCTAGTGCAAAGTCAAATCCGATCAATCCAAATGCTCCCATGTATACTCTTACTCCTATACCTACAGATCTTTTCAACTGGAATGGGCTGTAAGAACTCCATGAGTTCCATACGTTACCTCCTTCAGCAAAAGTCAATGCGTAGATTTTTGCAGTCTGGCTCATTGAGATCGGGTATCTTAATTCTAAAGTAAATCTGTTATAGATTGTACCTCCTCCTGTCTGAGTAATATCATCCGGCTGCCCTCCTTCCGTACTTGCATTTTCATACCCTCTTAAAGGAATTAGTTCTCTACCGTCATATCTACCTCCGAAAAGACCTGTACCTCCCATGTAGAATCTTTCAAATGGCGGAGCTCCTAACTGGCCGTTATATCCATCCATGAATCCCATTTCTGCAGAAGATCTTAAGACAAGTTTTCCAATGATTTCATTATAAACATCTGCTTTAAACTTGATCTTATAGAATTCCATCCACTTATACTTGTCAATAGCTGACATTGTAGAGTAATCTTTCTTTTTAAACAAAGAGTATGGAGGAGTCAGTTTTGCCGAAAGTTCAATATTGGACCCTTGTGTTGGGAAAATTGGGTCAATACCTGCTGAGTTTCTGCTCAATCCTAAATTTACGCTGAAGTTATTAGCTGTACCATAGCTCTCTGTAGTATTTCCAAACTGGAAAGGATAGTTATTGAAGTCATACTTCTGGAACTGTAATCCAGTGTAAAGTGAGAAATAATCATCCGGCCAGTTTAACAGTCTGTTTAACCCTACTGAAGCGGAGAAGATATTAAGCTTCTGAGCTGCTCCGTATTGGTCTGTATATCTTACTCTGGAGTTATTTAAACTTACAGAAAGGGCAGTTGGTTTGGTACCAAATAACCAAGGCTCTGTAAATGATACTCCGTAGTTCTGGAAGTACTGTCCTGCCTGCACCTGAATAGAGAAGGTCTGCCCGTCTCCCTGAGGTACCGGTTTGAAGTCTTTAAACTTAAGGAAATTCTTTAATGAGAAGTTATTAAACGTTAATCCTAATGTACCGATGAAGCTATTACCACCGTAACCTGCCTGCAACTGTACCTGAGAAGATCCTTTTTCTACAAGCTTCCAGTTAACATCTACGGTATTGTCTACCTGATTAGGCTGGATATCCTGACCGATCTGCTGAGGGTCAAAGAATGACATCCCTGCTAAATCGAAGTAAGTTCTTTTAATTTCCGTTTTCTTGAAAAGTTCTCCCGGTTTTGTTCTCAATGCTCTAAGAATAACGTGGTCATGGGTTGTAGTATTCCCCTGCCATGTTACTTTGTTCCATGTAGCCTGCTCTCCTTCATTAATTCTCACTTCAAGGTTTACTGCATCTCCGGATACTGATTTTTCAACCGGTGTAACATTGGAGAAAAGGTAACCATTGTTCATGTAAACAGATTTGATATCTGAGTCATCTTCTTTACCTCCGTCTTCTCCAACTTTTTTGTTGAATCCTACTGCATCGTAAATATCTCCTTTCTTATATCCTAATAATCTCTGTAAATATTCTGTAGAGTATACGGTATTCCCCGTGAACGTAACGTCCCCGATGTAATATTTCTTACCCTCGTTAAGCTTTACATTGATTTCGTAGTTATTTCTTTTATTTCTCCACACAGAATCTGAAACAATTTTCGCGTCTCTATATCCCAGGGAGTTATAATAACTGATAAGGCTTTGCTTATCTTCCTGATATTTATCTTCAATGAATTTTGAGGATTTCAAAATACCACCAATACCGAAACGTTTTTGTTTTGTTTCTTTGAAAGCTTTATTTCTAAGCTTGCTGTCGGTTACATTTTGGTTTCCTTCAAATTCAATATGATCAATTTTAATTCTTTTACCCTTGTCTACATTAATCGTCCAGTCTACCAAAGCAGGGTCTCCTGCATTTACTTTATCCTGAATTGTAATCTTAGCATCAGCAAAACCTTTTTTAATGTAATCTTTAGGGACATTAGTTTTAAGGCTTGAAACAAGGTTCTGTGTAATTTTAGTTCCCGGTTTAAGGTTGTTATCCTTTGCCAGCTTTTCGCTTTTAGATTTACCAATTCCTTTTCCGGCAAATTTTACTTCTCCAAGTTCCTTCAGATCCTGTAGGTAAAACTTCAGAACGATTGTCTGTCCTTCAATGCTTTGAACGTAAACTTCCACTTCAGAAAAAGATTGGGTATCCCAAAGTTTTTTTACAGCATTGCTGATTTTCTGTCCCGGAATGTCTACACTTTCTCCTTTTGTAAGACCTGTAAACCTTAAAATCTGAGCTGGTGTATATTTTTTTACCCCATCTACAACGATGTCTTTAAGTGTATAAGTTCCTGCCTCATTTTCTGCATGTACAGCATTATTTACTTTTGTGCTGTCTTGTGGAGTTACTTGTCCATAAAAATGTGCAGAAGCAGCAAACATAATGATGGGTAATAGTCTAAACTTCATTTTATCGAGTCTTTCTTTTCTTAAAATTTTATTGGCCTTTTACTTGCTCTCCGGTTAAACCGTATCTTCTTTCCTTATTTTGATAATCAACAATACATTGGAAGAAAATATCTTTGGTAAAATCCGGCCATAGAACATTTAAAAACTGTAATTCAGCATAAGCAATCTGCCAAAGCAGGAAGTTGCTTATTCTGATTTCACCGCTGGTTCTGATCAGTAAATCTACAGGAGGAAAATCTTTTGTATAAAGATAGTTTTCAAATAAACTTTCGTTAATATTCTCTATTTCTACTTTTCCTTCTTTTACATCAGAACTTATATTTTTAACGGCTTCCAGTATTTCATTTTGTGAGCCATAGCTTATCGCCAATACAAGGTTTCCTTTTGTGTTTTCTTTTGTAAGTTCTACCACACGTTCCAACTGCTCTTTTACTAAAGTGGGCAGTTTTTCAAGGTTCCCTATTACATGCATTCTTAATCCTTTGCTGAAGATCTCTTCTGCTTCCAGCAGTAAGGTTTCTACCAACAGGTTCATAAGGGTATTCACTTCTTCAGTCGGACGGCTCCAATTTTCCGAAGAGAATGTATAAAGGGTTAAATAAGGGATATTAATCTCATTACACGCATTAATAGCATTTCTTACTGCATTAATGGCATTTTTGTGACCGAAAGTTCTTTCTTCGCCACGAGATTTAGCCCATCTTCCATTACCATCCATAATAATGGCTACGTGTTTTGGTAAATTCTCAGAATTTATTTTATCTTTAATCAACGACATATTATTCACAATAACATGGAGGTCTTCCGAACGAATATGTAAGACCTAAACTGAACGTATTCATCCAGTCATTAGATCTTCCATCTCCAATATTTCTCTTTTTAATAAACTCTGCTTCTCTTTCTTTAGAAACCGCATAATAATTTCCTGACTGTAATAATGAACCACCTGTAGCAGGATCCAAAATATCAGCATTAAAAGAAGTTTTTACATCTTTGGAAAGGATCTTGCTGTGATCCAACTGATCCGTCAATGTATATCTGAATGTAGCTTCTGCAAAAATAGCCCATGAGTGGTTGAATTTATACTTCAAACCTACCCCAAAAGGAATGTGCATAGTTACTTTTTTTCCTAATGAATAATCTGTAGTAGTTACAAAATCCAATTCATTGATTGGAGCCTGCGCCACACCATCTGCATCTCTTCTGAAATCATTCATAAGAGTAGCTTTAGGAGCATCAAACATCAAAGCACCAATACCTCCGAAGATGTAAGGGCTCAGCATGCTGATCTGCTCATTATTTACCGGGAAAAAGTTATATTCAAACATTAAACTCGCTTCGTATACGTTATTTTTTCCGTATGAATTTCTATTTCTTCTATAATCTTCTTTTGCCGCTTTGTCACTAAACTGAATCTGGTTATATCCTAAATCCAATCTAACAGTCTGATGCGGGTTAAAATTAAATCTGTATAATATACCACCATAAAATGGGATGCCCCAATCTGACGTTCTGCTTAAATCCAACGGCTTTTGTAAAATATAATTTGTCCTTCCTACATCTCCCACTAGGTTACTCATACCTAGACGAACTCCCAATTCGTTTCTTTGTGCTTTAACACTTACCACTCCAAGGAAGGCAAGGAAGCTAAACAATAATTTTTTATTCATAAAAGAATATGGATTTATGGTTATTTTAAAATTTAATTTTTGCAAATATAAAACATTTTTATATTAATGATAATCTTAATGTTTAGTTAAAAATAAACAAAAAAACATAATTTGTTATAAAGTAAACGGCAAAGTGGCAAAAATATTCTTTTTTTCATAGAATGAAAATACCCTAAATATGAAAAAACCCCCATTAAATGGAGGTTTAATGCTTTATTTTTTATTAAATAATACCTGTACTTTATTTCTGATCCTTATTAATAAAGGTTCTTTATAATTTTTATCTTCATCAAAATATCCATAGCCGTAGCCATAGCCGTAGCCGTAGCCGTAACCATAACCATAGCCTTGTTTTGTATTATAATCGTTATAAACAAGTCCAAGATTATCAATTTCGTTATTATGATACTTTTCCGTAATCATTTTCAGCATGTACTTTTCTGTGTATTCATGACGTACAACATAGATGTTGGCATCAGAATGTTTCATAAGTTCATATGAATCTGCCACAAGACCTACTGGTGGTGAATCTATAATAATGAAATCGTATTTTTCTTTCAGTTCTTCTATAAATTTGATATTTCTCTGGCTCATTAAAAGCTCAGATGGGTTTGGCGGGATAGGTCCTGAAGTAGCAACATCCAGATTCGGGATCTTTGTTTTGTTGAGGATCTGATCAATATTCACTTCTCCTGTCAGATAATTTGAAATACCATATTTATTATCAATCTTAAAATCTCCAAAGATTTTTGGTTTTCTAAGGTCCATCCCCAATAAGATTGTTTTTTTATCACTTAATCCTATTACAGAGGCCAAATTGATGGAAACATACGTTTTCCCTTCTCCTCCGATGGATGATGTGATCAGGATAACTTTTCCTTTTTTAGTTTCATCATTATCCATCAAAAATCTCATATTGGCTCTTACCCCTCTAAAGGCTTCTGATACGGATGATTTTGGCTGTTCTAAAACGGTAAGCATATTTTCATTGTTATTGTTTCCGATAACTCCAAGAAGTGGAATTTTCGTAGCACTCAGTAATTCTTTGATATTTCTTATTTTACTATCAAGCACTTCACCAATCAGGATAAACAAAAACGGCAGCAGCAATAATCCTGAGATAATCAGCATTTTTGTCAACTTCACATTAGGACCAATTGGCCCTTGTCCCAAATTCTTTGCAGGGTCAATAACGGTTATATCAGACTTATTGGTTGCCACATTCATCTGTGTTTCATTTTGTCTTGATAATAAGCTGTTATATGTAGATTCAATCATGTTATACCCTCTTTCTGCATCCAGATATTTTCTTTCTTTTTCAGGGAAACTCGCTAAATCTGAATCTGCATTGGCTATTTCATGATCAATTTTATTGATCTCTTCATAGTATTTTGTATAATAATTCTTCAGGCTGTTAGTGGAACCCAGTTTTGCTTCACTAATAAGTCTGTTGATCTCCTTCATAGGTTCAGAGTTAGCCTTATAGATGGTAGCCATCTCCTGTCTTTTAGCATATAAAGCTTTAAGTTCACTTACTGTAGCAGTAAAGAAACCGTCTTCAAAACCGGCAGCATTTGTGGCAATCATTTTGTCAAAATTCTGCGACTGGATTGTATTTCTGATATTATTCAGTGAGCCTAGCTTGCTTAAGATGTCAGCTTTTTTACTTTCAAGATCTTTTATTTTACTTAAAGATCTTTCATCACTGTCTTTAATATTATAAAGCTTTTCGGATGTTTTTAAGTAGTTCAAAACAGCTGCGCTGGAATCAAGCTTCTTACGAATATTATCCAGATTCCCCTGTAAATAGGTTTCCGTATTTTTATTAACGATATTTTTATCTTCAAGTCTTTTTTTCTGTAATTCATTTACAGACTTGTTCAGGAAGTTTACCGTACTGTTAAGGTTATAACCACTTTTGCTAATGATCATAATGGTACCAATCTCTTTATCAAATTCCACCCCTATGGTAGAAACAATTTCGTTGACAGTTTGGTTGACAGAATTTAAATTAACAATAATATTATCCAGTGAGATTTTAGCTTCACCAGGATTTTGCACCAATTTAAATCTCAGGTTTGGAGAGGTATACCACTCATTAACCTTAATAATTTTATTAGCCGGTCTTGCATAGGTATTGATACTCTGAAAACCTTCCGTTTCATAGCTATACAAGCTATTAGACTGCCCTTCTTCCGGCAATACTACTTCATAAGTTCCGTTTCCTTTTGGTAATAATGTGATTGGATAATTGATCTGCTGAAGATGTTTTTTATCAATCTCAAGAGAAACAGGGGAATCATCTTTATCCAGATAGGTAGATTTGATTGCCCCTTTTGTAGAGTAATTGACAAAAAGATTGAGCTCTTTCACCAAAAATTCATTATGCGATCTTGAAAGAAGCATTTTCTTCAGATATATTCCATCCTGATTTCCTCCTTGTCCCCAGATAAAGTTGATAGATTGGGTAGGAGTAAAATAGCTAGAAGTATTATTGGATATACTTAAAGATAAATTTGAAGAATATATGTTCTGCGCATAGTATTTACGGTACACCCAGGAAATAGCGTACCCAATAAATAACATCAGAACAAACCAATACCAGTTTCTAAGGATTCTTCTTAAAAAATGCTCTATATCAAACAATGCAAAAGAGCCGAACTTCTCTTTCTGTGCATCATTTTTTTCTGTTTGCGTGTCTTTTCCGGGGATCATGATTAAAGATTTTTTAGAAGTAAATAAATAGACAACGCGGTAGTAATTACCGAAACTCCTGTAGTAAGAGTCTGAATAGGATCTTTTCCGAATCCGTTTAAGCTTTTCGCTCTTGTATTCAGGTAGATCTCATCTCCATTCTGTACGTAATAAAAAGGAGAATTCATAAGATCTTCACGGGTAAGATCTATTTTGGCAATTTTTACTCCTTCAGGAAGTTTTCTGTGAATAACAACTTCTTTTTTGTCAATAGTTCTGTTCAGTCCCCCATTAATAGCCAGAGCTTCAGTAATGGTAAGTGTATTTTTGTGGGCAACTTTTTCTCCCGAAAGCCCTGTAGTTTCTACATCTCCAAGAATATAATAGGTAATACCGTCTGTATTTAAGCGTACTTCAGATTTTCCTTCCTGAAAATTTTCATTTACTTTTTCCTGTAATTCTTTCGTAATTTCATCAAGTGTTCTTCCTTCTGCTTTTATATATCCTATTCCGAAAACATTAATGTCACCATTGGAATCAACTTTCAGGCCGTTAAAATAAAAATTCATATTTCCTCCTCTAGCTCCGGAAGTACCTCCTCCTCCTCCCGATGCCGCAGTGCTGGTTACGCTACCAGTGCCCGCTCCACCTGAAGTATTGTAGGAAGAGTAAAATTGTGCTGCATCTCCTTTGGGAGTTGTCACAATATTTAGATTGAGGATATCATTCTTAGTAATCCTATAAACCGGGATGTTATATGGAACAAGTCCTTCTTCATTAATAACCAGACTCTCGCTAGGCTGCAAATATCTTACATCCTTTGTGGTGATACACGAGGTAAATAAAAAAGGGAATATTAAAAATAAATATTTAAAATTCTTCATCATATATAATATATTGTTTACAAAAGTAATATTTAATTGTTAATTTTTTTGTTTTTTAATCGATATAATACATCAGGCAGGTAAGCACCTAAAAAGCCTAATGAAAGAATCACCAATAATAGTAAATTTACATCAATATGTCTCAAATAATAAGCAACTCCTACAATCATCAGATAATACATGATAATATAAAAGGTAGATCTTCTGTGGGTAAGATTCAGTTTCAGCAACTTATGGTGAATATGATTTTTATCTGCATCGAATGGTGATTTTTTGTTATACAACCTGATAAAAATTACATTTAGCGTATCTACAATCGGCAGAATCAGGATGGCAACAGCTATCACGGGCGCAGACTGAAGATGGTATCTTGGTACGTCTATCAGATTCTTATCAATAAAAATATCCATAAAACAGATGGAAGTGAAAGCCAGCAAAAAGCCAAGCAGCATAGATCCGGTATCTCCCATAAATATTTTAAGGGTACGGTAATTCGAAAGGTTATAATACAAAAATGCCAGTACGGTTCCGATGATAATAACAGATAATATAACCAATGGATAATTATATTCTCCCAAACGGTAGTAGCTTATCCCAAAACAAGCACTGCAGATAATAGAATATCCGCCTGCGAGCCCATCTATCCCATCAATCAGATTAAAGGCATTGATCAGAATAATAAAGGTAATGATACTGAACAGGACACTTACAATATAGTTCAATTCATATATTCCAAATATTCCGAATAAGCTCCGGATTCTAATGTCTGAACCAATTACAACAAGCAGTGATACGATAATCTGAGCAACCAATTTCTTATAAGCCCTCATTACAACAATATCATCCATTACTCCTACATAAAGCAGAATAATGAGCGAAGCAAATAAAAATTTGTAGAGATCAAACAGTTCATATGCAAAAATAGAAGCACAGATTCCGATTGAATAAAAAATGGCAATTCCGCCAAGATTAGGAATTTCTCTAAGATGGGAGCTTCTTATTCCAGGCTCATCCATCAAATTCTTTCTTCTTGAGATCTTGACAATGGTAGGAATGGAGAAAAAAGTGATTAAAAAGGAGAATACAAAACCCAGTCCTACTTTTATATAGAAAATAGGTATTCCCGATCCGCTTAAGAACAATTCAAAATTTTTCATTCTTTTTCTTATTCAGCACTCGTATCTCCCAATAAAAAAAATAACGCAGAACTTATAAAGAACTTCATCATCATTTTCTATTGCTCGAAACAATAGTACTTTACATTTGTGTTTACTAAATCAATTTTCTTATCAGCTTTTTCTGGCCTGCAAAAAATAACAGATAAAAGATTTTTTTCTTCAACGGCAAAGATAAAATATAATTCTTACCAAAACGACTATATAGTAATATATCTTGAATTTTTATTTGCCTTTCTTTCATGAAAAGGTTTAATTGATCTGACATATTATAGAATTTTTTTTCTTCTTTTACAAATGCCAAATAGGCTAAAAATGAATAAACCCCTTCAAAAATCTGGAAGTTTTTCAGTTCCGTTTTTTTATTGGAATATTGGGATTCACTGAATACTTTTTCTACATCAGCCACAGCTTTCAGCATGTCTAATCCCTTTTCTGTATGGGTTTTTGTGATAGAATCCGAACGCTCTAGATACTGATAATGAAAATTCTGAGTCTGAGCTATTGTCTCACATTCCAGCAAGAGTTGTGGTATGAGCTGAATATCTTCAAAATGAATTCCTTTCTTAAATCTTCTCTGATGAAAAAGTTCTTTTTTGAACAGCTTATTGCATGCAAAATAACTGATGTCCGAAAAAATAGAAAAATGTCTACCAAGCTCTATTTTCTCAGACATATTGGGAAGCTGTGTCAATTTTTGAACAATTCTTCCGTTCTCATCTACTTTCTGAATATTACAGATGACCATTTTTGCCTGATGCTTTTCCGCTAAATGAAACATTTCTTCAAACATGGTTTCCGTAACGTAGTCATCACTGTCTACAAAGCCGATATAATCTCCGGCAGCTTTATCTATTCCAAAGTTACGGGCATCGCTTAAACCTCCGTTTTCTTTGGCAAAAGCTTTTATCTTTTCAGGGTATTTCTGGGCAAATTCTTTAATTATTTTTTCAGAATCATCTTTGCTTCCATCATTCACTACAATAATCTCAATATCTGGCAGGCTTTGCTTCACCAATGAATCAAGGCACTTCGTCAGATAATTTTCGACATTATAAACGGGAACAATAATGGATACTTTTGAGGGAACATTTGTCATACATTAAATTTTCGTCAGTCTTGCATTCAGCCAGCCCTTTTTGGCCTCATCAAAATCCTTTCTGGAGCAGGGAATGCAGTTTTCTATATTTTCATCATCACCAAAATACCACAAATTACTGAAAGTATCACGCTTGAATGCATATTCTCTGTCATCTATCAGAACATAGAACAGTTCGTAATGCCTTTCTTTGGGGTGAGAATGCTGAATATTAATACCTTCTATCAGATACCACAGCATTTGAGCTAAAAGCTGGTGGTTCAACTGGTTCTCCGAATAAATATTATAATTAAAAATACCTACAGACTTCAGATTTTCGCTTAATCCAATTTCTTTCATGTAAGCACAGATTTCTCTTCTGTTTAAACCATTTACCTGCGGATTCATAGAAAAAGGCTCACTGAAACTTTCCACGGCATCACAATTTACGGTAACCAAATCTGCTTTTCGGAAGAAAGGTTCTGTTTTTTCGGTAGAGTTCATCATTTCAGCAAGACGGATGATATCAAACTCTACTTCTTTAATCAGTCTTACGGAATCCATTTCATTCAAATGTTTCTGATACCCTAAGTGATGATAATTTTTGATGGAGAAATTTTTAGCTCCGAAAATTTTGCTTAAAAAAGTATATTCATTGATTGTTTCACCCTGCTGAAGGGAGATAATATTGCTGATCTGGGTATAATTGATATTTTTCTGATGGAAATTCAAAGCAGAAAATAATGAGAAAGCAAAATCATTGGAGCCTCCAATAATCACCGGAATAGCTCTTTTGTAATGACATGCCGACAAAACTTCCTGTAAAATATAATGGGTATCCTGAACGGATTTCCCAGAGACCAAATCCCCAAGATCCACAACAGGAATTTCGAAATCCATTTGCGAAAGCTTATAAAATTCGTTTCTTACCGCAGTAAAATCCTGTACTTCCGCATCTCCGCCCGCACCTCTGTAATCTGATACAAATAAAAGAACAATACTGTCTTCTTTGATATCTTTTGTAACCCGACTTCCTATCTGCCAGCTTTCTGTCTTGAAATTTCTTGGTGAAATGATAAAGTCTTCGAAATCCATATTTTAATTTGAAATGTAATAATTGATTAATTGCTTGATATAACAAACATACAAAAAACATGGGAACTGAGTAGAATGTATAACCTTATCAAAGTTTAAAACTTTGATAAGGTTATACAAATTCTGCATTTTAGAATAAAAAATCCGTCTCACAAAGTATGTGAGACGGATTTCTATTCTAAGTTGTATACTTACTAATTAGCACTTTCCGAATGACTGACTGATCACTGTTATTCCGGCTATAACAATGGTAACTCTAACTCCTGTTGGAATTCCCCATGTTGTACATATTGCCAAACAAGCCTGCCCAGCTGTTCCATTAGGAATACTTAACGGAATGCTGAAACAGTATTTCCCGAAACCTAGGGGTAAATTGATGCAAACTTTGTTGTTTTCAACAGTAATTGATATACATTCTGCTGTTACAAGAAGATAACCTGCGCTTGCGCTCGCAAGGCTTAAATCTGAATCTTTTCCCGATGAACGAAGGTTCGCCTGACTGTCTTCGTGTGATCTTTTTGCTGCTTCTAATGCATTTGAGATAGCTTCTTCGCTAAAATTAAATTCTGCCATGATTTGATAGTTTTAGTTTTCTTACTCGTTTGGCTTTTCAGAATCCGCCTCGTTTTTAAAGTGGTTTCTGAGCTCCACCTTTTGTAATATTACGATGTAAAGCTATAGAATTAAAACACTGTATATCACAGTCTTAGTACTTAATTTTTTATTTGCGTATTTATACTTAGAGCTATTTAGCCATCACTATTCGCAAGGTTAACTCTCTATGCTGGGAAATTTATTTAACTTTTATCATATCCCGTTTTATATTTTTTTAAATAGCTATCAATGAAAAAAGCACAGACTAAAATCTGTGCTTTTCATATCAATTTAAATACTGTTTATTTTTTAGCTGCCGGTTTCTTAGCCGCAGGTTTTTTCGCCGTTGTAGTTTTCTTTGCAGCTGCTGCTTTTTTGGCGGCTGGTTTTTTCTTTTCAGCAAAGGCTTTAGGATCCTGATCTGTAATCCATTTTTTAACCTCATCTAAGGAAAGTTCTTTCAATTCTTCGGCTTCATATTTTGTATCATCTGCTTTCTTAGGAATTTTGAACATCGCTTTTCCGAATTTGATGAAAGGTCCCCATCTCCCGTTTTCAATGGAAATTTTTTCTTTTTCCCACTGCTGGATATATCGGTTGGCTTCTTTTTCAAGTTTAGCATCAATCAATTCATTGATGTCGCTTTGTGAAAGATTTTCAAAATCGTATTTCTTAGGAACATTTACAAAAATAGCTTTGTATTTGATAAACGGACCAAATCTTCCTGTTCCTTTGGTTACCGGCTCTCCTTTATAAGTGGCAATAGGTGCATCAGCAACTTTCTTTTCATTGATGATTTCTTCTGCACGCTTCTGATCTACAGAAAGCGGGTCTTCACCTTTCGGAATACTGATATAAGTTTCTCCCCATTTTACATAAGGACCAAATCTACCCACACCTACAGCAACTGGCTGCCCATCAACTTCATTTAGATCAAAAGGTAATTTGAATAGTTCCAGAGCTTCTTCAAAAGTAATGGTTGCAATATTCTGCCCAGACATTAATGAAGCAAAAATTGGTTTTTCTTCGTCATCCGTTTCTCCAATCTGGATCATTGCTCCAAATCTTCCGATTCTTGCATGAATATTTTTACCCGTCTTTGGATCTACTCCTAATAACCTGTCTCCGGTAGCACGGTCTGCATTTTCTTCTACATCTTCAATTCTTGGGTGGAATTTTGAGTAGAAATTCGTCATCATTTCTTTCCATTTCTGGTCGCCACTGGCAATTTCGTCAAAACTTTCTTCTACTCTTGCCGTAAAACCGTAATCCAGAATTTCTCTGAAGTTATCTGTTAAGAAATCGTTTACGACTTCTCCAATATCTGTAGGAACGAATTTATTTTTATCTCCTCCGAATTTTTCTTCCAGAACTACTTTTTTGATCTTATCTTTTGCTAAAGACATTTTAATCACTTCGCGGGTATGCGGTTCAATTTCTCTCTTATCTACATACTCTCTGTTCTGAATAGTCTGAATAGTAGGTGCATAAGTAGATGGTCTACCTATTCCCAATTCTTCCAGTTTTCTCACCAATCCTGCTTCCGTATATCTTGCACTTGGCCTGGTGAACTTCTCGGTAGCAGTGATGGTTTTATAATTTAATATTTCACCTACATTTACTTTCGGCAACAATTTATCATTGTTTTCTTCATCATCATCTTCAGTTTTTACAATACCGTAAGCTTTCAGGAAACCGTCGAATATAATGACTTCTCCCTGCGCTTCAAAATGATGGGGTAATGATGCATTTCCGATTTCAATTACGGTCTTTTCAATTTTGGCATTGGCCATCTGAGAAGCCAATGTTCTTCTGTAGATTAGCTGATATAATCTGTTTAATTGTGCATCAGCTACATTTTTTACTCCAAAATCTGTAGGACGGATGGCCTCGTGGGCCTCCTGTGCTGAAGCAGATTTCGTAGTATAATTTCTTGGAGAAGAATATTCTGCCCCGTATTCTGATATAATTTGTCTTTTTGCTCCTTCAATGGCTTCCTGAGAAAGGTTTACGGAATCCGTTCTCATATAGGTAATATACCCTTCTTCGTACAGCCTTTGTGCCAGACGCATGGTATTGGTCACATTGTAGCCAAGTCTTGAGGAAGCTTCCTGCTGTAGTGTGGAAGTTGTAAATGGAGCTGAAGCAGAGCGTGTACCTGGCTTGGTTTCAACATTCAGTACTTTAAATTCTGCAGTTTTTGCCTGTTCAAGGAATTTTTCTGCATCTTCTTCTTTTTCGAAGTCTTTTTTCAGCTTGGCAGCAATTTCCTGCTCTGTTTTATTTAAAAAAATCCCGTCCAGTTTAAAACTTGCCTTTGGCGTAAACTCACGAATCTCTTTTTCTCTTTCTACAATTAATCTTACTGCTACAGATTGTACTCTACCTGCAGACAGTCCCGGCTTTACTTTTTTCCATAAAACGGGTGACATTTCAAAACCTACAATTCTGTCTAGCACTCTTCTTGCCTGTTGGGCATTTACCAGATTCTGATCAATATCTCTTGGATTGTCAATTGCTTTTAGAATGGCGTTCTTGGTAATCTCGTGGAAAACAATTCTTTTTCTGTTTTCAGGCTTCAGTTTCAGCTCATCTGCTAAGTGCCATGCAATAGCCTCACCTTCGCGGTCCTCATCAGATGCAAGCCATACCATATCGGCTTTCTTTACGGCAGCCTTTAATTCTGTTACCAACTTCTTTTTGTCTGCTGAAACTTCGTAATCAGGACTGAAAGTAGCAAGATCTATCCCCATTCCTTTTTTAGGAAGATCCCGGATATGCCCGAAACTGGATTTCACTTCAAAATCCTTTCCTAAATATTTCTGAATAGTTTTTGCCTTTGCCGGGGACTCTACGATTACTAAATTTTTCGACATTCTAACTATAAATTTTTGCAAAAGTAAACCTTTTTTATTTATATACTTTTTATAATCAAATTTTATTTAGCAATTCTAAGGGAGCAACAAAGGCTCTATAAAGTATTCCTTCGAACGTAAAACCATATCCGGACATCTCTACTCTGTATAGTAATGAAAGGACTATAATACCTAATGTTATATAAAATTTCTTGTTTATAAAAGTAGGCTCAAAGGTATATACTGACTCTCCGTTCCTTAGTAAAATGGTAAAAAGTACAATCATAAGCATCATATGAATATACATCCATCTTCCCCAGTCTATTGCCAGATAAAAAAGTGGAAATGAAAACAAAAATGCACCTATTAACAATATAGATAAAAGCTTTCTCCCATTTAGATATTTTAAATAATACCCAATGTGAAAAATACTGATGGCTAAACTTATGAAATAAAGCTTGTACTCATTAATATGTTCTTTTATATATTGTCTTTCGTCTATATTCCAATAGAAAATACCATAGGTTGGGTGCACCCCTCTTTTGCTTAAAATCTCAAGAGACATCCCTTCGTTTACATTTTTACCGAAAAGCATGATGAGCAAGGTGGGAACTCCTACAGCGATAAAGTATTTTACGTATCTTTTGTATTCCAGTTTTCCTGTTTTCGCATACAATGCAATAGCAAAATAGGGAACATAAAAGAGCGTTACTTCATGCAATAATGTACTGATGCAGAGAAAAACACAAAATAAATATTCTTTAGCACCGGAAAGTTTACCATGATCTAAAAGATAGACGAAGCAGGTGAACAAAAGAAATACTATAAATTCTTTTTTCCCTACGTAAGTTACTGTATTCAAAAGCCCTATAAACCCAATAGCTGAAAGCAGCAAAGACAGATAGAGAAAATCTGTACGCTTATATGTTATTAATTTGGTATAGATCCAAAAAAAACCACCAATAATTAAAAACTGGAAAAAATAAACGATATAATTGAGCCTTATCTTTGTAAGATCCTGCAAAATGAAGAAAAAGCTTCCGGATAGTCCTCTTCTTTTAAAACCGCCATCCTGATAATTGATAAGCCAGTCTGCTAAGATATATCCGTCATCTTTAAGATTGAATATCCATGTAAATGCAAGGGTATAAACAGCGGTTATTATTATCAGAAAGTAGATAAAAATCTTGATATTAAAGTTTTGAACGATCTTTCTAATCTTCATAGTGTTTCTCTAAATTTTTATTAAAAAAAGGAAAAGAAAACACAACTTGTTTTCTTTCCTTTTTTACCTATCATCTTTAATGTGTGTCCAAAATTATGAATTTTCAAATACTTATATACTATTTTATTTTCCTTTCTATAAATGTTCTATAAATATTTAATTTATTTTTTAATGATTTTAATAATAGCTTCGGAATTATTAATGACCACCATATATTCTCCTGAAATCAGATTAGAAACATCTATTTTTCCATCTTCAAACTTACCTGCCTGCACCCGCTGTCCGGAAATAGAATAGATCTGGTATTGGTATATTTTATTTTCGGCAGCTTTTATATACAAAAGATCTTTTACCGGATTAGGCAATAAAATTATTCTATTTTCTTTAAGCTTTGTTTCCGTTACTTTTTTACTATTGAAACTATTTGAAGGCTTGAATGCGGGCAGTGAGGTAATCTGATTTTTAGGAATTGGCCCCAATTCTTCTCCGTTGGTATCAAAATTCATTTTTACGCATCTGCAATTCATTCCAAAATAAGGATCATTATTATCATGAAAGGCAATCATACGATTATTGGTAGGAGCAGCATCAAAAAGCAGGTTAATAGGTCTTCCTATATAATTTGACAGCAAAGCTCCCGACCATATTCCGGGATACAGAAAATTGATTGTATTGTAAGTTCCTGTGGCTGTTTGATTGGCTGTTACACTCCGGAATCCTCTTGACCCTGAATTAGGATAATTTCCAACCGGATAAGCAGCGTTATTGAACATATACCCCATTGTAGAATTGGTGGAGTTCCTCACTCTTGTTCCTAAATAATCTGAAGCAATAGTATAGGATGTTGCTACATTTTTATCTTTTTTATACCACGGGGTAATTCCAAAATCCTGATATGAAGTAATGGAAACCCCTGTAAGATCGGGAATTCTCCAGCCTTCCGGACAAGGATCAAAAGGTGATTTTTTAGTAGCTCTACCCCATCGGTCTGCAGCCAGATTAGGTTCATTGGCCAGCCAGTCTGTACCATTGGTATATAAGGGTGCAGAACTGTTATATGGCGCTAAAGCACTGGGCACCATGTAAACCAGCGGATTTCTTACTGAAAAAAGCAACACTTTTGATATTTTATCAGCAATTTTATCAGCGGCTAAAACATTGGCATTGGCTGCATTGGTATATGTATTAAAAGGTATAATATAACTTCCCTGCAGATTATTATAGACAGCAGGCGTAAGTGTGGTATAGCTTACTGAGCCATCATCAGCGGTACTTCCTAAAAATATGTTATAGGTTGTTCCATCAGCATACTGAAAAGAAGGGATAGGGTCTTTTCTTCCCCATTGATACTGAAGTCCTGAAGCATTTCTAATTCTCGATAGCTCATCCGTGGTGGGAGCAAGAGGATTAGCAACTACCGGAAAGGCCTCCGTACCTCCCAGATTTCTATCCATAAATTCGGTTTGCAGAACATCTCCTTTTTCGGTGTAATTCACATAGTTTGTAACCGCGGTATTGGGTAGTTCTGTAGTATATTTATTGGAAGCTATTTCCGTATCAGTAACCCAAATATGCCAGCTCCAATATACAGGGTTGGCAATATTCCCATTATGCAATGTTATTATGGCATTTCCGCTTTGGTTTGGATTGACAGTTACTATAATTTTGACGTTTGAAATATCGGATAATGAAACCGGTGAATTATTCGGTATTACCACCTTGCTAATTAGCCCTGTATTTGTTGCCCAAAGAACATTGGCCTTTAAGTTATTAAAATTAACCCCAGAAAGGATTTCTTCATTATTCAGGATTTCACTTTGTACTGAGAATGCTTTACTCACAGGAATTTCCAGATTGGTGGCCGTTGTACTTTTTACCATTTGATAGGTATTGGGATTATTGATTCCTTCTCTGTATTCCACTGCAGGTTCAATAAATTCGGTGGGAAAATCATAATTATTCACTATATATAAAGGATCTTTTATACATCTGCATCCGTTTGCTCCGGAAGTTTCACCTCCCGCTAATGGCATATACCAATATCTTCCTTTTACTGAAGGAAAAGCGGGATCAGAAACATCAGACTGTCCTTTATCAGGAACCATAAACAGGGCTCTTGCCCCAACATTCGGACTGCTGTCAAAATGTTTCATCATGGTGGCTGTCCACAACCCAGTATGGTGCTGGTCTGTGTATTGCCCCTGATGCACAGTTAATCCCAGCTGCCCAGTTCCCGGAAAAATCCCCATATTAAATCCATTTACGTTGGATAAGTCAAATCCTGTATTGGCGTATAATTTAAAACCTTTCATATAAACCGGAGTATTGGCATCCGTAGGTTTTATTACATGGTATTTGTTATTTTCGAAAGTACTTTTACCCATATTAGTTCTCACTCCAAAAGGCGAAAAATCTATTCTTATATCGTCTACATATGCCTGAGAGGCTAAATTTGCCACCAGCATGGAAGGAATTCTCCAGCCATTAGGACAGGGGTCATAAGAAGATTTATCTCTGTAGGGTCTTGCATTATTATCCAAATTATAATTAATTCCAATTTTCCCCTGAGAATTATCTGACCATAAATTAAGTTCAGAGAGCTTTGAATCCGGAAGAGAAGTTGATTTTCCAAACCAATTGACCATCAAAGCAGCATTGTTATTATAATAGGCAGGCCCTGAATTATCATTTTTATACACGTAAATAAGACTCAGCGGATTTTTTATTGAAAGCTTAATATTATTGTTCACCTCCGCATTGGAAAGCAGTACAAATTTTCTAAGATCATCAATCGTTATTGCACCTATTAAGTTCTTAGCCCCTCGATGTCTTACTCTACCTATTGATCCGGAAACTTCATAGAAGTCATTTCCCTTCAAGGCTAATGGAGGAATGGGATCTTTTCTACCCCACTGATAAAGCAATCCGCCATTTTTATTCCATTCTGTTCCGGTGATAGAACTTCCGATTGCTCCCAGATTTCTATCCATCCATTTCCATTCAGAGTCGGGAATAGGCTCTACTGTTCCATCACTTTTTTGTCTTGATACTCCCGGAAAGCTTTTATAGGTAGATCCGTTTTCAGGATTATCGGTAACCCAAATGTGCCAGGACCAGAAAATTTCATTATTTATTTTTAATGCTATGACTGCATTTCCTTCTTTAGATTTGTTGATAGGAACTTTTATTTTAGCATTTTCTCCGGTTCCTGATACCTCCAGAAGATAGCCTGCTCCGGATTTTATGAGCCCCGGATTATCTTCCCAAAGAACATCTGCGGTAACATTTCCCAGAGGAACTCCTAAAGCTCCCAGAAATTGGTCATATTTCCACATGACATAAGCCTTTCTTACTGGAATATACAAACCTTCGCTATTTTGTTTGGGATCAAAAAAATAACTGTTAGGAGCTTTCGTCCAGTCTTTTCCGTCAAAATAAACCTTTTGAGTGTTTGTTTTTGTATTATTATCTGAATTTCGGGGAATTATAGTATCCTGATAAATTGATCTTCGTTTCTCTATCAGATTCTCTTGTTTTTTAAACTCTATGGCATTTGTAGAGCAGATACACACCAACACTAAGCAAATAATTGCTGCTATTTTTTTTAATACCGTTTTTTTCATGCGACTGAATTTTAAACAAAGACAAATACAATTCTTACGCCTTTGACATAAAATATCAATTCATTATATAAATAACGATAACATAAATCAATTACACATGAAACAATTTATAAAAATAATATTATTGATAAAAATTTATCAATTAAAACTTACGAAAAAAAATCATTCATTTAAGCTTCTTTATGAAAGAGCCTTTAGAGAGCCGACACAAAGCTTCGACCGGATAATAAAATGTTGATTACTTAAGAAGAGATTTTAATTTTTTCTGAATAGGCGGTTCAAGATATTCTGCTACTACATAAGCGACAGGAATTACAAGAGAGAAAGAAATAATCGGCAATATCCAATAAGGAATCTGAACATAACTATTGATCTTCAACATCCATGAAATCATCATATTCTCATGAAGCAGGTATACAGGATAACTTACAAAACCAACAAATGTAAAAAGTCTCATAGAGAAAAACTTTTCCATGGGTTTCCAAAACAGAGCTCCCACAAAAATAAGGATCAAAATAATCAGATACACGTTTCGCACAGAATCCTGAAGTCTGTACATATAAAACATAGCACATATGGAAGCAACAATAAATGCGTATAAATACCTTTTATCCCGGTTATTATAATAAATGTAGATCAATGCTCCGGAAACAAACCACCCGAAATACACAAAATTACCAATATATGCTTTATATGGAAGCAATCCGGCAGGCAGTAAATGGTGGAATTCTAAAATCTGATAAGAAACAGCAACCAGATAAATGATAAAAATCCCCAGCAGCGCAAGATTTCTTTTAAACATATAATACAATGCCCCGAAAATAGCATAAAACTTCACTTCTATATACAAAGACCAAAATGAAGATTCCAAAACAGGGAAATCAGTTTTAAAAATACGTTCCAATAAACCTTCATCCACAAATAAAATCCCAGGCAGTAAAGATTTCCACCCTGGTATTCCCAGAGGTCTTTCATAGAAAAAGCCTGCTGTAATAAAAATAATAGCAGAGCAAATCAACATACTCGGAAAAAGCCTTATCCATCGGTTTTTAATAAATTTTATAAAACCCGAAGTCTTCTCTAAAGACATCAGAATCACAAATCCCGATATTAAAAAGAACAGCTGAACACCAAGATCTCCATATCTTACAAGAATATTATCCTTAAACAAATCTCCAAAAGGATAAGTTTTATCCCAAATATAATACCCATGAAAAAGGAAAACCAACAAAATAGCAAGCCCTCTTAAACCATCTAAAACTAAAATTCTATTTTTCTGAACAGACATAAATAATAAAAATAAAAAAGACCTTACGGAAGAATATGATTCTTATAAAGCTCTATGGTAAATCGACCTGCTTTAATGTTTCTAAAGGATGAGAATACAACAAAGTTGAAGATAACCAAGGCCATAAGAAATGCATGAATTAATTTCCTCACCTGTTCAGAAACCACAAACATGGTATTCGGAATCAGTATATAAGTAAAAGCAAGGAATGCCCCTGTTAACCTGGAAGAGAAAATAGGATTATTTCTAAAAATAAAATAGAAACAGATCCCAATGACGGTATAATTTCTGTGATACTCGTAATAAGGATATTTCTCTTTCATTTTGGTATCAAAAACAAAAAGGAAAAAGGTGGAGATGGCCAACATGGCCTCCGGTACCCCAAATCCTCCATTCAATCTTTGCACACTTTCATCCACATATCCATTGAAACCGTCTACCAAAGTACTTTGTGATGCAAAATTTCCTAAAAAATCACCAAAATACCTGTAAACTTCAAATGGTGACATAAAAATTGAAGCCAAAATAAAGAGAATCATCCACATTTTATTAAGCGGAACACGGGCAATCCAATACATAGGAACCATAAGATAACACACATTATGAATTCCTGCGGCAAGATAAATCCAGAAAAGATACATCCACAATCTTCGCTGTTTGATATATCGTATGGCATAATACGCCATGAAACACCCTAGATTCTGCCTGATCTGTCCACTTTCTCCAATAAAAAATCCGGGAACAAAAACGAAAAGCAAAAATGTAAAAGGATAATGTGTATTTTCTTCGGCAAATTTTGTTTTAAAAAATGTTACAAGCGCAGCTACTACAAAGGTGAGCATATAAAAGGGCGCATTGAAAACATTAAGGAGAATCTTATTGATCAAAACATATAACCATTCCAGCTCTACTATCTGAGGTCCTCCTTTAAGTGAAAGTGCCGCAAAAATAATACTTACATAGTCTTTCGTATCAGAATATATATAAATCCCTTTATAACTACCATAATCCGGCCCTACATCATCTCGAAAACCCGCAAGAATAACAAGATATGCAGCCAAAACATACAATGCCAGCTTATTAGTCTTCCCGGAATACACTTCCTGAAAACTGAAAATCAGCATATATATGATTGCAATTATAAAATAAGGATGTAATAAACTCATGCTATGATATGAAATTTTTAAACTGGTGTGAAGCCGTCACTACTCCCGTAAGAATAAGCGGCATAAAAAGCCTGGTCTCCCAAAAGAGCCCGACTAAAGTAATCATAAAAAGATAAGGCAGCGAGAAAAATAAATATTTTTTAAGAACAAGCTTAGAGCTCTCCTCAGAAGACAATTGATAAGTAAAGTAAATTCCCAGCACCCCAAAAAGCAGCCCCGCCAAATTATATGGACTTGTGAAGTTTTTAACGATATAAATTCCTTCCATAAAAGAAGCCGTCTGATGAATAGCCATTCTTAACCCTATATAAGCAAGACAAAAAGAACCAATGACACAGATTGTATCCTTAATGAATGTGTAATTTTTATTTTTCAATTGATCCCAGTCAAGGAAAATAGCTGCAAAAAAAGCAATATTCAGGCATGAGGTTTCTCTTACAAACGTGGAAACAAAAACAACTGCACACAATGCGACTAAGCTTATTTTTTTTCTCTCATGATAATATTTAAGGGTGAGAAAAACACCCCATATATAAAAGAAAATTGCTATAGAATCACAATTTGTAGGTACATACTGCACAATCACCATAAAGAAAACCGCTGCCAGATGCACCAATCTTCTTACCTGCGTATTCATCAAAAGTTCTACAGGCTTCATTTTTAATATTTTATCCAGAATGATACAGGACAACATAAAAAAGAAGACATTAATAAGAAAAGTACTGTGATAAAAATAGGAACCACTTTTTGAAAGAAAGGCTTTCAGAAACGGAAGATGGTTTTCTACTATAAAAGTAAATGCTTCAGTAACATGCACACTAAGAAAATTGGGAATAACTCTATAGGCATATACTGACTCAAATATAAAATCAGGAGCTTTATCTGCTGATTTTATCCATAAAACATAGGAGGTTTCGAATCCATAGTAAGACATGGAAAACAACAGAAACGGAAGCACTATTACAAATAGAAATCCGTTTATTTTTTCATCATTTTTTTTCAACATATCTAAAACAGATTCTTATTCTTTAATAATAATTGTGGTTTAAAATACATTTTTCAAATTGGGAACTTTTGCAAAAATAGAATATTTTATTGATTTTCAGTCAAAACTTGTCTCGAACTATTTTGATCTAATGCTTAAAAATTTAAATTTGCAGACTTGATTCAAATGCAATGCATCGCTTTTTTATATTTTTATATTATCTGATTTCCAAAAATAAAATACTATCTGTACTCACAGCATTAGGAGTGGCTGCTTTATGTTTATTTTTTGCATCAAAGATCAATTTTGAGGAAGACATCAACCAGATTATTCCAAAAAATGAAAAATCTGATCTTACCGCCAAAGTTCTTAAACAGCTTAATTTTTCGGACAAAATTATTGTTATCATAGAAAATAGATCCGGCGAAGATAACTTTCAGCTTTCGGAAACAGCTGATGCTTTTTTGAAAAAGATAGAACCTTTACAGAAATATATCGGTTCTGTGCAGGGCAAAGTGAATGATCATGAAATTTCAGAAACATTTGATTTTGTTAATCAGAATTTACCTTTATTCCTTAATGAGAGTGATTATCAGGAAATTGACCGCAAACTTCAAAAAGACAGCATCGCCAGTCAGGTAGAGAACAATTATATTTCTTTGGTTTCCCCTACCAGCCTTGTTACAAAGGAATTTATAAAAAAAGATCCTCTGGGACTTACCTTTTTAGGAATCAAAAAACTGAATGCTTTAAACATCAGTAAAGATTTTAAACTGGAAGACAGTTATATTGTAACCAAAGACGGTAAAAATCTCTTGCTTTTCATTGATCCTAAAAATAAAAGCAATGACACAAAAGCCAACGAAGCATTTGTAGATCAGCTTAATTTGATAAAAAACGGAATTAATAAACAGTTTAAAGGAAAAACGGAGATCAGTTATTTCGGTTCTCCGGTGATTGCTGTGGCCAATGCAAAGCAGATTAAAAAAGACATTCAGAATACAGTAGTGATTTCTATGACGGTTCTTCTGATTCTTCTGATCTATTATTTCAGAAATTTCTTTACCCCCATCATCGTTTTTTTACCAACCGTATTTTCCGTATTACTCGCTTTACTGGTTCTTTATTTTATTAAAGATAAGATTTCCGCTATTTCATTAAGTGTTGGTGCCATTCTGATTGGAATTACTATAGATTATGCTTTGCACATTCTTACCCATTATAAGCATAACAATAATATTGAAGAGCTTTACAAAGAGATTACACAACCTATTATATTAAGTAGTGCAACCACTGCCGTTTCTTTCTTATGCCTGGTTTTTGTACGTTCTGAAGCATTGAAGGATTTGGGGCTTTTTGCAGCAATTACAGTGATTCTTTCTTCCATTTCAGCTTTAATTATTGTTCCTCAGTTGTACAAACCCAAAGAGAAAGGAGAACACCTTAATACGAACTTCATCGACAAAATTGGGTCTTATCCTTACGAGAAAAACAAACCGTTGATCATAGGATGTTCCGTTATTATTCTTGCCTGCCTGTTCGGATTCAGGCACGTAGGCTTCAATGAAGACATCGGTGATCTGAATTATATCCCGAAAGAACTTAAAATAAGCGAGGCAAAACTGCAGAAGCTTTCTGATATCACGTCAAAGTCCATTTACACCATCTCTTATGGAAACTCTGAAGAACAGGCATTGACCAGAAATTCTGAACTGAGCAGCTTCCTTGAAAAAGAAAAAAAAGAAGGTAAAATATTAAGCTACAATTCTATCGGAAGCATTGTTCTTTCAGAAAAAGACCAGCAAAAAAAGATTGAGAAGTGGAACAGTTTCTGGAATGATACCAAGAAAAACCAAACTCTTTCCGAACTGGTCAGCAACGGCAACAAATTCGGGTTCAACAGTTCTGCTTTTGATAGTTTCAATGAAGCACTGCATAAAAATTACGCTTCATTAACTCTGAAAGATTATGAGAAAATAAAAGCGCTCCAGATTTCAGAATTTATGAATAATGAAAATGGCTTTTACACGGTTTCGAATGTGGTAAAAGTAGACGAAAAGAAACGGGATGCCTTCATTAAAGATATTGAAAAGAAACATGATGCTATTGCCATTGACCGCCAGCAGATGAATGAAAATTTCCTGGGTCTGCTGAAAAGAGATTTCAATACACTCATCAACTATTCTCTTTTAGCCATTGTTCTGACGATTATTGTATTCTTCAGAAATTTTGAATTAACCGTTCTTACCATGTTCCCGATTGTTTTAACGGGAGTTGTAACGGCAGGAATTCTTTATTTCTTAGGTTTAGAATTAAATATTTTCAGTACTGTCGTGTGTACCCTGGTGTTTGGAGTAGGAGACGATTTCAGTATTTTCCTTACCCAAGCCATGCAAAAAGAGCACACTACAGGAAAAAATGAATTACCTACTTACAGAACTTCCATTATCCTTGCAGTCTTCACTACTATCCTTTCTATTGGATCTTTGATCTTTGCTAAGCATCCTGCTCTGCACTCTTTAGCTTTGGTTGCATTGATAGGAATGTTCTCCGTAATTATCATTACCTCCACCCTATACCCTTTCTGGTTCAGGTTATTCATTACCAACCGGGCAAAAAAAGGGCTTTCTCCGATTACGTTGAGATTATTACTGAATTCGGTCTTATCATTTTTATATTACGGACTTGGTGGACTTCTATTTTCAGCTTTCGGAAGCTTCTTTGTGAAAAATTCCCAAGGGAAAATGCTGAATATGATCAAACTTATTTTAGCTAAATTTTTAACTTCTGTCCTTTATTCTAATCCATTTGTAAAGAAGAAGGTCATTAAAAATACAGCTGAAGATTTCAGCAAACCTGCCGTTATTATTGCCAACCACACCTCTTTCCTGGATACATTGGCTATTGCAATGGCTACCCACAAAATTATTTATCTGGTGAATGACTGGGTATACGATTCTCCTGTTTTTGGAAAACTGGTAAAGGCACTTGGATTTTATCCCGTCTCACAAGGAATCGAAAATGGGATGGTTCAACTGAAAGGAAAAATTGCACAGGGATACTCTCTTGTGGTATTTCCCGAAGCAGAACGTTCATATACCAATGATGTGAAGAGATTTCATAAAGGTGCATTTTATCTGGCTGAGCAATTCGGGTTAGACATCTTGCCTCTTTACATTCATGGAAACTCAGAAGTATTGCCGAAAGGAGATTTCATTATTTACGATGGAAGCATTACCGTAAAGGTAGGAAACAGAATCAGCAAAGACGATATGAGCTTCGGCAAAAACTATTCTGAAAGAACCAAAAAGATCAATGCTTATTTCAGAGAAGAATTTGCAAAGCTGAGAGAAGAGATAGAGGATGAGAATTATTTTAAAAGTAAATTATTCCTGAGCTATCTTTATAAAGACGCTGAAGTGGTAAAAGAAGTAAAAGAAGACTTTAATGCAAATAAATCAGTATATTTCGAGCTTAATAAGCACATACCCAATGATGCCAACATTCTTCATATAGCTGATGATTTCGGACAGAAAGACGCTTTATTAACCTTATACCAAGCAAGCCGAAGAGTGTTTTCTCTGATAAAAAATGATGATAAAAGAGCAACGGCTGCTCATAGCTATCTGGTAAAAAGAAGAAAGATCCAGTATATAAAAGACCTTTCGGAGGTGAATAAGAAGATTGATGTGCTATTGGTCTCAAATGATAGCTTCACATGGAATGATATCCAGGATCTTCCTGAAAAAATCATTTTTGTCAATACGAAAAATGCGGTGCCTGAAAATGATAATTATGCACTGGAATTTAGTTCTGAATCATTAAAAGTATTTAACACTAAATAATACATATGAAAAACATATTTTTGTAAACGCTAAAGAAAACTAATGAAGAAAAATATACTTGTCATATATTATTCACAAACCGGACAACTTGAAGATATTGTGAGAAACATAGCCAAACCTTTTGATGCTCGAAAGGAAGCTTATGATATTACGTACTACAACATTCAGCTCAAAGAAGATTTTCCTTTTCCATGGCCGGGTGATGTTTTTTTCAATACTTTTCCTGAATCTTATTTACAGATTCCCAAAGAAATCCTTCCGCCTTCAGAAGAAATTCTGAACAAAAAGTATGACCTTATTCTTTTTGGATATCAGGTATGGTATCTCACACCATCCATTCCTATTATTTCGTTCTTAAAGAGTGATTATGCGTCACGTATTCTTAAAGATACTCCTGTAGTCACCATCTCCGGAACCAGAAATATGTGGATGCTTTCCCAGGAAAAATTAAAAGTATACTTAAGAGATTTACAGGCTAAGCTTGTAGGAAATATTGCATTGGTTGACAGGCACGACAATTATACAAGTGTACTGACTATTCTTCGCTGGCTTACAACAGGACAGAAAGAAAAATCAGGAATGCTTCCCGCTGCAGGGGTTTCTGATGAGGAAATCATAGGATCGGTAAAGTATGGCGAGATTATTGAAAGACATTTTAAGAATAATGATCTCAATAATTTGCAGCCGGATCTTGTGAAAAACGGAGCCATTGAAATCCGCGCGTTTCTCGTAAGGGTAGAAAAGGTAGGAAATAAAATTTTTACAGTGTGGTCTAACCTGATTATCAAGAAAAAAGAGAAACGTCCATTGCTGATAAAATTCTTTAAGGTATATTTGATGGCAGCGATATGGATTATCTCACCTGTCGTTTTGGTTTTACACCTGCTTACAACCCCTATATTTTGGTTTAAAAGACAAAAACAAAAAAGATATTTACAAGGAATTAATTTAAAATAGAATGTACGACGTATTTATAACAAAAGCATCAAAATACTTACCCAATGAGCCGGTAGCGAATGATGAAATGGAGACTTATCTTGGGCTTATCAATGATGCGCCATCTAAAGCAAAATCACTTATCCTAAGAAATAATAAAATTACAACCAGATACTACGCTTTAGATAAAGAAGGAAATCCTACACACTCTAATGCGCAGCTTACTGCAAAAGCAATTGAAGGACTTTTTGATGAAAACTTCAAAAAGGAAGACATGAAGTTATTATCTGTAGGAACTACTTCACCAGACCAGATACAGCCGTCTCACGCTTCTATGGTACATGGTGAACTGAACATCGGAAAATCTATTGAAATTAATACTTCAACAGGTCTTTGCAACTCTGGAATGAATGCCCTGAACTATGGATTTCTATCTGTAAAAGCAGGCGTACAGGAAAATGCAGTGTGTGCAGGCTCCGAAAGAATGTCTGCATGGATGACTGCTGATAAATTCAACCATGAGGCTGAAAATTTAAAATTACTGGAAGAAAGACCTATTATTGCTTTCAAAAGAGAATTCCTGAGATGGATGCTTTCTGACGGAGCAGGTGCGTTTCTTTTAGAAAATAAACCGAGAGAAAACAGTACTTCTTTAAGAGTAGAATTCATTGATTTCTATTCTTATGCTCACGAAATTGAAGCTTGCATGTATGCAGGATGCGATAAGCTGGAAGACGGAAGCCTGAAATCCTGGGCAGATTACCCTTCTGATGAATGGTTAAAACAGTCTATTTTCGCTATCAAACAAGACACTAAAATTCTTGATAAATACATCCTGGTAAAAGGAGCAGAAAGTTTAAGATCATCTTTTGACAAGCACAATTTGGATCCCGAAAAAATTGACCACGTATTGGCTCACATTTCTTCAGGCTACTTTAAAGACGGACTGAAAGAAGAGTTTGCTAAAAAAGGAATGGATTTCCCTGCAGAGAAATGGTTCTATAACCTTTCTGAGGTTGGAAACATCGGAGCCGGATCAATATTTATTGCTCTTGAAGAATTAATGAATTCCGGAACTTTGAAAAAAGGAGAAAAAGTACTTCTTTGTGTTCCTGAAAGTGGAAGATTCGCTTATTCTTGTGCTTTATTAACGGTTTGCTAATGGAAAACAAACTGCCGACATCCGATAAAGATTTTGTAGAAAGCCTTATTCCGCAGCGTTTTCCTTTTGTAATGGTACATGAGTTATCAGAATATTCTGAAAACCATCTTCTGTCCGGTTTTGAAATAAAAGAAGACAACCTTTTTATACAAGACGGATTCTTTCAGGCATCAGGTCTGATTGAACATCAGGCACAGAGCGTTGCACTGCATACAGGATATAAATATTATCTGCTGGGAAAAGAGGCACCTACAGGATATATCGGGGCCATTAAATCTTTTGAAGCGGAAACACTGCCTAAAGTAGGAGATCAGCTGAAATCTGAAGTAACCATCCTCAATGAAGTAATGGGAGTAACCCTTGTGGATATCGTTACAAAATTAAACGGTGAAGTGATTGCAAAATCTCAAATGAAAACCGCTGTAAAATAAACTGGAAATGGAAATAAAGGAAGAGAATATCATCAATATACATAACTTTTTACCGCATCGTGAACCGATGCTGATGGCAGACTATATCCTGGAACTGACCAAAGAAAAAGTAGTGACTTCCTTTGAAATAAAAGAAGATAATATCTTTGTTCACAACAATGAACTGGCAGAAGCCGGACTGATTGAAAACCTGGCACAAACCTGTTCATCTATCCTTGGGCAAAGCTTCTTCGAGAATCCTGAAGCAGATACAAAAGTAATCGGGTTCATTACCAACATCAAGAAGATTGAGATATTTGGACTTCCAAAAGTGAATGATAAAATCATCTCCAAAGCCTCTCTTATTTCACAGTTTGAGAATATTTGCCACATTTTCTGTGAAACTTTTAATAATGATGAATTATTAATCAGAGCGGAAATCAACCTGTTTATTCAGGAAGTAAAATCCTAAAGATCAATTGAACATAAATATAGAAAAGCTGTACAAAACGTGCAGCTTTTTTTGTTCTAAATATTAATCTTAAATGGATTTGTGAAAATTCAGGTAATTCATTTGTCTTGTCATATTTTCGAAAGGCAATTGATAACCAATAAATTACACTTACAAAACCTCATCATAAGATGAATTATTTCACGTGAAACATTGGAGAAATCCGTGAAACTCTGATGGTCAGGGAGAAACACAAAAAAATATGCTGCTTAGGATCTAAACAGCATATTTCTTAATTGAAGCTTTAGTATTTTTAGATAATAACTTCATAATCATTACCTCCGCAAATCTGCTCAGCAGAGCTTGCAATATCAGTATTAACCCCTACATTACGTATCTGGCCATTCGTACCGTTAGCACACGAAATATAAGCAGTTAAACCTCCTTTTACAGTTTTCAATTGATTTTTTGTAAGTTGTCTTAAATTTTTCATGGTTTTTGTTTTTATTAGTTTTTTAATTATTGAGACAAACAAATATAAATAAATTAACCAAAGATCAAACACAATACGATTAATCATCAGCTTTTTTAACAATATTTATAATTTAACATAACTTTTTTATACATTTCAAATATTAAATTAATGAATAGTTATATTTTGAAAGGTAATAATACCTGATTTTCGAATTACGATAACCATATAATGTATTTTCACTATTTTAGCCACCTGATAAAAGAATCAAAAAACAGGTGAATATTTCCCATCTGTAATCTAAAAAAATGAACATTATTTAGATGAAAAAACAAGACCTGCCTCAAGACGAAAGTAACCTTAAGTCTGCCAACATGACAGAAGTTCTGTATGTGACGGATGAGAACGACAATTACACCACAGCAAACAGTACAGGCTGGGATGCCAAGAAAGCTGCACTGGATGAATCTATGGAGCTTATCTATGAAAGAATTGAGGAAGCAAAACAAAATGTAGCCCATAATGTAGCAAGTCCTATTGCCTATTTTATGGAACTGAACAAAATGGATCTGGGAGTCCTTGCTTCTTATGTAGGAATGTGGCAATGGAGGGTAAAAAGACATTTTAAACCCAAAGTATTTAAAACACTAAGCGAAAATGTACTGAAAAAATATGCCGATGCATTCGGTATTTCAGTGGATGAATTAAAAAACTTCAACGGAAAATAAATGAAATGGGCCAGAAATACTGCCCGTTCCATTTGACCAATGAAAAGATACAATCTGCAAATGAAATTAAACTTTGAACACCATCAGACTGCGCATTGCGAAAACGGTGTTGCTTCTAATCTACTGCTTAATAAAGGCCTGAAACTGAGCGAACCTATGATCTTCGGGATCGGTTCAGGATTGTTTTTTGTCTATCTTCCTTTTTTAAAGGTGAATTTTGCTCCGGGCTTCAGCTATCGTCCGATGCCGGGCGCTATTTTCAGTAAAGCAGCCAAAAGACTAGGAATTAAAATCAAAAGAGAAAAATTCTCCAATCCTAAAGATGCTCAAAAAGCTCTTGAAAGAAATCTGGAACAAAATATTCCGACCGGACTTCAGGTGGGAGTTTTCAACCTTACTTATTTTCCTGAAGAATATAAATTCCACTTCAATGCCCACAACCTTGTGGTGTATGGAAAAGAAGACGGAAAATTCCTGATCAGTGATCCGGTAATGGATTATACAACCTCCCTTTCCGAAGCTGAACTGGAAAAAGTAAGATATGCAAAAGGAGCACTTCCTCCGAAAGGACATATGTACTACCCTGTTTATGTTCCGGAAAATGTAAATCTTGAAGAAGCCATCAAAAAAGGAATTAAAGACACCTGTAAAAATATGCTGGCACCCGTACCTCTTATTGGAGTAAAAGCCATGAGATGGGTAGCCAAAAGTATCCCGAAATGGGCAGAAAAGAAAGGCACAAAAGTAACTAACCATTATTTGGGGCAGTTGATCAGAATGCAGGAAGAAATTGGAACCGGAGGCGGAGGCTTCAGATTTATCTATGGTGCATTTCTGCAGGAAGCAGCCGTTATTCTTAAAAATGATGAGCTGAAGGAATTATCAAAAGAAATTACTTCTATTGGTGATCTTTGGAGAGACTTTGCAGTGGATATTGCCCGTGTTTACAAAAACAGAAACTCAAAAAGCAATATCTATAACGAACTTTCTAAAACGATGCTGCACATTGCAGATCTGGAAGAAGCTTTCTATAAAAAACTGAGAAAAGCGATCTGATATGGCAGAAAATATGATTGAGATCAAAAACTTATACAAGAAATACAAAAATTCTGATGAGTTTTCTGTAAATGATATTTCTTTGAGCATCAGCAAAAATGAAATCTATGGAATTCTCGGGCCCAACGGAGCCGGAAAAACAACACTGATTTCTATGCTTTCAGGACTCATAAAACCTACGTCAGGACAATTTACCATCAATGGATTATCACCACAGAAAGACGGCTTTAAAATCAGACAGATTATCGGAATTGTTCCTCAGGAATATGCTTTATACCCAACCCTTACTGCTAAAGAAAACCTGATGTTTTTTGGAAGTCTGTATGGTTTAAAACACAACCAGCTCAAAAAAGCAATTGATGATTCTCTGGAAATCATGGGACTTTCAAAATTTGCAAACAAACAGGTAGGGCAGTTTTCAGGAGGAATGAAGCGCCGCTGCAACCTCATCGCCGGCACTCTTCATAATCCTAAAGTTTTATTCCTTGACGAACCAACAGTAGGTGTGGATGTTCAGTCTAAAAAAGCAATTATTGACTATCTTTTAGATTTAAACAAACAGGGAACCTGCATTATTTATACTTCCCATCACCTTTCGGAAGCGGAAGAATTCTGTACAAAAATTGCCATTATAGACCATGGAAAAATTCACGCTGTGGGAACGCCTGAAGAGCTTGTTTCACAGATTGCCAATGCTGAAAATCTTGAAGACGTTTTCATTTCATTAACCGGAAAAGAATTAAGAGATGTTGTTGTATAAACTGTGGAGAAGTTTTATTAAGGAAATTCTTCTGCTAAAAAGAGATATTGGAGGAATCGTCATCATCTTTGTGATGCCTTTGCTTTTGATTGTAACCATTACCCTTATTCAGGATTCTACCTTTAAAAACCTTGAAGGATCAAAGATTCCGATCATTTTTATTGATCAGGACAAATCTGAAGTTTCAAAAAATATAAAAGCGGAACTGGAAAACAGCAAAACATTCCAGCTGCTAACCAATTTCAATGAAAAATCTGCTCAGGATGCGGTCTTTTCCGGAGATTATCAGATGGCGATTGTCATTCCGGAAAATTTAACGAAAGATTTAAATTCCAATATTGATTCTAAAGTTCAGACCATTGTAAGTTCTTTCGGACTGGAAGGAGATTCTGCAAAAGTAAAAACAGCAGCTCCCAAAACCAAAGAAATTCATTTGTACTTTGACCCTGCTACCAATGCCGGATTCAAGAACTCTGTGATGAATTCTGTGAATAAAATGGTTTTTGAAATTGAAAATAAAAAGATTTACAAAGCATTCCAGGAGCAGCTGGGAACTACCGAAAATCTTGATGAAAATAAAAACCTCATCAGCTTTAAAGAAATCACACCCAAAAAAGGAGAAATGGACGTAATGCCGAATTCTGTTCAGCATAATGTTCCTGCATGGACGCTTTTTGCGATCTTTTTTATTGTAGTTCCTTTATCCATCAATCTGGTAAAAGAAAAAAGTCAGGGAACAAGTGTAAGAGCAAGAATAAGCCCTACGCCTTATTTTGTCCATATTTTAGGAAAAACATTTACGTATCTGATCATCTGTATCATTCAGTTTTTATTGATGGTTGCTGTAGGTATTTATCTTTTCCCTTATATGGATCTTCCGGCTTTTGATGTATCCGGAAAAATGTTCCAGCTGATAACAGTAACGCTGTTTGCAGGATTGGCTGCCATCGGATTTGGAGTTTTATTAGGAACTATAGCCGATACACAGGAACAGTCTGCCCCATTTGGAGCAACGTCTGTAGTGGTTTTGGCTGCTATTGGCGGAATCTGGGTTCCTGTATTTTTAATGCCGGAATTCATGCAGACCGTAGCCAAATTCTCTCCTATGAACTGGGGACTGAACGCCTATTATGATATTATTTTAAGAAACAGCGGAATTGGCGGAATTGCCAAAGAACTGGTTTTCCTCTTCTTATTCTATATTGCCACCGTAGCCATTTCCATTTTTTACGAAAAAAAACAAAATGCAGTCTAAAGAAAACATATTAACCTGTACTGAAGAAGTAAGAGTACGATTCAACGAGACAGATCCGTTGGGAATTGTCTGGCATGGGCATTATATCGTATATTTTGAAGACGGAAGAGAAGCTTTCGGGCGTCTGCACGGTCTTACCTATCTTGATATTCAGAATGCAGGATTTGTAACGCCTATCGTAAAAAGTACCTGCGAGCATTTTCTTCCTTTAAAATATGGAGAAACCTTCAAAATTGTAACTACTTTTATCAACTCTGTTTCTGCTAAGCTTATCTACAGATATGAGCTTTTCAATCAGGAAGATCAATTGGTATGCAGTGGTGAAACCATTCAGGTTTTTCTTGATAGCAACGGAAGCTTATGCCTGTACAATCCGGAGTTTTTTCAAAACTGGAAAGATAAAATGGGATTATCATGAGGAAGGAAATTTACATTACAGACTACAATTGTGTAACGCCGTTGGGCTTCAATATTGATTCCAATTGGAAAGCCCTTTCAGAAGGACAGTCTGGAGTTGCTTTACATAAAATCATAGACAATCAGGATCCTTTTTATGCTTCTATGATTGATTCTGACGAACTGGATGAAGAATTCAACAGATTCTTTACTCAGAATACAATTAATTTCACAAGACTGGAAAAGATGCTTCTTTTAAGCTTACTGCCTCTTGTTGAGAAGCATTCTATATCAGAAGACACCGCTTTTATCCTTTCCACTACAAAAGGAAATATCAGCCTGTTAAAAAACCAGTCTGAATTACCGGAAGGCGTTTATTTATCAAAATTAGCAGAAAAAATTGCAGATTTTTTTGGATTTAAAACAAAACCAATCATCGTTTCCAATGCCTGCGTTTCTGGGGTAATGGCGATTTCTGTTGCCAAAAATATGATTCAGGCAGGAAAATATAAGGATGCTTTTGTGATTGCAGGTGATGAGCTTTCTGAATTTGTTATTTCAGGATTCAATTCATTTCAGGCTATTGGCTCCGGGCCTTGCCAACCTTATGATAAAAACAGGGACGGGATCAACATCGGTGAAGGTGCTGCTGCAGCTTATGTAACCGGTTGTCATTCTGACGAAGGAAGAATCCCAAAAAACGAAAAATTTAGTTTTAAAATTCTGGGAGACTCTGCCGTGAATGATGCCAATCATATTTCCGGCCCTTCAAGAACGGGTGACGGTTTATATGCCAGTATAAAAAATGCAATGACAGAAGCGAAGGTTTCTTCAGAACAGATTGATTTTATTTCTGCTCACGGAACGGCTACTTTATATAACGACGAAATGGAAGCCATCGCTTTCAACAGAATGGATCTTCAGGATATTCCGCTCAACAGTATGAAAGGATATTATGGACATTGCCTTGGTGCATCCGGACTCTTGGAAAGCATTATTTCTATGGAAAGTGCCCTTCATAGTACTCTGCTTCCCTCGAAGAATTTTGAAGAAATGGGAGTTACCCAGCCTTTGAATATCATCAGAGAAAACCAAACTGCGGAAATTAAATATATTCTAAAGACCGCTTCAGGTTTTGGTGGCTGTAATGCGGCTATTGTATTGGAAAAATGTTAAATTGAATGTAATGAAGAAAACAAACACCTGTACCATAGAACATTCAAAAATAACTGTTGACGGACATCTTATTTTTGAAAGCCAGAGCGAAACTTTTCAGGAATTTGCCAAAGAAGCGTATAAAAGTTTAGATCTCAGCTATCCTAAATTTCATAAAATGGATAATTTGAGTAAACTGGCTTTTCTTTCCGCAGAAACTATTTTGAAAAACGAAGATCACAGCAGAACAGCTATTGTTTTTGCCAACAGATCATCCAGTCTGGATACCGATTTCAAATATCAGGAAAGCATCAATGACCAGGATAACTTTTATCCGAGTCCTGCAGTTTTTGTCTACACTTTACCCAATATCTGTGTAGGCGAAATCAGCATTAAGCACAAAATGCAGACAGAAAATGCTTTTTTTGTGCTGGATGAATTTGATGAGAAATTTTTGAATGATTATTCTGAACAAATCCTGCAGTCCGGCAAGGCTGACAAAGTATTGTGTGGCTGGGTAGAATTGTATCAGGAAAATTACAAAGCTTTTGTATATTTGCTCACCTTATAAAAATGTAACAATATAACAGTGCAATGATGTAATGATCTTTATGATATACTGAAACACTGATAAACAACTTAATTATGGAAAACTTAAAAACAGAATTGAAGCACAAAATTATTGAAGTTCTTAACCTTGAAGATGTATCTGTAGAAGAAATCAAAGATACTGATCCGTTATTCGGAGGAGGATTAGGACTGGATTCTATCGATGCTTTGGAATTGATTGTTCTTCTTGATAAAGACTACGGGATAAAATTAGCTGATCCTAAAAAAGGAAAGGAAATCTTCCAATCTATCGATACGATGGCTAAATTCATCGAGGACAACAGAACAAAATAATTATTATTTAAACGCAGGGTTATCAGAGAAGAATACAATAAAAATCTTTTCTGTCCATTGCGTTAAATAATTCAAGAAAAACTAATTAATGAGTCAAAAAATTGCCATAACAGGAATGGGCATCATTTCCTCCATCGGAAACAATGTGGAGGAAAATTTTATTTCATTACAATCCGGAAAACATGGTATTTCAGATATCGAAATGTTTGAAACCCGCCATGCCGGAATCATTAAAACCGGTGAGATAAAACTAACCAATGAAGCGCTTGTAGAGAAACTTCACCTTGATGAAGACAATAATATAACAAGAACCTCTTTATTGGGAATGATTGCCGCCAAAGAAGCCGTAGAAAGTGCCGGAATATCAGATATCAACAGCTGCAGAACCGGGCTTATTTCTTCTACCAGTGTCGGAGGAATGGATATTACCGAAAAATATTTCTACTCTTACGAAGACTTTCCTGAAAAGCAAAAATATATTGACGCCCACGATGCCGGAAATTCCTCATTGGCTATTGCTGATTATCTGGGATTAAAAGGGATGGTTTCTACTATCAGTACAGCCTGTTCATCAGCTGCCAATGCAATTATGATGGGCGCTAAACTGATCAAAAACGGAGTTTTGGACCGTGTGATTGTCGGAGGAACAGATTCTCTTTCAAAATTTACTTTGAATGGATTCAATACCCTGATGATTCTTACCGACTCTTACAATACTCCTTTTGACAATAACAGAAAAGGACTGAATCTTGGGGAAGCCGCCGCTTTCTTAGTGCTTGAGTCCGAAGAAATTGTCAAAAAAGAAAACAAAAAGGTTCTTGCTTATCTTTCCGGATATGGAAATGCCAATGATGCACACCATCAGACCGCTTCTTCAGAAAACGGACAGGGCGCATTTCTAGCCATGCAGCAAGCCCTTAAGATTTCCGGATTGGAAAAAGAAAATATAGATTATATCAACGTTCACGGGACAGCGACTCCTAATAATGATTTATCTGAAGGAATTGCCATGATCAGAATCTTCGGAGAAAACAAAGTTCCTGAATTCAGCTCTACGAAAGCATTTACAGGTCATACTTTGGCTGCGGCAGCAGGAATTGAAGCTGTATTTTCAATTTTAGCCATGCAATACAGCCTGATTTTCCCGAACCTGAATTTTAAAACAAAAATGGAAGAGTTTGACCTTACTCCTGTTACTGAATTGAAAAAGAAAAACATCAATCATGTGCTTTCCAACTCATTTGGATTCGGAGGAAACTGTTCTACCTTAATTTTCTCAAAATCATGAGTGCAGTATACATCAACAGTGCATCCTGTATCTCAGTTCAGGACACATTAAACGAAAATATTCTTCAGAACCTTACTCCAGAGAATTCTTCAAATATCATTAAGGCAATAGAACCCAATTACAAAGAGTTCATTCCGCCTGCAATGATCAGAAGAATGTCTAAAACAGTAAAAATGAGTTCCGTAGCATCTCATTATGCATTAAAGGAGGCTGGAATTGAAAAGCCGGATGCCATCATTGTAGGAACCGGAATGGGATGCTCACAAGATTCTGAAAAGTTCCTGAAAAATGTGATTGATAATCAGGAAGAGTTCCTTACACCCACCTTTTTCATCCAGTCTACTCACAACACGGTAGCAGGACAGATTGCGTTGGGATTGCAGTGCCATGCATATAATTTCACCTATGTAAATACTTCTTCTTCACTGGAATTTTCATTACTGGATGCTCAGCTTCAGATTAATGACGGGGAAGCAGAAAATGTTCTGGTAGGCTCCACAGATGAACAGACGGATAGAACAATGGAATTGTACTGTTTGAATAATACTATCAAAAAAGAGACAGATCTTCCTGCCGACTACTTAAATTCCAATACCAATGGAGTAATCTGGGGTGAAGGAGCCAGCTTTTTTGTGGTAGGAAAAAATAAAACTGAAAATTCTTATGCTAAGCTTAAAAATATTCAGATCAGCAGCAAAGTCGATTTGAATGAAGTACAGAAATTTATCCAAAATTTCTTAACTCAAAACAATCTGCCATCTCATGATATTGATGCGGTTATTTTAGGATTTAGCGGAGATGCAGAATCAGATACATATTATACAAAAGCAATGGGTCTGTTTCCAAGTTCATCACAATTGTATTATAAACATTTGAGTGGAGAATTCAATACAGCAAGTGGTTTTTCAACGTTTATGGCTTGTCATATCCTTAAGGAACAGCAGATCCCTGAAATCATGATGATCAATTCTCAGAAAAAAGAAAACGTGAAGAATGTTCTTCTTTACAATCATCTGGGAGGTCATGATCACAGTCTGGTATTATTGGAAAAGGCATAATTGTTGAAAAGTCAATAGTGACTTTCTTACAACCAAAGCAGTACTGCTGTCATTCTGACGAAGGAAGAATCTCTGCTTTTATATGATAGATTCTTCATTTCACTTCGCTACATTCAGAATGGCAGAATGGGTATAAATCCTGGAAGTTTAACAATAAAAAACAGTCAGCAATGAAACATTATCTCTTCATCCTGTTCTATCTTTTCTGCAACGTATTTATTTATGCGTTCCATGGAAGCTTTTGGGTGTATCTGTTTTGTTTTTTTGCTTTTTCTGCTGTAGTCGTTTGGGGTTCATTTGATATCGGACTGGGATATTTTGTGAACAGCATTACCCATAAACGAACCAGAATCAAAGAAGTAGCTCTTACATTTGATGACGGGCCTACAGAATTTACTCCAAAGTTTTTAGACCTGCTTAAAGAACATCAGGTAAAAGCAACCTTTTTCTGTATAGGAAAACAGATTGAAAAATATCCTGAAACATTTCAGAGGATTATTGCAGAAGGTCATACCATTGGAAATCATACGTTATCACATTCCAATTCTACAGGGTTTTTATCGACTTCAAAAATGATAGAGGAAATTGAAAAATGTGATGAAGTCATGAAAAATGCAGGAAATATTGAAACTGGCCTCTATCGGCCGCCTTTCGGGGTAACGAATCCCAATATTGCAAAAGCAATCAAAAAGACAAATAAAATAAGCATCGGTTGGAATGTCCGATCATTAGATACCATCACTGATGACGAAAAGAAGATCTATAACAGAGTAACCAAAGGCCTGAAAAATGGGAGTATTATCCTTCTTCACGATACTTCGGAAAAGACCTTTCGGGTGCTGAAAGATTTATTAGTATTTTTGGAGGATAAAAAATATTCAACCTTTACTGTTGATACAGTTATAAATTCAAATAGAAATGATTAAAAATATTGCTTTCGGGGCATTCTTATTGGTTTCCGGGTTCTTTTTTGCACAAAACACAGCAATGTCAGGAGCTGAAGCCAAAGCATTTGTATCGAAGGTTTCTTCAGAGACAAAAGAGATTAAAACCTTGCAGAGTGATTTTACCCAGACCAAAAAAATGGATTTCCTGGATAAAAGCATTGTTACTTACGGGAAAATGTCTTTACAGACTCCCAATATGCTGAGCTGGAGATATACCAAGCCTTATCAGTACAGTATTGTTTTTAAAAGCAATAAAATTTTCATCAATGATCAGGGGAAAAAATCTTCTGTAGATGCCAAGAGCAAAACATTTGAAAAAATCAATAAACTGATTGTAGGAAGTTCAAACGGAACAATGTTCAATGATCCGGAGTTCACCGTAACGTATTTTAAAAACGTTAATTACAATGTGGCGAAGTTTATTCCCAAGACATCACAGCTGTTGAAATACATCAAACAGATTGAGCTTTATTTCCCAAAGAACCAATCTACAGTTTCCCAGGTAAATATGACTGAGGCTTCCGGAGATACTACGAATATTGTTTTCAAAAATACAAAGATCAATGCTTCCATTCCTGCGTCAGAGTTTTCTTTATAGCCTTATTCTGATATTGGCAGTCTCCTGTAAAACATATCAGTTAGCAGATGTAAAGCCTGTTTCTTCCTCTGAGAAAGTGGTTGAAAATTTATACTTTTCTTCCGGTGAAGATTATGTCTACAAATGCCAGATGGATATTTATAAAAACCATGTGAGCGGAATTCTGATCATCAAAAAACTGAATGAAACAACACATCGCGTTGCTTTAACTTCAGATTTTGGAAATAAATTGATTGATTTCGAAGTTTCTGAGAATGACTTCAAACTGAACTATGTACTTCCTGATCTGGATAAAAAAATAGTCATCAATTTTCTGAAAAACGATTTTCAGCAACTTCTAAAAAGAAAATATCCAGTCAGTGAAAGCTTTGAAAACAGCAATGCTAAAATCTATCTTTCAAAAATGGAGAATAAGAGGTATTATTTATTTTTCAACAGGGAGAACGGTTTATTAAAAGAGATTGTTTACACCAAAAGCAACAGGGAGAAAATCGATTTCACTTTTGATGCAAAAAAACCTATCTTCGCGGATAGCTTAAATCTACAGCACAAAGACTTTAAGATCAATATAAAACTATTTCAAATAACCGAAACAGAATAATTTCCCACAGGAAAAACATGTACAGCCATAAACGTCTTTTCAGACCAGTGCAGTGTACATTTAATCTTAAAAAATAAGATCATGCAAACCATTCTTACAGATTTTTATACTTTAACATCATACGATAAAACAGAAGACGGAAAGTTTACCGCTCACATCCACCTGAATAAGGACCACGAGATTTTTAAAGGACATTTTCCTGGAAATCCGGTAACTCCCGGTGTTTGTATGATGCAAATTATTAAGGAATTGACTGAAGAATTTACAGGTTCAAAATTATTCCTGAAAACAGCTTCTAATGTAAAATTCATGGCGATTATCAATCCTTTTGAGACTCCTGATCTGGTACTTCAACTGGATATTGCTGAAAATGAAGAAGATGTTAAAGTAAAAAATACAACTTCTTTTGGCGAGACTATTGCATTGAAATTGTCTGTAAGCTATAAAAAATAACATCATGAAACTAATCTTCTCATTCATAGCAGCATTTGTTTTTTTCTTTCAGTCTGATCTTGAAACACTGAGAAACAGCTATGCTAAAGCCAATGAATCTAATACCAATACTACCAGCTTCATTGAAACTGCAGAAAAACAATCCGGTTCGGATGCCGTCACTGTAGGATACAAGGCAGCAGCAAAGATCATGGAGGCCAAAATTGCAAAAAGCAACAGAAAATCATTGGTAAAAACAGGCGCAACAAGCCTTGAAGCTGTTATCAAAAGTAATCCTAATAATGCAGAGCTTCGTCTGATCAGACTAAGCGTACAGGAAAACATTCCGAAAATTGTAGGATACCGTGGAAGCCTGAAGGATGATAAAGCTTTCCTGTTGAATAATTACAGCAAACAAAATACAGCTTTAAAAGGCTATATCAAGAGGTTTGCTATACAATCCAAAACCATTACAGAGGCGGAAAGAGCCACTTTAAAATAAAAAAATGTCCCTTGCTGAAGTACAAAATGCAATTTCTGAAAAGAAAATATGCGTTTTAATACCTACCTACAACAATGAGAAAACCCTTAAGAGGGTTATTGACGGTGTTCTCAATTACACCGAAAGTATTATTGTGGTCAATGATGGTTCTACAGATTCTACTCCACAGATCCTTTCTCAATATCCTCATATTACAGTAATTTCCTTACCGGAGAACAAAGGGAAAGGAAATGGGCTTAAAACAGGCTTTAGAAAGGCCAAAAAGTCCGGATATGATTATGCCATTACCATTGATTCGGATGGGCAGCATTATCCGGATGATATTCCCGTATTTGTAGAAGCTCTTCTTGAGGAAAAAGAGGAAGTTCTTCTGATTGGAAACCGAAATATGTCTCAGGATGGAATTCCTAAGAAAAGCAGTTTCGGAAACCGTTTTTCCAATTTCTGGTTCTGGTTTGAAACCGGTATCAAGCTGGAAGATACGCAATCTGGATACAGACTTTATCCGTTACATAAAATTCCAAAGAAATATTTTACGCCTAAGTTTGAATTTGAGATTGAAATCATTGTAAGAACTGCTTGGAGACATGTTCCGGTAAAAAACGTTCCGATTAAGGTTTTGTATGATCCCGCAGAACGTGTTTCTCATTTCAGACCCTTCAAAGATTTTACAAGAATCAGTATTCTGAATACGGTTTTGGTAACCATTACTTTACTTTATATTATTCCGAGGAACTTTCTGAATAATTTCAAAAAAAAAAGCTTTAAAAGGTTCATTCAGGAAGATGTCTTAGAAAGTGACGGAAGCAACCGTACAAAGGCATTTTCTATCGCCTTAGGAGTTTTTATAGGACTTTCTCCTTTCTGGGGATTTCAGACACTTCTGGTGATAAGTTTATCTGTGCTTTTTAAGCTTAACAAAGTCCTTGCATTTGTAGCATCCAATGTAAGCCTTCCTCCTTTCATTCCTTTTATCATTGCGGCTTCGCTATTTCTTGGGGCTCCGTTTGTAAGTGGTGACAGTGATATTTTAAGTCAGGATTTAAATTTTGAACTGATTAAAAACAATCTGCTTCAATACATTATCGGCAGCTTTATCTTAAGCACTACACTTTCTGTTCTTGCGGGCATGGCTTCTTTCCTATTTTTGAATAAAGTAAGCCCGGAAAACAATTAAAAAAGCCCGGAACAAAGTTCCAGGCTCATCACAATTAGTTATTATAAATTTCTATTTAGAAACAATAATCTTTTGAGAATAATCAATTGAATCATTGCTCACTTTCACAATATAAGCTCCATTGATTAATTTTTCTGCGCTGATGGTATTCTGCTTGTTAAGGTTAACGCTTTCCTGTGAAATCAGCTTTCCTGTAAAGTCATAGATAGAAACCGTAGTAATTCCTGATAGTTTCATATCAGACGGAGTTTTTATCGTGAATTCGTTTCTTACAGGGTTTGGATAGATAGATATTCCTTTAGAATTGTTAGTTTCTTTTACTGCCAATGCTTCACATTCTGCAGGTACAGTAAAATCTTCTACCTGATCACTCATGTCCGCTAAAGGTTGATTCGCTCCAATTTCCAATCCATTAAGACCTCCTGCAGATGCATTCACTCCTAATCCTCTTTTAGCAAATACTCTCCAGATCATACATTTATCTACCCCATTTGTTTTTGCCGCTTCAGCAGCAAGGATAGCATCTCTTCCCTGAGCAAACGTAGGGTTACATTGCTGTAATTTAAGAGCATCCATTACCAACTGTAAAACTCTAGCACTTCCACTGTTTGGATCTACAAGAACGTTACTGCTGTATCCATATTTTTCTACATATTTCCAGTTAAGATCCCAAAGCATACTTGCCCAAATAAATCCGATACTATGAACATCCGGTACTGTAACAGCAATTCCTGAGATACTTGTACTTATTTTCATTCCGTTTGTACGTCCGTAAGTATAATCATTGATTGCAAAATCCGGTGAGTATTTTGCTGGTCTGATTCCAAGACCAGTAGTAGTTTGCCCTGAAACAAAAGTTCCTACCCCCCTTGCTATAGCAGAAGTATCTCCCGGTCTGGTTGTCATCATCAAAGCGAAGAAATCAGACCATCCTTCTCCCATCTGCTCATTAGACGTAAAATAAGATAAACATGAGCTTCCTGTCCCGGTAAGACGATTAGAAATACCATGACCATATTCGTGGCTGATTACCCCGTTATCCAAACTTGCATCTTTATAAACAGCAGTTGTTTTTAATGTAGCATTTCCTACAATACCGTTAGTAAGGTCATTTACTAAAAACTGACCTTCTGACAGCCCTACCATAATAGTTGGAATAGTGATGGTAGCATCTGTACCTCCCAGTCCTATAGGGGTATCACTTGACGGGTGGTACTGAATAACTCCTACTGCACCTGCATCTTGTAAATTTTTTGTTTTAACAGTGAAATTACATCCTGCAGCACTTACCACAGCTATCTTTCCTACCAGACTTCCTGCAGTAACCGTAGTACATGCATTAGCTGGCGTTGAAAGAGCAAGATCTCCTGTTACAGGAGGATTCCCCATAATTTGAGGTCCAAAGCTGGCTGTTGTAGCGATTGGCGCTCTGGAAGTATAAGTAGACGGTGAATTATAATAAAGATATCTTGCGTTTCCACTTGGTGAAAAAAGGAACATCTGCATTCTTCCGCTTGTTCCGTCTGCTCCCGGATTAAAGTTGGCATTATTAAGACCGCTTCCATCTCTTGATTCCGCAAGAACCGGGTCGTTACCTGTGCCTCCGTTTCCAAAATTGTTTACCTGATAATTTCTTGCAGATTCCGTAAACCCGAATTTATAAAATACATCATGCATTTTATTGGAGTTGTAGAATAAATTAGTTACTGCTGCTGAAGTATAGGTAGTGTGGGCCGCCGTTACATCCAAAGGAAAATCAAATGTTCTGTTTGCTCCTCCATCAGGAGAAAACTGAGGTGTATTGGTATTATTTTCGTCAGTATATGCAAATGTATTATTTCCTCTTGTTATGGTATAATGGTTAGTACCATCAGAGTGCCATCCTTCCGGTGAAGCGGTCAGATCCCAAGGATTTGTAAGCAATGTTCTCGCTCCAAACGTAGGTGCTTCTGTAGGAAACGCAAATACATTATAAGAAGCATTATCTGGTAATAATACAAAATTTGCTGGATTCTGAAGGTTTGCAGCAGCAATATTAGCAGGTAAAGAGGTTTGAATATTTTGTGCAAATGCTTCCGACTGATGATCGTAAGCTTCGTCATGGAAGTTACAAGATAATGTCGTGTTTTCCTGATACAAAATAGTACCATCTTCTGTACTAACGATGGTATTCCATACGTTGCCTGTTCCTTTTTCTTCAACGTAGAATTGATACCCCAGTGTCAATTCTCCTCCTTTTGCAAAGTAAACGGTATTAGCCATGATCGGCTCTTCTTTTCCGTCTACATTCTTAACAGAAGATAATCCATTCAGCTTTTGGATGGTACTCGCAATTAAAGCGTCTTTTTTACCACTTTCTTTTCCTTTAATAACAGAAGGGTAGTTCTTAATAAAGGTATCTGCAAAGTTGAGCACTTTACCCTCTCTGATTAAAACGTTGGCAGAACTTCCAAAAACCGGAATACCATTAATGGTTTGCTGTATCCCTACAACATCTCCATTTAAGCTCTTTGAAGGATCTACATTGATGATTTTGAATGTTTTCAGTTCAGGATTTATTCTTTGAAATGGTCCCTGAGCAGAATTAACGTACTCCTTAATGGTCTGTTCATATTTCTGTGCAGATAATGCACTTACACTGAAAATAGAACAAAACAGCAACAGTTTAACACTTAGTCGAAATTTTTTCATTTAGATTACTTTTAACAAATATTAATAGATTAGATTCAATAGTTAGTAGGGAATCAATCTGAAATGTTACACATTTTTCTAATATTTATTTAAAAATATCAATTTAAACAAAAGAAAATACCTATTCTTTCTTCAATTCATCAAAAAAATGTGAAAATTATCACAAAATAAACTGTGTCAAATCTTTTAAAAACTGCTCATCTACCTTTCCTTTCGTTTCATAATCTTTTGGAGAAGGTTTCCCGGAACCAACTATAAATAAATGACTTAAAGATGGATACAGTTTAAACACTGCTGCTTTATTGTTCTTCAGCTCATTCTTCCAAAGGTTGAAATCTTTCTCAGTGACCTGATAATCTTTTCCGCCCTGTGCAAAAAACATAGGAGCTTTAATTTTTTTCACCTCGTTAAGCTGATTGTAATTTTTTAAATATTGCCAGTACGCAGCAGACTGCCCCAAAGGAAGTTCAGATGCCGGTGAATTTAAATTAAATTGAGATGAGTTTAAAAAGGCCACCTGCTTTTTTACTTCCTGAACAGCCTGTGCAGAAACTTTAGCCGGATCCATAGCATGAAGATATTCGTATTGCTCAACTAACAGATCCTGAAGCGGTCTTGCATTTCCTGCCATAAAAATATACTTTGAAACCTGGGCTTTTTTTGCAATTTCAGGCATCAGATAAGCTCCCTGGCTGTGTCCGAGAATAATAATCTGGTATCCTTTAAAATCGGCATTATTCTTAAAATAATCGGCTGCATTCACTGCATCATTGATGGTTTCTTCCTCTACAGTAGACTTTTCATTGAATGCCTCCGGGTAGGTATAAGTCCTTTTATCATATCGGTAAGAAGCAATTCCGTTGGCTAAAAGATATTCTGCAATATCTTTAAATGGTTTGTTTTCTCCAATGGTTTCATCCCTGTCATTCGCCCCGGAGCCATGCACGAAAACAACCAGTCTCTTTTTATCATTGGAAGGCGGAATCAAGAGTGTTCCATTCAATTCTATAGCATCACTTTTTATTTTCAAAGTGGTTTTCTCGTCCGGTTTTTCAAATGTTTTATGAGGAATTAAAAAGAAACCCATTAATTTATTGCTATCACTAAAGGTAAGCTGAACATCCAGCTTTGTTTTTTCAAATTCAGAATAATAATAGTACGTATTTCCTTCATGGTTTACTTCAAGGATATTTTTTAATCCTCCAAGTTGTTCCTGAAGCTGTTCTGTGATGGATTTAAGCTGCTCTACCGGAATCAATCCCGCTACAGAAGAATCAAAATAAGAATGTGCTTTTTCTGTATTTTTATCTATCAGCAAAGTTTTGATGAAAGTATTGCCAATCTCTTTTCTGTCCTGAGAAAAGGATAAAACAGAGTAAACAATAAATAGTAAGGTTAAAAGCTTTTTCATAATCAATTATTTAAAAACCACATCAGAAAATGATAATGGAGTCATCATGATGGTGACAAATATCGCAATAATTACTAAAGCCAGCTGTGTTATATGATAGGTTTTTTCTCTTTCGTCTTCGTTGATTTCAAAGGTAAATTTTATTTTATCCGGTCTTCTGATAATCAGCCAGATAAAGAAAAGGATAACCAAATTCATCAGTATAGGGAATACAAGAAATATTTTGCTTCCATAATTGTCTTTCAGGTTTCCGTAACCATGAATTGTGATGGTATCCGGTATTGAGCTGTATACGGTGCACAAATACACTGAATAACAGACGATAATAACAAAAGGAGTGCAGAACAGCAGTTTTATATATTTAGGGATCATTTCAGTTTCTTTAAAGTTTTCTTCAGGTATTTTTCTACATTTTCCCTGTCCGGAACGGTTGTAATTTCTTTTGTCAAAGCTTTTTCAAACTCAGTTTTTGCTTTTGAATATTCTTTTTTGTTGAAATAATATTTCCCGGATTGATAATACACCAGCCAAAAATCAGGGTTCATAGCCTTATAAGAGGTAATAACATCATCTGTCAACAATGTATTTTTATCATTGACAGCTGCATTGATTTCTTTGCCATACATTTTAGACAATTCATAATTTTTGAATTCTTTGGAATCAACAAATGGATCTCTTATGATATTAAATTCTGTTTTCGCCTGGAGACTTTGTCCCACATTTTTACCGGAAAAAATTTCATTCAAATCATAACATACAAATTCTCCCAGCTGATAGGGATTGGAAGAAACCCAAACCCATTTTTTCTGAGGCGAAAATATAACGGCATGGTGAGCCAAAAGCTGATTAAGGGCTTTTTCATTGCCATAGCCAATACTTTTATCTTGTAAGCCGGATCTATTTCTTAAAATGGAAGCCATCTTTTCAGGGGTAATCTTCTTTTCTTCCTGCAAAAGCTCCTGCAATTTTTCATAACGGTATTCAGAATGACTTTCTTCAATCTGTTTCAGATTTCTTTTATCATCTTTATAAGCCTCAGACTGAAAATGATTAGTACAAAGAATCTTGCTTGTATTCTGTACTTTGTACACTCCGAAATTTTTAGGTGAAACCTCAATAATGACAGCATTTTTATCAGCAGCACTTCCCACAAGAATGGATTCTGAAACGAATACTTTCCTTTTTTTAGCAATAGCAATAGCATCGTCTATATTTTTAGCATACTGCAGTATTTCTCTGGTAACAAAGGAAATAGGAGTTTTTGCCGTCAAAGGGATTTTTGATTTTCCGGCGTTAATAGTTACTGTAATACCTTCTTTATTCATCCCGGAAACTACCCCGATCATTCCCGGCCAGCTTACGGACATGTAAGGAATTCCTTCTTCCGGCTGAACAAATTCCACCAGCTTATTTTTGGCAAAATCATCTCCTACATAAAAATCGAAATTTCTACCGATCAGCAGATCTCCGTCTTCGGTATTTTCGTTCCATACAGCGAGAGAACTACAGCCTACCATGGCTAGGTCCTGCATAGCATGCCCAATATCATGAGCACCGTGCAGATAAAGGTTTCTTAAATATTTGGGAGCAATAAAGTCATACTGGTCAGATGAATATTGTGACAAACCATATAATTCTGCCTGATAATCTTCCCTTACATTAAGGTACATTTTTCTGTTGTACCATTTTAAAAAGCCCCTCAACAGCCTTTGTTTGAATTTTGACGGCACAAAACCTTCCACTTTTGAAAAGAAAATGCTTTCCTGTTTCTGCATTAAGCTTTGCGTCAATGCACCGTTGTTATAGCCAAGCTGTAAAGGATTTCCTTTAATATAAAGCTCCCAGAGCTGCTGTTTGTTTTTGGTAAGATAATTCTGATTGTAGCTGAAAGTGCTGTCGTTGATTTTATTTACTTTCGGAACCTCCAGAGAGTATTCTTTCACATCAGGAATATGTTTAAGAGACTTCGATATTCCGCAGGAAGTGAGGAAAAAACAAAAAATCAGATAAAAAAGAGCCCTTTTATAAGATAGATGAAACGTATTATTTTTTTTCACTTTGGTTTTTATTAATCATTTGTGTCAGCCTCATATCAATTGTTTCTTTTCCCAGAATCTCTGCGCAGGTATTAAAAGCCCCAATGGTAACCCCTAAAATCCCATGCATATTAACAGATTGCCCGGTAAGAAACAGGTTGTCAATTTTGGTACGGGGAGAAACCATTGTTTTAAGGGGTTCTCCGAGCATTTCATATATCCGTACATATTTCCTTCAAAGTTCCCGATATAGTCTCTGTAGGACAAGGGAGAAGAAGTATATATTGTTTTAATGGCATGCCTTAGATTGGGAATTTTCTTTTCTAAAGCATCCAGCATTTTTTCTGTTTTTTCAAGTTTAAATCTTTCATAAGCAGCTCCTCTTTCATGTTCATCTGCTACGGTATTGAAAGTATTTTCCCATTCTTTCACCTCATCAAAATCCATATAAGAAATAGCAGTAAGGCTTTCTGCGAATTCAGGGTGGTGCTTTGAAGGCGTAGAGGAAAGCATATACGTTTCCGGCCATGCTTCTTTCTTATAGCGGAATGCATTCCAAACCAGGTCTTCTGATGAATAATGGTATCTGTTGTAATTAAAATTCGGTAGGCTGTGAGGCTGTAAAACCAGATAAATGCTAAAGCATGATGAAACCGGTTTCCAGCTTAAAACTCTGTTCAGAAAGGACTTTTTCAGCCTCTCCTCTCCTATCAGCTTAATGGTGGAACGGATTTCAATATTGGAAATAAATTGTTTTGCGGAGTATTCTTTTCCTGTTTTTGTTTTTACAGAAGTGAGTGTATTATTTTCATTAAAAATGAATTCAGAAACTTCCGAGTGTTTGTGCACTTCTGCTCCATATTCCCGAAGCTTTCTGATCAGAAGTTTAGAGATCTGGCTTCCTCCTTTTACACATTTGCAGGCACTTTGTATGTAAGAGTTTACTGTTAAAGCATGTACATAAAAAGGAACATTTTCAGAGTCTCCGGCATATAAAAAATTGGATCCCAGTAAAACCGACTGAAGTTTTTTGTTATGGGTAACAGATTCTATGAATCTTTTGGTGTTAAGATGCAGAATTTCTTCGTTGTAGCTGTCTTTTCCCACCACATGATATCTCGGAAACTGGCTGCATACATACTGAATTTCTTCACAGTAGTTTTCAAGGTTTTCTTTTTCTTCCGGAAAATATTTGGAAAGCTGTTCCACGAAATTCTCATAGCCCTGTGCATGCGGATACTCTGTTTCATCATCTCCAAAACTGATTCTGTCATAGCCGTCTTCATCCATCAGATGCAACTCAAGATCATCTATGATTTCAAGATAGGAAAAGAACTGGTTCAGATTCTGGCCTTTGGATAAGCCTCCCAGATAATGAACTCCTGTATCAAAGATAAGTTTGTCCCGTGAAAAGGTCTGCAAATTTCCCCCATATTGGTTATTTTTCTCCAGAACGCATACTTTCAGGCCTTCTTTCGCCAAAATAAGAGCTGAAACAAGACCTCCCAATCCGCTGCCGATTACAAGTATGTCGTATGCTTTCTTCAAAAGAGAATGTGCTTTTAATAATTAAGAAACAGGGAATTTAAGACATTTAAAGATTACTTTGGTCAAGCAAGCATAGAAATTTTGTAAGTGATCTTAAATTTCGGTAAATCTTAATGGTTTTTAGTTTTTTATTCGTTTTATGGGATAAAAATAGAAAAATTAATCAACATCATCCCAAAAATCAAAATAATTAAACCATTGAAGCGGATATTTTTTCACCATAGTTTCAAGATTATCGACATAAGACTGTAAAAGTCCCTGTGAATCACGGTTTTTGATATTCCGGGCTACTCTTGCATACAGATGGTAATGAAGATTTTTCTCTTTCATCACATAAACATATACTACGGGAACGCCTAATCTTGAGGCGATCAAAAACGGGCCAGCCGGAAATTTAGCACTTTTCCCGAGCAATTCTGCCTCCAGATATTTGGATCCTTCAAAATAACGGTCTCCTGTAAAACAAATCAATTCATTTTCAGACAGTGCTTTATTGATCTCAAAGATATGAGACATGTCTTCTTTTACATAAATGAATTTGATAGTGCTTTCTTTTACGGCAACACTTTCCAGATATTCCTTAATTACAGTTACTTCCTGGTCTGTAGTTACCAGATTAATCTGACAGTCGAAGTCGATGTCCGCGAAAAAATGTTCTGCAATTTCAAAATTACCGATATGGGCACTGATCAGCACGCCTCCTTTTTTTGCGGCTAAAAGGTTTCTGAGGTTTTCAATACCATCAAACTCATAGGTATATTTTTCTCTGAGTCCGGCAGAAATAGCAGTTTTATCAATCAAAACTTTTCCAAAAGTAAAATAGCTTTTAAATATAGAAGCTTTGGATTTCCAGTATCCGTAGTTCAGTCTTTTCTGAAAGTAATAAAGAATGTATTGGTTGCTTTTCTTCTGGAATAATGAGTAATAGGCTGCCACAAAGTAAAGCACGCCATATGAACTTCTGATTCCGATATTTCTAATACACCAGACGAATATTCTGTATCCGAGTACTGTTCCTTTAGATTTACCTTTCCACTTGTTCATATATAGAATTTATGATAACAGAGAACCAATGTAATAATACCTTTTTTAAAGCGATCGTTACCGGATCACTGTGATATTATTACATTGGCACATTTTATAGAATAAAGATTTACTCAATAACTAAGCGTTTTTTTCAGCAATCTTATGTTCAATTGTTGTATAGAAATCATCAAATGTTACCATTTTCTTGAAATCTGCTTCTCCTAATTTCACCCCGAAATTGGATTCAATCACGACTACCATGTCGATATAATCTAAGCTGTCTAAGCCCAGTGTATTTTTAAGGTTGGCATCATTACTGATTTCGTCTCCATCAACCTCAAATTCGTTGACCAGAAAATCATTAACAATAGCAACAATTTTTTCCCTTTCCATGTTTTTAATCAAATTTTTTAACTATTAGTGCAGAATTGGTTCCCCCAAACCCAAAAGAATTCGACAAAAATACATCAATTTTTTGATTTTTTGTTTTTGCGACTAAATTTATCTTTTTCGCCTCATTATCAGGATTTTCCAGGTTAATATTTGGAGCTACAAAATCATTCTGCATCATCAGAATAGAGTAGATAACTTCACTGGCACCTGCCATCCAGCATTCATGTCCGGTCATAGATTTGGTAGAACTTACCGGAACTTCACTTCCAAAGATCTCATAAATGGCTTTTGCTTCATTGGCATCACCAATCGGAGTAGAAGTTGCATGAGCATTGATATAATCGATGTCTGAAGCTTTTAATCCTGACTGTTTTAACGCTCTATCCATTGCTAAAGCCGGGCCGTCCACATTGGGCGTTGAAATATGTCCCCCGTTTGAAGAGAATCCATACCCAATAATTTCTGCAATGATCGAAGCTCCTCTCCTTTGTGCAGATTCTAAGCTTTCTACGATCAGACTGGCCGCACCACCACTTGGAATCAATCCGTCTCTTTTTGCATCGAAAGGTCTGGATGCTTTTGTGGGTTCATCTTCTTTGGCTGAGAACACTCCCAATCCGTCAAAACTTGCCATGGAATATTTGTTGGTTTCCTGTGCACCACCACAGATGATCATATCCTGAAAACCATTTTTAATCATCATATAAGCCAGTCCCAGAGAATGAGATCCGCTTGCACATGCTGCACTGATGGTAAGATTAATTCCTTTCAGCTTAAAAATGGTAGAAAGGTTCATCGTTACAGTTGAATTCATTGATTTGAAGATCGCTCCCGATCCCATCAATGTTGTATCTTTCTTTTCCCTTGCAATATCAATAGATTCTACCACTGCCTGGGAAACACTGTCGTTTCCGTATAGAATTCCCACTTCATGAGAATCTAAGAATTCTTCATCCAGATTGGCCTGTTTTAAAGCATCAATGGTAGCCAGATAAGCATATTCGCTTTCTTCCCCCATGCTGATGCGCTGGCGTCTGTTTAAAAGGTTTTTCAGATCTGGCTTCGGAACAACTCCTGTAAGACCTGACCTGAAACCGAATTCTTTTCTGTCCGGATCTAAAACAATACCGGATTTTCCTTGATATAGGGATTCCCTGACCTCTTCTAAAGACGTCCCGATGCAGGAATAAATTCCCATTCCGGTAATTACAACCCTATTTTCCATGTTATGAATAAATTCCTCCGTTAATATTAATCACTTCTCCTGTAATGTAAGAAGATTTTTTAGATGCTAAAAATGCCACAAGATCTGCCACTTCTTCTGCTTCCCCGAATCTGTTGGCTGGAATCATTGCTTTCAGTTCTTCTTCATTAAAATCCTGAGTCATATCTGTTTTGATAAAACCTGGAGCTACGGCATTTACTGTAACGTTTCTTTTGGCAACTTCCTGAGCAAGAGCTTTTGTAGCCCCCACCAAAGCACCTTTTGCTGCAGAATAATTCGTTTGACCAGCTGTTCCTTTTACTCCTGATACGGAAACCATATTGATGATTCTTCCGTATTTGTTGCGAAGCAGCTTTTGGATAAAGAAATTGGTTACATTGAAGAATCCGTCCAGACTTGTATTGATCACATTATTCCAGTCTTCTTTCTGCATCCACATAAAAAGACCGTCTCTTGTAATTCCGGCATTATTGACGATCACTTCTACTACGGCATCAGGATTTTTCTCCTGCCATTCCGTTAAAACAGCTTGTGTTTCTTCGGTATTTCCTACATCAAATTTAAGAATTTCTCCCGTAGCTCCCAGTTCTTTCACTTTAGCCAACGTTTCGTTTGCTGCCGTTTCGTTTGAAGCGTAGTTGATAAGGATGTGATAGTTTTTTTCTTCAGCCAGTTTTATACAGATTGCCCTCCCGATTCCTCTGGAGCCTCCTGTTACAATTGCACATTTCATGCGTTAGTGTTTATATCGTTTTTAGTTTTTAACTTGGATTATATGTACTTTTTTAAAAAGACAATTCACGGCGGTCAATAGTTACATTCCTTTCAGATATTTCTTTACTTCCTCCAGATACGGATACATAACCATATCATCAGAGAAAGCAGGAATAATCTTTCTGATATCATCATAGAGCTCTTTTGTAGATGATGAAACTTTATTCTGGAATCCAAGATATTCCACAGCCTGAATGATCGTAATGGCTTCAATAGCCAATACTTCGAAGGCATTTTCAATTACTTTTCTGCAGATCACCGCAGCATTGGTTCCCATACTAACGATATCCTGATTATCATTATTGTTTGGAATACTGTGAACGTACATTGGATTTGACAGCATCTGGCTTTCTGCTGTAGTAGAAGTTGCCGTAAACTGTACACCCTGCATCCCGAAATTGAAACCTAATTTACCTAAGTTCACAAAAGGAGGCAAAATTTCATTGATTTTAGCATTCAGAAGATAGTTTAGCTGTCTTTCTGCAAGCATTGTCAATTTAGTAACCACGATTTTAAGTTTGTCCATTTCCAGAGAGATATAATCTCCATGGAAGTTTCCTCCGTGGTAAACATGCTGGTCTTCAACGTTGATAATTGGGTTATCATTCGCTGAATTGATTTCATTTTCAAGAACTTTTTCTGTATATTCCAACGTATCCAATACCGGACCTAAAATCTGAGGAACACATCTTAAAGAATAATATTCCTGAACTTTTTCCTTGAATACTTTTTCCTGTTCTTCAAAATGGGTATAAAGATGATCTTCTCTTTTTCTGATCAGTTTACTGTCTGCCAGATGAGCACGCATTCTTTCTGCCACTTTCTGCTGACCGTAATGTTTTTTCGTTCCGTTCAGTGCTTCTGACAAGTGATCATCATAAGCCTGTACAATTTCATTGATTGCACAAGAAAGTCTTAGGGAAATACCGGTAAGCTGATTCGCTTTATAAGCATTCACAATACCAATCCCTGACATTACGGAAGTTCCGTTCATCAAAGCAAGACCTTCACGGATCTCTACTTTTATCGGTTCTAACCCTTCTGTTTCAAAAACGTCTTTGGTAGATTTTCTTTCTCCCTTATAAAATACTTCACCTTCTCCAATTAATACCAAAGCCAGGTGAGCCAGCTGAACAAGGTCACCGCTTGCTCCTACTCCTCCATGTTCAAAAATCAATGGAGTAATATCTCTATTGATCAGTTCCTGAAGAAGATAAATAACAGACTGGTGCACTCCTGAATTCCCTAATGATAAGGTATTCAGTCTTGCCAGCATGCATGCTTTCACTTCTTCCGCAGGCAAAGGATTTCCGATTCCTGAAGAGTGGCTTCTGATGAGGTTATACTGAAGCTGGTGTGTATCTTCATCGCTGATTTTAAACTGAGCCATAGGCCCAAAACCAGTGTTCACACCGTATATTACTTTATTTTTTGAAAACTCCTTTAAAAACTGAAAACTATTATCCACTCTTGATAAAAGTGATTCATCCAGTTCTATTTTTTCATTCTCAATGATAATTTTTTGAAAGTCTTTCAGTTCTAAAAAGTTATTTATTTTCATCAATTAAAAGTAATAGTTGATAATTTTGTAAAATATTAATTATTTGTCACTAATTTTGCGGCAAAGATAAAAGTTATTATTAAAATAAAAAATCAAAGATGAGCAAAGAATCTGTTGACGTTCTTGTAATCGGAGCCGGACCTTCCGGATGCGTGTCTTCTTCGTACCTGAAGAACAATAACGTCAGCGTAAAAGTAGTCGAAAAAACGAAATTCCCAAGACTGGTAGTCGGAGAAAGCTTAATTCCCAGGGTGATGGATCACTTTGATGAGGCGGGACTTTTCCCTGCATTAGACAAAATGGGCTTTGAAAAAAAGCTGGGAGCACGTTTCCTTCGTGGTGACGAAGTCTGCATTTTTGATTTCAGTAACAAATTCGGGGAAGGCTGGGACTGGACCTGGCAGGTTCCGAGAGCTGATTTTGATAATACTCTTGCTCAGGAGGTCATTAATAAAGGGATTGATCTTGAATTTGAAACCGAAGTTATTGACATTAAATTTGATGGAACAAATTCTGTGACTACGGTAAGAAGTAAGGATGGAGAAACGAAAGAGATCCATGCTAAATTTGTGATTGATTCCAGCGGTTACGGAAGAGTACTACCTCGTTTATTAGATCTTGAGAAGCCTTCAAAACTATCTCCTCATTCTGCTATTTTCTCCCATGTGAATGATATTAACAGAGAACCTGGAGAAGAAGGAACTTTGATTTCTTTTGATATTATTGAAACAGAGGTATGGCTTTGGGTAATTCCTTTTTCCAATGGGAATACCAGCGTAGGAATTGTAGGCCCTACTGAATATATTGACAAATTATCTGAAAATGGAGATCCTGCTGAAGCTTTGAGAAAGGCGATTTCTCTTTCTGATTATTATGTAAAACGTTTTGGAGAGGTAGATTTCCTTTTTGAACCTAGACATCTGAAAGATTATTCATGTTCTGTTAAAAGTTTATTCGGAGAAGGATTTGCTTTAACAGGGAATGCTTCAGAATTCCTTGATCCAGTATTTTCTTCGGGAATGGCTTTTGCTACAGAATCCGGAATGTTGGCTGCAAAACTGGCATTAAGACAATTAAACGGAGAAAAAATAGACTGGCAGACCGAATACTCAGACTATATTTTATACGGTGTAGATGTTTTCACCACGTATGTAAAAGAATGGTATACCGGAAATCTTCAGGAATTGTTCTTTCACCAGCCGGAAAACCCGGATGTAAAGAAAAAAATCTGTGCTGTTTTAGCAGGTTATGTGTGGAATAAAGACAATCCTTTTGTAAAAAAGCACGATACAGTTATTAAAAATCTTGCGAATCTGATCAAATTAGAAAAACAGGAACAGCAAAATCAAGCATAAAAAAACGGTCTGAAAGTTCAGACCGTTTTTTGTTATTTTAAAGATTTTTTAATTTCTCTTCCCAGGTATCTTCCAGTAGATTCATAAGCTGCCGCTATTCTCCCGTACTCCATTACAAATTCTTCATTCTGCACAAATTTATCAAACTTTTTAAGCTCTATTTCAGCTAAAACAGCAGAAGGATTATTGGTTTCCACCAGTTTTATTTTGCCCGTTATTTCTGCAGTCATTGCGGTAAGCCCTGCATGCCAGCCCGGGAAAATCCAGTTGGTCTCTATCATTAGTGTATATTTTGCAGAGGTATCTTTTTTAAATGAAATATTTTTGTAGGTTTTATTCAGTCCCTTTGCAAAATAGTCTGCATAATATCCATTTTTATATTTTTCCCATTCTTCAATCCACTTTTTCCAGGCTTCTACTCCTCTTTTAGGATTGTCAAGAACTTGTTTTTTCCGGTTTTCAAGGTATTGAGCTTCTGTAATATTTTCTTTCATAAACAGAACGTTCTCAAATTTAACCTCAACATTTACTTCGGCCTGATCTTTCAGAACACCCAGACTTCCGGCAACTATTTTCATTTTCTCCTGTCCAAAAGCTGTAGTCATTATAACGATAAAGACCAGCAAGAATAATTTTTTCATATGGTATTAGTTTTCTATTTTAAGAGGTCAAAGATATCACAAAAGGAAGTTTCTATTGACTCATTAATTTTAATTTTATCTTAAATCAATAAAAGTGATTGGCTTTCTGCTGTTTGGATTAAAAACAGTTTTGGACAGAATATCAAAGTCTATGATTTCAATTTTCGGACTTACCCTTAATTTTGCACGGAAGTGATCTCTTACTTCATTGACAAACCCTTCATGTTCCGCTTCAGTACTTAATTTGATGATAATTTCATCCAGACCGATTTCGTTAGCCTGAATAACGATTTGATAACATAAAATGTTGTTAAAATCATTCAATATATCATTCATTGCAGGCGGATACAGTGTTGTTCCTTTATATTTGATCATTTGTTGTTTTCTACCTACTACAGGTCCTAACCTCATCGTATTTCTTCCGCATTGGCATGGTTCATAATGGGCTTTTACAAGGTCTCCTGTCTTAAACCTCAACAAAGGAATAGCTTCTACTCCCAAAGTTGTAATCGTCAGCTCACCATTTTCTCCTTCTTTTACCGGATTCCCTTCATCATCAAGAATTTCTGTAATAATGAGTTCCGGGTGATGGTGTCCTCCAATCTGAAATTCACATTCTGTGAAAGCGGTACTCATTTCAGTAGAAGCATACGTTGAAAAGAGTTTGATATCCCACTTTTCTTTGATTTTCTGCGAAAGAATATTATCTGTAAAATCCTGGTTTTTGATGCTTTCACCAATACATACAGCCCCGTAAACACTGGAATTTTTATAATCCAATCCGTGTTTCTCCGCATAATCAATCATTTTCAGCAGAAAAGAAGGCACGGTGATCAGATATTTAGGTTTATATCTGAAAATAGAATCCCACTGAAGTTCAGGAATTCCAGGCCCCATTCTTACCACACTTGCCCCCATTTTTCTTAAACCCAGAAAATAAGCAAGACCTGCCATAAACCGTTTGTCTATGGTGGTAATCATCTGAACTACATCTCCTTTTTGAATCCCGGCACAGGCAAAAGATATCGCTTCATTGTACGCCAGTCTTTCAAGATCACTGTCGGACAATCCGAAAGTAACCGGATCTCCCAATGTTCCGGAAGTGGTACTGTAATCGACAATTTTATCCGGTGTGATGCAGAAAAAATCATGATTATACTGCTGAAGGTCATTTTTTGTAGTGGTAGGAATCTTCTGAAGATCTTCCAACGTATGGATATCTGCAATATTGATATTATTTTCTTTGAACAGTTTCTGGTAAAAGGGGGAATGAGTTTCAAGATAGCTCAAAAGCTCATGAAGTTTTTCTTCCTGAAATGTTTTGATTTCCTGAATCCCTGCTTTCTCGATTAACGGATGAAATTCCAATGATTTTAATTTTTAAAAGGCAAATTTATTTAAAATTATAAGACTGTAGGAAGTATTCATGTAAAATGTATTCATGATTTCAGCTACAGTTTTATCTTTGAAACGTAAAGGTTTGTGTATTGGTATTTCCTGCTGTATTCACTGTTGTTACTTTCAAAGTATGAGAACCCGATCCTTTTGGACATTTTTCGTCAAATGCATAGACAAAATTATCTTTTACACGGGCAAACCGAAGCCATTTCCCATCCAATTCAGCACGGAATGAAATAATATCTCCTGTTTTCTCTGCTCCTTTTAACAATAAAGAATTGTTATTAACTATTGTTCCTTCTGCCCAACTTGATGAAACAGACGGAAGACTATTGTCAATCAACAGTTTCGCTGTACCCAATCTATTGAATTTTCCTTCTGCCCAATCGCCATTCCAATTTACCTTGACAACGGTTTTATCACTGCCATAATCAAGGAGGATAACGGCTTTGTCTTTTTCTGTGTTCGTTAATTTTCTATTGGGTTTTATTCTCAAAGTATATTCATCCTGAACGGGAATGTACGGACTTTGTAAAACAATGCTATTTGAAACGGCATTAGGATCGGTATCCGGCTTTTCATAAGCATTAAAGTTTACAGCATCATAGATGGCATTTTTACTAAAAGCAATCTCTGCATTTTCTGTGGTAATGGTTTTTCCTTCGTTAGCCATTATTGTTTTTGTCGTAGAAGCTATTTTGTCTGAGGTTTTACTTAATTGAAGTTTTGTTGTTAAACGGCTTGTATTTCCTTTTACATCTTTCAGGACAATTTCAATAGTATGAACATTTTCATCCTGAAGTTTGATAAACCCGGTTGAATTTGGAAGACTATAATTCTGCATTTTCATGCCCGGTAAATCAGATAAATGCTGAATTCCCATTTTATCTCTGATAAATTTAGGATAATCTATACAACCGTTGATATATCGCGTGTCATCATAGTGGATTTTATCAATTTTAAAACTATAAATCAGCTTGCCATCCATCAATAATTCTGCATTATAAATACCCAGATTAAAACCTTGATTAGCTTTATCAACGGCTTTAATGGCAAAACTTATTTCCGGAGAATTAACTTGTACAAGATTGGAGGTATAAACATTTCCAGCTTTTTTTACTGCAATTCCGTTCGCTCCGGGTTCATAAGTACTGAAACGCCGGTCATACCAGTATAATCCGCTTATAATGGGTGCTATATTATCAGGAATAGTAAAACCAAAAAGTTGAGGATTAAGACACTCTTCTGTTTTAGTATCTCTTATTTCGAAATGAAGGTGTGGGCCTGCGGATCCTCCGGTATTTCCACTCAAAGCAATCTGTTGCCCTTTCTGTACAGGAAACTGTCCGGGTTGAAAAGTAATGTCCTGTTCCCACTTTTCGTCTTTATATTGTTTTTCCTTTACATACTCATCCAGTTGATTGAAATATTTGTTCAGGTGGACATATACCGTAGTATACCCATTGGGATGCGTGATGTACACTGCATTTCCAAAGCCATATCGTTCAACTTTGATTCTGCTCACATAGCCGTCTGCTGCTGCAAGAACCGGTAAATTCTCCTGGCTATTGGTTCTCAGATCCAGCCCCATGTGAAAATGATTCGTCCGCACAGCACCAAAATTGGCAGCCAGCTGCATGGGAATATTGAGGGGATTCCTAAAATAATTCTGAGGGTAATTATTTTGAGCCTGTACAATGCTCGTATTGATAAAACAAACAAAAAGCATCAGGTGATAAAATATTTTCATACAGCATTTGGGTTTATACATCTATTTAAATGTACAAAATTCCGGCCAATGAGCGGTTGCAATCATAATCTCTTTTTAGAATCACTTTTATTTTTATACGCCAAGTTTTGTCGTTACCAGCATTGATATTTGCCCTATCAAGGTTCAGATAAAACGAGCAGGAATACTCCTGTTGATCTGAAATGATACACCAACAACCAGAACATAAAATAGTATTAATGAAAAAACTTAAAGATGAATTTTAAAGACCCTTTAAAAAGGATGGACGATTTTGATAAGATCAGTCGGGAAATATGGGCAGATATGAAAGGTGAAAAAGTGGCTACCAATTCCATAGAACCTTTTTTCACCAACCTTTGGGTGGATGAAGGAAAACTTTTCAGAGTATTGGCTTCTTCAACAGATTTCAACACTTATCTTTTCGATGCAAGGAAAAACTTTATCAATTATTCGCAAGAATTAGAAAAAGTAAATCTGAAAGAAATCCCTCCTGCGAAAATTGACAACGTAAGGGTAAAGGCCAAGATGATTGAAAAATTAGTCATACAGGAGCCTAAAATAGACCCGAAACAGTTTGAAAACTCTTTTTTAGAACGTATTGATAAAAAAGTATGGGTCAATGTAAGCCCAGGCTATATTGATCCTAAAAACTACACCCATCACACAGAAATAGGAATCAGAGAAAGAAACATTAGCTGTACCATCAATATTCCTTATCGTGAATATAACAGAGAAGCCACCCAGACCGTAATAAACGAAGTAGAAACCACTATAAGCTATTCTTCGAAATCACCTGATGCGATAAAAATTAACCTCAGCGATGTGGAAGATTATATGGATGTGATCACTTATCTTTTTCCTTATCACCGAGAGATGGCGCAAGTAGGCCTTATCGCTCATTTTGAGGAGGCAGGAAACGGGCTTACCACAATTGATGATCTGATGTTTTTCTATAATCAGCTTCCTAATTTCGCCCTAACAGGAGTAGATTACAAAGGAAAAGCAAAGAAGCTTTCAGATGAAATGCTATGGGATCATTTTTTACAGTTCTTAAATTTTGATTCTCAATTGCTTCGCGATGTAGACTCAATAGGGAAAGCGGCGGCCGTGGCAATAGAACCCTTCAGAGATAAAAGCCGATATGCCATCCGTATTCTTACCGCTATTTCCGGAGAATTTGTTTATAAAAAGATTAAAAATGATCCTAAGCTCATTCTTCACATTTATCATTCTTTAGATGGGGAAAGTGTGTATATAGGAAAAGGTATTATTTCGGATACCAATCAGGTTGCCCATGGGCAGATGTTTGAAAACAAAGAGCTTTTTGTAATTTATGTAATGGCTTTCATGCAGGCTCAGCACGCCATGGATGACGCTCATCAGCCTTTGCAAAGAGGTTCTCTTTTCGCATTGGGAGTCAGCAGAGATTCTGACATCATAGAAAGACATTGTGAGCTTACAGGATATTTCATGGAAGGAGATCCTGATAACACTGTCACCTTAATCAATACCGTAAAAGTCTTTAATCTAAAAACAAAGGAAATTGAAGCTGAAAATGAGATTGAAAACGGAGAATTCAGACCTCTGGACATGCTGCATCTCAAAGTGTATGAAAAAGCAAAACTTTCTTCCGGCAAGATTCAAACTCTTGAAACAGATACTGAAGTTCCGGCATTATTTCTTTATCATATTGCACAAAAAAAGGCAGTAGAGGATGCATTGAGATGTTTGCGTGTTGCTGCAGATCTTATGGTGATATCAGCCAGTCTTGCGACTATAGAATCCGGAGTATCGGGGTTACCTTTATATGTAACTTATGCCGATATTGGGGTTGCCCTTTCAGATTTTTATATAGAGACTCAGCTCAGAGATGAACTTCAAATGACTACCAAAGGGCAAGATCTTTTAAAATTATGGGATAATATTTATATGGTTCAGGGCACAACAAGTGCCATGGCGAGCATGCTGCCTAAGGCAGAAAAAGCACTGGATGCTACCGTAGAAGTATTATACACTTCCAGATATCCGCGTCAACAGGAAAGCATACAAAAGTTAATCAAAAATACATTATATTCGTTTCCTTTAAGGAATTATTCTAAAAATGGATTAAATGTTCTTTCAAAAGCCAGCGTTGAAAAGGCTATCACACATTCTTCTGATTTTGAGAAGCTGAAAGTGTTTTTTATTGAGAATGCAGCGAAAGAAATAGGAGTACTTCATAAAGGAAAATTGCTTTTCAAAGGAGAATCTCCTGCAAGGACGGATATTTTTTTAGATTATGTCTATAGAAAAGCAGGTGGAAATTTAGCTAAGCTTGAAGAAGAGTTTGGCAGACTTGCCGGAATGGCGGAAAACCTTCCTATTTCTAACAAAATTATAACAGTAGAAAAATTTGAGACAGGATTAAAAGCACTCCAAGAGTCTAATATTACAGCTGAAAATGCAATAGATTTTATTGATGAAGCAAGAATTTATTTTAACCACAAAATTATTATTAATGCAAAAGGTGAGAAGGAAATTGTACAAATAGGAAATGATAATTGTGTGGAAGTTGTGAAAGTAGTTGAAGAATTTTTTAGAACAGGAAAGATTAATACAGCTACTTTTTCAGAAGCCCAACAATATCGGGAATTAGAAAAATTGTATAATGGTAGATTTGATACATACAAACTCGGAACATTGAGAACTAAAGAAGAAATCATGCCTATAGGAACTAGAGGTATATTACTCTGCGAAAGAGGCCCTGGATTAAAGTCTCATGTTATCAACATAACAAAGGTAGAAAAAGATAGATTAAAATATATTGAAGGACAAGTCATGTCTAATGAGCTAAACTTATTAGGTGAATTTGTAACATTTAAATTTTTAAAAACAAATTAAATATAGATTCATATGCTAACAGAAATAGAAATTATCAAAATTGCGAATGATTATTTAAAAAAGAAAGAACAAAAAGGTGGAATTGAGTTAGCTATTCAAGAGGAGCTTTCAATCAAAAAAAATTACGGAATAATATTCTCCTATAATTCTAAAGAATATATAGAGACCAAAGATGAAGGAGCATCATTAATAGGTAACTCATCTTTTTTAGTTGAAAATAAAACAGGAAAAATTGTAGTATTTGGAACAAATAGATCAGATGACTACTACATTCAGGAATACGAAGCAGGAAGATGGCCGGATATAACAAGACTTAGTGACTTAGAATAATTCACAGCCACCTTCGGGTGGCTTTTGCATTTTTAGTAAATTAGATTATTGTTATTGGATAAATAAAGGTTATTTCCATGACTGAAGAGCATAAAACATTACATCATTTATGTCAGGCAAAAGTGAAATAAGCCTAATAGCAAAAAAATTATACATTATGTTATCAGAAAATGAAATAATAGAAATTGCTAATACTTATTTAACAACTCTAGAACCTAAAATTGGTGAACCTCTTATTCTTCCACAGGAATTAATGATTAAAAAAAATTATGGTATATACTTTATATATCACTCAAAAAAATATTGGGAAACTAAAAATTGGGAAGAAAAACTTTTAGGGAATGCCCCTTTTTTAGTAGAAAAGAGCACTGGAAAAATAATAGAATTTGGAACAAATAGAAGTATGGAGGAATATATTAAAGAATACGAAGCAGGAAAATATTCTTAATTTTTTTAAATTAAACTTTATCCATTTGAATTAATATGCTAACAGACAACAAAATGCTAGAAATAGCTAATAAATATGTCAATCAAATAGGTCAGAAAATAAATATTGAGCTTATAGTTTTTAGCGAAACTAAAAAAGTTATGGGAATGTTTATGGTTATGTCGCCAAAGATTCTACAAAACATCGCTTAGCAGGCAATGGCCCATTTCTCGTGAAAAATGACACGGGTATATTCATTCAGTTTGGAACCTCTGATGATGTAGAATATTATTTAAATGGATATGAAGATGGTACATGGAAACCCAGCATTCATGAAGTTTGGGATCCTAATCAAAATTAATATTCATAAAATCCACATGCTAACAGAACAAGAAGTAATAGAAACCGCAAAAGACTATATAAAAAATTAAGTCAAAAATGGGAAATAGAACTTACTATTGTCGAAGAACGTTCAATTCAAAAAGGGTATGGTATCATATTTTATTTTAACTCGAAAAAGTTTGTAGAAGACAGAATAGAAAAAGCCAAACTAATAGGCTGCTCCCCGTTCCTGGTAGAAAATAAGACTGGTAAAATTATAGTGTTTGGGACAAATAGATCCATTGACTACTACATTCAGGAATACGAAGCAGGCAGATGGCCAGATATAACAAAGCTCAGTGACTTAGAATAATTTACAGCCACCTTCGGGTGGCTTTTTTTATAGATATACGGCTTCAGTTTCATACTCAAAACAGTCAGAAAAATTCACCTATTCACCTATTCACCATTCACTTTTTCTCACTTTCTTCATTTATATTTCTGAAATTGAACTTTTTAATAGAAATTACCTAAATAAAACATATATTATAAACCGACAAATTTTAGTAAATTTGCAGACTTAATTAATCAACGATATTGAGATATTTACAATGAGCCAATTTAAAGAATACAAAAACCTCAACCTTATTGACGTAGCAGAGAATGTAGCGGAATTTTGGAAACAAAATAAAACTTTCAATAAGAGTGTTGAGATTCGTCAGGGAAATCCTGAGTTTGTTTTTTATGAAGGTCCGCCTTCAGCAAACGGTATGCCTGGAATTCACCACGTAATGGCAAGAGCATTGAAAGATATTTTCTGCCGTTACCAGACGCAAAACGGAAAACAGGTTTTCCGTAAAGCAGGCTGGGATACGCATGGTCTTCCTGTGGAACTGGGTGTAGAAAAAGAATTAGGAATCACTAAAGAAGATATTGGCAAAAAAATCTCTATTGAAGACTACAACAAAGCTTGCCGTGAAGCAGTAATGCGTTATACTGATGTTTGGAATAACCTTACCGAGAAAATCGGATATTGGGTAGACCTTGATGATCCGTACATCACGTACAAGTCAAAATATATGGAAACCGTTTGGTGGTTATTAAAGCAGTTATACAGCAAAGACTTGCTGTATAAAGGATATACTATCCAGCCTTACTCTCCGAAAGCAGGAACAGGACTTTCTTCTCACGAGCTAAATCAGCCCGGAACCTATCGTGATGTTTCAGATACTACCGTTGTAGCTCAGTTTAAAGTAAAAAAGACTCTTCAGCATTATTCAATGATGTGGACGGAGATGTACATATCCTTGCATGGACGACGACTCCATGGACGCTTCCATCCAATACGGCTCTTACTGTAGGTAGAGATATTGAATATGTTGTGGTGAAAACTTTCAATCAATATACATTTGAACCTGTAACAGTTGTGTTATCAAGTGTTCTTTTACCTAAGGTTTTCGGTAAAAAATATACAGAAGGTACAGATGAAGATTTTGCCAACTATACTCCGGAAACCAAAGTAATTCCTTTCAGAATATTAAAAGAATTTACAGGAGAAAAACTTGTCGATACAAGGTATGAGCAATTAGTTCCTTGGTTTACGCCAAACGACAACCCTGAGAATGCATTCAGAGTGATCTTAGGAGATTTCGTAACCACTGAGGATGGTACTGGTATCGTTCACACAGCACCTACTTTTGGTGCGGATGATGCGAGAGTTGCTAAAATGGCTCAACCAGAAATTCCTCCAATGTTGGTAAAAGATGAAAATGATAATCTTGTACCGTTGGTAGATTTACAGGGTAGATTCATCAAAGGAGAAAATGTTCCAGAGGTATTCTCCGGAACTTATATCAAAAATGAATACTACGATGAGGGAACTGCTCCTGAGAAGTCATGGGATGTAGAACTTGCGATCCTGTTGAAAACAGAAAACAAGGCCTTCAAAGTAGAGAAATATGTCCACTCTTATCCACATTGCTGGAGAACAGATAAGCCGGTATTGTATTATCCTTTGGATTCCTGGTTTGTAAAAATGACCGCCGTAAAAGACAGACTTGTTAATTTGAACAAAGAAATCAACTGGAAACCAAAAGCTACCGGAGAAGGACGTTTCGCCAATTGGTTAGAAAATGTGAACGACTGGAACCTTTCCCGTTCAAGATATTGGGGTATTCCGTTGCCAATCTGGAGAACAGATGATTTGAAAGAAGAAAAGATCATCGGTTCTGTAGAAGAATTATACAACGAAATCGAAAAATCAATCGCAGCTGGACTGATGACTGAAAACCCTTTCAAAGGTTTCATCATCGGAAATATGGCTGAGTCTAATTATGAGCTTGTGGATCTTCACAAAAACGTAGTAGACAAAGTAGTATTGGTTTCTGATTCAGGAAAAGCAATGAGACGTGAAAGCGACTTGATCGATGTTTGGTTCGATTCAGGTTCTATGCCTTATGCGCAGTTGCATTATCCTTTTGAAAACAAAGAATTAATAGACAATAATAAAGCATTCCCTGCTGATTTCATCGCAGAAGGTGTAGACCAAACGCGTGGATGGTTCTATACACTCCATGCCATCGGAACTGCGGTATTTGATTCTGTTGCTTATAAAAATGTAATGAGTAATGGTCTTGTTCTGGATAAGAACGGACAAAAAATGTCAAAACGTTTAGGAAACGCAGTAGATCCATTCGAAACACTTTCTGTATACGGGCCGGATGCTACCCGTTGGTACATGATCTCCAATGCCAACCCATGGGAAAACCTGAAGTTTGACATTGAAGGAATCGACGAAGTAAGAAGAAAGTTCTTCGGAACACTTTATAATACCTATTCATTCTTTGCTTTATATGCGAATGTAGACGGCTTCAACTATTCGGAAAAAGAAGTGGAGAATCGTCCGGAAATTGACAGATGGATCCTATCTGAGCTCAATCTTCTCATCAAGGAAGTAAAAGCTTTCTATGAAGATTATGAACCAACAAGAGTAGCAAGAGCAATCAGCAACTTTGTAAATGATAACTTAAGCAACTGGTATGTAAGATTGTGCAGAAGACGTTTCTGGAAAGGAGATTATTCTGACGATAAGATCTCTGCTTACCAGACTTTATACACTTGTCTTGAGACCGTTGCAAAACTTTCTGCTCCTATTGCTCCGTTCTTTATGGATCAGTTATATCAGGATTTAAATAAAGTAACAGGTAAAGAAAACTGTGAATCTGTACACCTTACAGACTTCCCGGTAGCTGATGAAAGCTTAATTGATCAGGATCTGGTTGAAAAAACACACTTGGCTCAGAACATTACAAGTATGGTTTTCTCTTTAAGAAAAAAAGAAAATGTAAAAGTTCGTCAGCCATTACAAAAAGTATTGGTTCCTGTATTGGATGCTAAAGCAGAAGAACAGATTCTTGCTGTTGCAGACCTTATCAAACAGGAAGTAAACGTGAAAGAATTACAGTTAATCAATGCTGAAGAAGCTTCACATTTAATTGTAAAACAGATAAAACCGAACTTCAAAGCGCTTGGTCCTAAACTAGGAAAAGATATGAAGATAGTAGGTGCTGAGATTAGCAATCTTGCTGCAGAACAGATTTCAACTCTTGAAAAAGAAGGAAAACTGGATGTTCAGGGATATGAAATTACCCTTGATGATGTGGAAATTTCTACAAAAGATATCCCGGGATGGACAGTTACTTCCGATGGAAAAACAACTGTGGCATTAGATTTGACGTTAACCGATGAATTAAAATCTGAAGGTATCGCAAGAGAGTTCATCAACAGAATTCAAAACCTGCGAAAAGATAAAGACTTTGAACTGACAGACAGAATTTCAATCACATTAGAAGAAAGCTCTCCTTTCTTGAATGAGATTAAGAAAAATGAAGAATATATTTCTTCTGAAGTCTTGTCAAATAAAATAGAAATTGTATCTTCACTTTCAAATTTTAACGAAATCGAAATAGATGAGGTTAATTTTAAGATAAATGTTGAAAAAAATTAACCTGTAGTTATTATATTTCAAATTCCATTTCATAATTTTATTAAAAAAGAGAAAGAATATGTCAGACGAAAGAGTAAGATACAGCGATGCTGATTTACAGGAATTTAAAGCGATCATTAAAGAAAAAATAGAAAAAGCAGAAAAAGATCTTCAGCTTATCAGAGAGAGTTTCATCAACGACCAGAATAACGGAACAGATGACACCTCTCCTACCTTCAAGGCTTTTGAAGAAGGAGCAGAAACATTAAGCAAAGAGCAGAACTCTATTTTGGCAGGAAGACAGGAAAAATTCGTGCGTGACCTTAAAAATGCTTTGATCAGAATCGAGAATAAAACGTATGGTGTGTGCAGAGTAACAGGGAAACTGATTCCTAAGGAAAGACTTTTAGCCGTTCCTCACGCCACGCTGAGCATCGAAGCGAAAAATATGCAAAAATAACCGTAAGGTTTGAAAAATAATATTGGGTTTATATCGTATTCAAGGATACTTTATAAACCTAATTTTTAATGTATACCCATGAGCGAGTTACTAATTTTAGGATTTATCATCGCATTAATCCTGCTGTTTTTTAACAGAGAATGGATCAAAAACAGATTCTTCCCTGATCAGCAGAAAAATTATACCATTGATGATAAATTCAATTCTGATAAACGTGACCGGGAGAAAGAGATTGACAGACTTTTGAGTAAGATGGGCAAAAACGGAGTAAATGATCTGTCCGAAAAAGACAGAAAAAGGCTTGATGAGCTGTCCAAACTGTAAAAATTAAATATAAGAAATGGAATCTATTATAGTACATCCAAAAAATGCAATGGAGCTGAGTGCACTGAAAAGCGTACTGAAAGAAATGGGAATTAAATTTGAAAAAGCCCATGTTAAAAGTTCGTATAACGGGCAGAAAGTAGTCAAGAAAGCAAGCGACAACAAAAATGTAAAGCCGGCTGCAAAGCCTTCAAAACCTAAAGGACAGTAATGAAAAAGATATTAGCCATAACATTTTTGGTATTGTTAATTGACCAGGCTTCAAAAATTTATATCAAAACACATTTTAATCTGGATGATAGTGTAACAGTATTACCAGGTTTTAAACTAACCTTTGTGGAAAACCCGGGGATGGCTTATGGATTTCACTTCGGAGGAATTATAGGAAAATATTTCCTGGTTATCCTGAGAATCTTCCTGATTGGAGGAATGGTTTATATGTTCAGAAAATGGCTGAAAGATGGTGCATCTAACTATCTTTTGATTCCAATGGCGGTAATCTTCGCCGGAGCTATCGGAAACCTAATTGATGGAATGTTCTACGGAATGATTTTCGACAGCGGAACGGTATATGATCCAAGCATCGACCGATGGATTGGTTATGGAGGAATTTCCAAACTTGTACCTTTCGGACACGGATATTCTACCTTTATGAAAGGATGCGTAGTAGATATGCTTCATTTCCCGCTGGTAGACTGGCATGTACCTGAAAGCTGGCCTTTAATTGGCGGAAAACATATTGAATTCTTCAAATATATTTTCAACGTTGCAGATTCTGCCATTACTGTAGGAGCGGCATTCTTATTAATATTCAGAAAAAAAGCCTTCCCGAACGGTCTGGAGTTTTAAAAGATGTATTTCAGATGAAAAAAATAATCAAAAATATTTTTAAAATTTTCCTGCTTCTTCTTGTTGCAGGAATTATTTTTATTGCCTGGGCAAATTACAGCATTAAAAAGGACAGCGAACCGTTTGTTTCCTATAATATTGCTGATGTACCGGAAGCAAAAACAGGGTTGTTATTGGGAACCGGAAAAGTACTGAGCGATGGCAGCCCTAACGCTTATTTCTATAACAGAATTAAAGCCGCTGCAGATTTGTTTAAAAGCAGAAAAATACAGTATATCATTGTAAGCGGTGACAACAGTACCAAAGATTATAACGAACCTGAAGACATGCAGCTGGCATTGATGCAGAACGGAGTTCCACAGGATAAAATCATTATGGATCACGCAGGATTCAGAACGCTGGATTCTGTGGTAAGAGCAAAAGATATTTTCAGTCAGACAAAGCTGATCATCATCTCTCAGAAATTTCACAACGAAAGAGCTGTTTTTCTAGCCAGAAAAAATGGAATGGAAGCCTTTGGCTACAATGCAGCGGATGTGAATAAATATGCAGGGTTAAAAACCAATCTGAGAGAGTATCTAGCAAAAGCCAAGGCCTATTGGGATCTTCTTTTTGGTGTAGAACCGAAATTTGGAGGAGAAAAGATTGTAATTCCTTAGTTTTTTAACCACAGATTACCACAGATGATTGAGGAAAGATAGATTGATTATTTTGGATTGATAGGTTTTGGTTGAAGCCAATGGACGGGTTGTTCATTTAAAGTAGCTGAGCTAAAGGCCATCCCCTGTTGAATTTTAAATGACAACATCTTTTATCTTTTATCTTTTATCTTTTATCTTTCGTTTTTCTCCGCAAACCTCGTAAATTTGCTATTCATTAATTTTTAAATATAAATTTTAAACAAATGTCAAGAATTCTTACCGGCATTCAAGCCACCGGAACACCCCATCTTGGAAACCTATTGGGGGCTATTATTCCTGCTATTGAACTATCCAAGCAGGAAGGAAATGAATCATTTTTATTTATTGCGAATCTTCATACGCTTACGCAGATTAAAGATGCGCAGACTTTAAGACAAAATACCTACGAGATTGCTGCGGCTTGGCTTGCTTGTGGATTAGATACTGAAAAAACATATTTCTACAGACAAAGTGATATCGCTGAAACCTGTGAACTTTCTTGGCATTTATCATGTTTTTTTCCTTATCAAAGATTAACACTGGCTCATTCATTTAAGGATAAGGCAGACAGGCTGCAGGATGTGAATGCTGGACTGTTTACTTACCCTATTTTGATGGCAGCTGATATTTTACTGTATGATGCTGAAATTGTACCTGTAGGAAAGGATCAGCTTCAGCACCTGGAATTTGCAAGAGATGTAGCTTCAAGGTTCAACAACCAGATGGGTGAAATTCTTGTATTGCCACAATCTGAACTTCAGGAAGACACAAAGTATGTCCCTGGAACAGACGGCCAGAAAATGTCAAAATCAAGAGGAAATATCATCAATATTTTCTTACCTGAAAAGGAACTGAAAAAACAGGTAATGAGTATTGAATCAGATTCGAAATCTTTAGAAGAACCTAAAGATCCTGAAACCGATAAAACATTCCAGATTTATCAGCTTGTTGCTACACCTGAACAGACTGAGGAATTAAGAGCTAAGTATCTTGCTGGAAACTTCGGTTACGGACACGCTAAGAAAGAATTGCTTGATCTTATCCTGGTACGTTTTGAAAAGGAAAGAGAAACGTTTGCTTATTACATGAACAATCTTGATGAGCTTGAAGCAAAACTTCAGCAGGGTGCTGAGAAAACCAGACCTATTGCGCTGGAAACTCTTAAAAGAGTAAGAACAAGCTTAGGATTTTAATGCTGAGTTTTAAACATAAGAAAGCCTTTCGTTTGAAAGGCTTTTTTCATTTTTATAAAGTATTTTTTTAACTGACGTTATTCTTTGTCAGGATAAAATAATGCATCTGATCTCCGTATTCGTAATTGATATCCCAACCGGGGTATTGTTTGATAATAGTTTTAATGATGGACAACCCCAATCCGGTGGATGTATGGTCTGATCCCTGTTTATAGAAACGGTTGAAAATTCTGGTTTTATCCAAAGGTACAGATGCTCCGCTGTTTTGGAAAGTTATCCGGTTATTTTCAACAATGATATTTAAACTCCCTTCCTGATGGTTATATTTAACTGCATTTTTAAGAAGATTAGACAAGAGAATATCTGCCAGATCCTGATTAAAATCTGCTATAAACTGTCCTTTCTCAATCATATTGACCTCTACTTTTTTAAAAGAAATGAAATCTTCATAATTCTGAACCAATTGAGTGATCATCCCGTTAAAATTGACATCTGATGTTTTATTAAACTGGCTGTTCTCAATTTTAGAAAGCATTAATAAAGATTTATTTAAGCCTACCATTCTTCTCAGGTCATTCTTTACTTCAGTAAGAAAAGTCAGGTTCTTTTTATCAAGATCATCATTCTGAATCATGAGATCAATCTTATTAATGACGATCGCCAAAGGAGTCTGAAGCTCATGGGATGCATTTTCAATAAACTGTTTCTGCTGGTAGAAAACAAGTTCATTACGCTCAATCATTTCATTGATTTCCACATTCAATTCTTCAAACTCAGTGATTTTATACGTTTGCTTTTCCTGAGAAAACGGAATTCCGAACTGATATTTTTTAAGCTTATCCAAAATCCGGTAAAAAGGCCGCATTGCCTTATTCAAAAGATATCCATTGACAGCTACAATACTTATCACCAAAAGGATATAAAGCACAATTAAAGCAGTTGTAAGATCGTAGATCAGCTCATCTTCTTCTACGGTAGAAGTTCTTATGACAAGTCTCTGCTGCTTTTTGAACTGATCAATAAAGTCTGCCTCAAGAACCCTGTATGGCTGGTCTTTATCATCATACTCCATGTAGTACATCTTGTTGTAAAGCCTGCTTTTGTTTTGATACTCTTCAGCTTTAATGGGATTGATTTTAAATTCGTTAAATCCAAACTCATTATTGTTCAAAAGCTGAGGATTAAGATAAACAGCCTTAATAATCTGTATCTTTCTGTCCCTCAAACCATCATCTACGTTATCATGCACTTCATCCAGGATGTAGGCATAAAAGAGACCTGCCCACACCGCTATAATCAGCAGCAGGATCATGATCAGGTATTTTATGGTGTAGTATTTTAATGAGCTTTTCATCAGATGAATTTATATCCTATTCCGTATACAGCTTGAAAATCAGCTTCTGCATTGAGGTTTTTTAATTTTTTACGAAGGTTTTTAATCTGAGAATAAATAAAATCCAGACTGTCTGCCTGATCGATATAATCTCCCCAGATCGCTTCTGCCAATGTTGTCTTTTGTAACGTTTTTCCCGGATGAATTACAAAATAATACAGAAGATCATATTCTTTACGGTTAAGCACGAGCTCTTCATCCCCAACTTTTACCGTTCTGTTTTCCGGATCAATACTTATATTTTTGTAACGGATGATATTTTCACCATCCTGATTTTTTCTTCTGATCACAGATTTGATCCTCGCCATCAGCTCAGCAAGATGAAAAGGTTTAGCAAGATAATCATCAGCCCCTATTTCCAGGCCGGCCACCTTATCATCTACAGAATCTTTGGCAGAAAGGATAATCACAGGATCTTTCTTGTGCATTTTTTTGATCTCTTTCAGCAGATCTATTCCGTTTCCGTCCGGCAGCATAATATCGAGCAAAATACAGTCGTATTCGTAAGAAATAATTTTGTCCAGCCCGTTGCTGAAATTTTCTGCATACTCTACAATGAAATGTTCTGCTTCCAGAAATTTCTGTACTGTATCTTTCAGTTCGGGTTCATCTTCTACTATTAAAATCTTCATATTTCTGGATCTATATGTTCTGCTGCTTCATTAATGTATATCAAATATATGAAATTATAAGCGGGAAGAATTGAAGAAAGAGGCAGGAAGCTATATGCATCAACATATTTACGTCCAGCTTCCTACCTCCAGCTTCCTTACTTAACAAAGCGTCCGTCTGCATCAAAAACAAGACATAAACCACTCATCAGTTGAATTTTATAAGCATTATATTTTCTTTCGATGGAATCAATTACGCTGCAAGGATGATTCCTTGTCAGAAATGAAACCATATTTTTTCTAATCTGTGCAGAAGAAATCTTTCTTCCGTTGCTGTTTATTAAATTCCAGTTGACCATATTATTGCTATTTAGTGTTTGTATTCAGTGAAGTATTAATCATCAATCTTTTTAAAATTCCCGTTTCTGTCGAACTCAAGTTCTAATCCGTTAGAAAGTTCTGCTTTGTAAGACCATCTTTTCTTTTCCACTTTCGTGATATACGTATTGGGGAAATTTTTAGTGCTGTAATTTCTGATGGATGCAGGGATAAAACCATAGGGAACTTTCTGATGCTTTCCGTCTACTTCCTTCCAGTTTCCATTGCTGTCAAACTCCATTTTCATTCCATTAGTAAGATATACTTTGTATTCGTCTACACCGTAGATTTCTCTATCTTCTATTGCTGAGCTTACCGGTATTCCTTTAAAATGGGCAGAAAGAAAAACTTTGGCCGTTTTCGGCAGCTGATTCGCATTAATTGCTCTATCCTGAGCAGAAATATATCCTCCCATCAATAAAAACACAATCATTAATACTCCGGTGATTTTCTTTACATTTTTCATACTATTACATTTTTCTGTTATTATTATGAAGCAAAATTCTTAATCAATTTGGGAAAGAATTAGGAAAAATGATTTTGATGGAAAATAAGCAAGAGGAAATTTAATTTAACCACAGATTGACACAGATGACCACAGATGTTTGTGTCGATTTTTCAAAATGCATGATTAGTCCTGAAAATAAAAAGCCGCCAAGTTGAACTTAGCGGCTCTTTATTAGATTTTTGATCTTATTTATAGATATTCTTTGATCTGCTGTAAATGGGTAATAGCTTTTAAGCCTTCCCTTTGCTTATCTTCTTTATAAACATCAAAGAAGATGGCATCCATTCCAAAGTCTGCAGCTCCCATAGCATCTGCAATCCAATCGTCTCCAATCAGGATACTTTCTTCTTTTTTGGCTTCAGAAAGCCCCAACGAGTATTCAAAAATCCTTGGATTAGGTTTTCTCACTCCCACTGCGTCCGCACTGGTAATTGTTTTAAAATAAGGTGCAATTCCGGACAGCGTACACTTCCTTTCTGTGACCTCCTGAAATCCGTTGGAAATAATGTGTAAGGTATAATTCTTAGCTTTCAGATATTCCAAAACATCTTCAGCGCCTTCTACCAGTTCGTTATGGCTCACAATATTATCAAGGAAATTTTCTTCAAAATAAAGGGCAAGCTCTTTATTATCGATTCCAAAATGTTTAAATGAATCATAAAAACGGTGCTCTCTCAAGTACTCTTTGCCAATAATTCCGTCTCTGATCTTTTCCCACAACTCTTCGTTAATGTCGTGATATACAGAATGAAATTCTTCAAAGTCAATAGCATACTTTGAAGTAATTTCCTGTTTTTCAAAAAGATCTTTGATGGTAAGATAGGCATTTCTGCGATGATCCCAGAGTGTATTATCCAGGTCAAAAAAAACATGCTGCATTTTCATACAGCACAAAGTTAATAATTTTAATTTTTTGTAATAGGATAATTTTTGCTCTTGCTTTTCACAATCTCAAGGCTTTTAGAAAAATTCAGCAAAAAATCAATTGTTTGTTTCTTAGGTTTCAAAGTTTTCACTTTTAAGGAGTCATTTTTTTTCATAAGCGAAGTATGTTTTCCTTAAAACGTGAAATTTTACAAAATATTATTTATCTGGTTAAGATTATATTGTTTTCATCCATGATTTTTCTCAGGTTGATGAGTGCATATCTTACTCTGCCTAAGGTTGTATTAATGCTCATATCTGTATGATCTGCAATTTCTTTAAAACTCAAACCATCAAAAAATCTCAGTTTGATGACCTCCTGCTGGTTCAATGGCAAAAACTGTAACATTCTCAACAGATCCTCCTGAATCTGATTCGTTACAAGCTGATCTTCAATGTTTTCAGAAGGTTCTCTGATCAAATCAAAAATAGAGTATTCATCTGTTTCAAAAGTAGTTTCCGAAACTTTGATATTCTTGGCTTTTGACCTGAAATGATCGATGATTAAATTATGGGAAATTCTTTTCGCCCAAAGAATAAATTTACCTTCTTCGTTATAGCGTCCTTCTTTCAGCATTACAATAATCTTCATGAATGTATCCTGAAAAATATCATTGGCTAAATCTTCATCATTAATTTTGTAAAAAATGAATGTAAAAAGTTCTCTCTGATGTCGGTGAATAAGGGTAGACAATGCGCCCTCGTCTCCTTTCTGGTAAAGGGAAATTAGTAAACTATCCGATTTTGATTTCATAACTCTTCTCAATATAAATATTTGCAGACAGGCATTCCTCCAGATATTTCTTCTGGCCTTTGCTGTATAAACAAAACAGTTCTAAAGTAGAGTCACTTCTATAGGCAGGTACAATTATTATGATGTAAATATAATAATTTTTTAATAACTGTTAACCTATTATTAAATTTTATAGAGAAAAATCTAAAAAAAATCATTTAAACATGTCATGAATGAACACGGTAGGGATATTTAATGTAAAATTAATATTCAATCCTTTCATCTCTTTTCCGTTCAGGCGGGCATCTCCGATAGGGAAAGCATAGCCTCCGGTAAGATCCAGCATTCCAAATAAAGTAACCCCAATCTTAGGAGCAATATATTTGGTGGTTCCTTCCAATCCGGCTAAGAAGTAATAAGAATGATAGAAATCTACATTTTTTTCAAAATTAAGAAGAACATCTGCCTGCAGTTTCGGCATAATGGCAAACTTGGAGTCTGCAACACCCATCAAGGCAGATCCTCCCACTCTGTAAATCACATCATCATTTTTAAGGAAAAGCAGTTTACCTCCTAGTTCTCCAAAACTTTGGTTCTGGTAGGTATATCCCACACTGATCATTTTATGCATGGTATATTGAGCTTTCACCAAAGTACTTAGCAAAAACAGAGACAGGACGGCAACTACAGTTCGGAAATTCATCATCTTTCTATATTATTAAGGTGTAAAATTAAAAAAAACTGCCTTATCCGGAGGTAAAGCAGTTCATTTATTATTCTTTAAAGAGAAAATTAAATTCCAAAAACGGCTTTAATCTCTTCTACTTTGTCTAGTTTTTCCCACGTAAAGAACTCAAGCCCTTTTAAAGTAAGCTCATTTTTATGTCCTTTGTTGAAGGTTTTATCAGCTATATAGTGCTCTTTACCCATATGTCCGTAAGAAGCTGTTTCCTGATAAATAGGGTTTCTCAATTTTAAGTTTTGCTCAATAGCATATGGTCTTAAATCAAAAATCTCAGAAACTTTTTTCGCGATATCTCCGTCATGAAGATCTACTTTTGCAGTTCCGTAAGTGTTGATATATAAACCACAAGGCTCTGCTACTCCAATGGCGTAAGAAACCTGTACCAAAACTTCATCCGCTACTCCTGCAGCCACTAAGTTTTTAGCAATATGTCTTGTAGCATACGCAGCACTTCTGTCCACTTTAGAAGGATCTTTTCCAGAGAAAGCACCTCCGCCGTGAGCTCCTTTACCACCATAAGTATCTACAATGATTTTTCTACCTGTAAGACCAGTATCTCCGTGAGGTCCTCCGATGACGAATTTCCCTGTAGGATTGATATGATATTTGATCTGATCATTAAATAAAGCTTTGATTTCTTCCGTTTGTTGTGCAACAACTCTTGGTACAAGAATATTCTTAATATCCTCACGAATCTTATTTAACATCTCTTCTTCGCTTCCGAAATCATCATGCTGAGTAGAAACTACAATAGAATCAATTCTGATTGGCTTATGATCATCAGAATACTCAATTGTTACCTGGCTTTTTGCATCTGGACGAAGATAAGCAATTTCCTTATTCTCTCTTCTGATTGCGGAAAGTTCTTTAAGAATTGTGTGGGCAAGGTCTAGCGCAAGAGGCATATAGTTAGCCGTCTCATTGGTAGCATATCCGAACATCATCCCTTGGTCTCCAGCTCCCTGTGCATTAGCTTTGGCTTCAAATGACTCATCATTTACCGCTCTGTCAACTCCCTGGTTGATATCAGGTGACTGCTCATGGATGGCAGAGATTACTCCACAAGAATCTCCATTGAACATATACTCTCCTTTTGTATAGCCAATCCCGTTGATTACTTCTCTGGCAATGGTCTGCACATCCAGGTAAGCATCAGATTTTACTTCTCCTGCCAATACCACCTGTCCGGTAGTTACAAGAGTTTCACATGCTACTTTTGAGTTTTTATCGTATGCTAAAAAGTGGTCGATTAATGCATCGGAAATTTGGTCTGCAATTTTATCCGGATGTCCTTCTGAAACGGATTCAGATGTAAATAAATAAGACATATAATTCTTTTGTTTTTAAAGATTTAAAAATAGTTTTTGTGAAAAATATGAATAGGATTGCCCAGAAAAAAGAATACTGTTTTAGCATTTTTTTATAGAGGTTGCAATCAGGTCAAATTTTTCCTCGTAATAAACGTTAGCAAATTTAAGTACTATTTTCGTAATACTCAAAAATTTTGTTTATTAATTATAACTTTATTTAAATTGATGATTTCTATCACTTTAAAGCATTTTCATTACTGAGGCTTAATGCTTACAAATTCCTTCGGACTTTCGTGATAATTCAGCTTAAGTTCTAAAGAAGTTTTGATAGAATGTGACAATTCATCAATAATTTTTTGTTTAAATGTAGGTTTATAATAAATAATACTAATTTCCCGATAAGGGAAAGGTTTTTTGAATCTGAAAACATTTTTCTTCTGCTCTTCAGAAAGCTGGCTCAATGCAAGCTCAGGCAAAATACTGATCCCCCCTACTTTATCCACCATATGAACTAAAGTCTGAATATTGGAAGCTAAGAAGTCTAAGTTTTTAGGCTTCAACGTATTTTCTTTCAGGTGGCAGATATTTTCAAACTGATTTCTCAGACAGTTTCCTTCTTCCAGCAGCCATACCTTTTCTACATTCAGATCTTCCGGAATGATATAAGAATTCTTTTTATTGGCTTCTGTATTGGAACTGTAAATCATCAATTCTTCATTGAATAAAAAATCCTGATAAAACTCGTCAGCCGTATCATAAGGAGTAGAGATAATTCCAGCATCCAGTTCTCCGGCCTTTAAAGCTTTGATAATATTATCAGTGGTCATTTCTTTTACATTCATCTGGATTTTCGGATTTTCTTCAAGGAATTTGAAAATTTCAGTTGGCAGGATGAAAGAAGAAACAGTAGGAATAATTCCAAGATTAATGGTACCTCCTAAAATATTATTCAAAAGGTTGGCTTTATTTTTCAGTTCATTCACAGACTCTATAATGACTTTAGCCTGATCTATAATCTGAAGCCCTACATCCGTAGTACGAATCGGGTGGGTAGTCCTGTCAAACACCTTCACATCCAGTTCATCCTCAAATTTCTGTATCATGGCACTTAACGTAGGTTGGGTAATAAAACACGCCTGAGCGGCTTTACCAAAATGTTTATACTTATCTACAGCGATAAGATACTCCAGTTGCTGAATGTTCATTTGATTAATATTATCTATTACAAAGATATAACGTTTTTGCTATTAGCAATTAAAAATTCAAGTAAATTTGATATTCATTACCTTTACACTTGGATTTAGAAAAACAAAAACATTTATACAAATCATAATAGATATGGATTCTAAAAAATTAACGTTAAGTAGCGGCGCACCTTATTTTGAACATCAGGATTCACAGACGGTAGGACCAAGAGGCCCGGTATTGCTGCAAGACTTTATTCTTCAGGAAAATCTTGCGCATTTCGTTAGGGAAAGAATTCCTGAAAGAATTGTGCATGCCAAAGGAAGCGGAGCGTACGGAACTTTTACCGTAACGCATGACATCAGCCAGTACACGAAAGCAAAACTGTTTTCAAAAGTAGGAAATTCATGCAGAATGTTTGCAAGATTCTCTACGGTAGGTGGAGAAAAAGGAAGCGCAGATACTGCGAGAGATCCAAGAGGTTTTGCCTTAAAATTTTATACTGAAGATGGGAACTGGGATCTTGTAGGAAATAATACTCCGGTATTCTTTATTAAGGATGCAAAAAAATTCCCGGATTTTATTCATACTCAAAAAAGAGTTCCGAAAACAAACTTAAAAAGCGCCACCATGATGTGGGATTTCTGGAGCTTAAACCCGGAATCACTTCATCAGGTTCTTATATTAATGTCAGACAGAGGAACCCCACATGGTTACAGACACATGCATGGTTTCGGATCTCATACCTTTTCTATGATCAACGATAAGAATGAAAGAGTATGGGTAAAATTCCACTTCAAGACAAAGCAGGGCGTTAAAAACTTTACGGATGAAGAAGCAGTAAAAATGGCTGGAGAAAATCCGGATTTTGCACAGGAAGATCTTTGCAATGCTATCGAAAACGGAGATTTCCCGAAATGGACCTTATATATACAGGTAATGACTGAGGAACAGGCAAAAGATTTCAGATGGAATCCTTTTGATGTAACCAAAGTATGGTTTCATGATGATTATCCTTTGATTGAGGTAGGAGAAATGGAACTGAACGAAGTCCCTGTTAATTATTTTGCTCACGTGGAACAGTCTACTTTTTCACCAAGCAATCTTATTAATGGAATCAGCTTCTCACCAGACAAGATGCTTCAGGGAAGACTTTTCTCTTATCCTGATGCACACCGCTACAGAGTGGGAGTAAACTCTCATCAGCTGGAAGTGAACAGATGCCCTTTTGAAGTTAACAATTATCAAAGAGACGGCTTCATGGCAGATTCAAGTTATTATCAGGACAAGCCGAATTATCATCCGAACAGCTTTGATGAAATTAAAGTAGATTCTGATTATAAAAGTTTTGAGTATGAATTAGACAGTGCTCATGTAGCAAGCTATAATAGAAATGATAATGACAGTGATCACTACACTCAGCCAGGACTTTTATATTCAAAAGCAATGAATGCAGAAGACCGGGATCACCTGATCAAAAATATTATAGGCAGCATGAAAGGCATCAGCGGGCCGAAGAAAGATGAGATTATCAACAGACAGCTGTGTCACTTTTTCAGAGCTAATATTGAGCTTGGCATGAAAGTAGCTTCTCAGCTAAATGTAAATATTGATGCAAATATGATGAATCATTCCAAATAATCATATTGAACAATAAATTAAAAAAAAGGAAAAAAAAATAATATTTTTTCCTTTTTTTTGTAAAAAATTCATAATTTGCAAAGGATGATATTTTAAAGTGGAAAAATGAGTTACGAGAACATATTATTAAAAAAAGAAGATAAATTATCTATCATTACCATAAATAGACCTGAAAGTTTAAATGCTTTAAATGCTAAAACGATTCAGGAGATCAGTACCGCACTAGATGAGCTTAATGCCGACCTTTCCTGCAGGGTAATTATCCTTACCGGAAGTGGAGAAAAATCTTTTGTAGCGGGAGCTGATATTAAAGAATTCAGTGATTTCGGACAGGAAAAAGCTGAAGAACTTGCAAGAAACGGACAAAATATTTTGTTCAATAAAATAGAAAACATGTCTAAACCTGTCATTGCAGCCGTAAACGGTTTTGCATTGGGAGGAGGTTTAGAGCTTGCTATGGCATGCCACATCAGATATGCATCGGAAAACGCCAGATTAGGGCTTCCTGAAGTAACTCTTGGATTAATCCCGGGATACGGAGGAACTCAAAGGCTTCCAAAGCTCGTAGGAAAAGGTATTGCCAACGAAATGATCTTCTCTGCCAAAATGATCCCTGCTCAAAAAGCAAAAGAGATTGGCCTGGTAAATGAAGTATATCCTATAGAAGAATTATTAACCAAAACGAAAGAACTAGCAAATACGATTGCCTACAACTCACCAATGGCAATATCGAAGGCTATAAATGCCGTGAATTTATCTGATACGGAGAAAGGTTTTGAAACTGAAATCAATTATTTCGGTGAACTTTTTGAAATGGAAGATAAGAAAGAAGGAGTTACTGCGTTTCTAGAGAAGAGAAAGCCTAACTTCTAAATCTTTCTAAAAGATTTTAATCCAAATTATTTCGAAAAAAACAATGCTGCGGTATGAATAAGTTTGATAAAGCTTATCTAAAAATGGCTCAAGAATGGGCAAAACTCTCCTACTGTAAGAGAAAACAGGTGGGAGCTCTTATCGTAAAAGATAGGATGATTATTTCAGATGGTTACAACGGGACTCCTTCGGGATTCGAAAACTGCTGTGAAGATGGAGAGGGAAAAACACACTGGTACGTATTGCATGCAGAAGCCAACGCTATATTAAAGCTGGCCGCTTCTACTCAATCTGCAAAGGGTGCAACGTTATATTTAACGCTGTCTCCCTGCAAAGAATGCAGCAAGCTGATTTTGCAGGCAGGAATTGCGAGGCTGGTGTACATTAATGAGTATTCGGATGACGATGGAATATCGTTCCTGAGAAACCATAACATTGAAATAGAACAAATATCGGACTGTGAACTAAAAAAATAAGCACAAATGACTTGGGATGAAAAGATCAAAGATTTTGAAATATTTCTTCGCTTCGAAAGAAATTTTTCAGAAAACACGCTCGACGCTTACGTTCGAGACATTAAGAAGTTAAAAGATTACGCAGAAGAAGATCTGGCAAACGTCGGTCCAGAATCTATCGGTTACGAAAACCTGCAGGAATACATTTTCAATCTTTCCAAACAGAAATTCAGTGAGAGATCACAAGCAAGATGGATATCTTCCATTAAAGCTTTCTTCAAATTTCTATTGGAGGACGAATATCGTGAAGACAATCCTGCGGCGTTACTTGAAGGCCCTAAACTGGGATTATACCTACCTGATACCCTTAGCCTGCCTGATATCAACAAAATTATTGCTGCTATTGAGGTCAATACGGATCTCGGAAAAAGAAACCACTGCATCATAGAGGTACTTTATGGTTGTGGACTTCGTGTTTCTGAACTGATTGATCTGAAGATCTCCAATATCAACTTTAAAGAGCAATACATCAAGGTACACGGAAAAGGAAACAAAACCCGTTTTGTCCCTTTAGCCGATTATACTGCAGATATGCTTGAAAGTTATATCAAAGAGGTACGCTCTAAAGGTAAGATCAACAAGAAATATGAAGATACTCTGTTTTTGAACAGCCGTGGGACATCGATGTCCAGAGTAATCGTATTTCTTATTATTAAAGAACTTACAGATAAAGCAGGGGTTAACAAAAAAATATCTCCACACACATTCAGACATTCTTTTGCAACACATTTGCTGCAAAATGGGGCAGATTTGCGTTATATTCAGGAAATGCTGGGACATTCCAGTATTACCACAACGGAAATCTATACGCATCTGAAAACTGAAGAATTAAGGGATGTTATTTTGAGTTATCACCCGAGAAATATTAATATTGCTCAATGAAACTATTGAAATATTGCCCAAGCTGCGGCAAAGAGTCCTTACACTGGGATGGCGAAAAAAAATGGAGCTGTCCTGAATGTGGTTTTACCCTGTATAATAATGTGGCAGGCGCTGTAGCGGTTGTCATCAGATGTGGTGACGAAATTTATCTTACCCGAAGAAACAGAGATCCTAAAAAAGGAAAACTGGATCTTGCCGGAGGATTTGTCGACCCTAAAGAAAGTGCAGAAGAAACCTGTAAAAGAGAACTTTTTGAAGAACTTCAGCTTGATATCAATATTTCTAACCTGAAATACCTTACCAGCCTTCCCAACATCTATCAATACAAAGAAATTGATTACAATACGATTGATCTCTTTTATGAATATAATGTTTCGAAAAAGTTTGAGGTAAATCTTGAGATCTCAGAGATCTCAGAAGCTATCTGGATTCCTTTGCAGGAGTTAAACTTAGAAGATATTGCTTTTGATTCTCAGAAGATATTTTTCGAGAGTTATTTAAAGAAATAATTTTTGTAATATATATTCTCCCGCAGATTTTATAAATCGGCAGACAACTGTTTTTAACAATCTGCTTAGTTTATAAAATCTGCGGGAGTTTTTTTATTATAGAAACTAATAGGTTTTTGTCTTCAGCATTTCTTCAAAATACTGAATCAGCAATGCTCTTTCCGCTTCTGAAAGATTGGCTTCTTTATGATAAACAATATAGCCCGGCATTGGCATCGCTTTACTTTGAATCGTCTGAATAGATTTCGAAAGCATATTTTGCTTCAGATCCTTATTATAAGTCTCCCAGATAGAAAAATTGATATGCTCCCTACCTTCATTTATGTGGCTTTTTACAGACCAGGAAACAGGGGCAATATAGGCATACTTTGGATAGACTGTTTCATTGGAATGACAGTCATAGCATGCATTTTTAAGCAGATTTGCAATCTTTTCAGGGGTTTTCTTAGCACTGACAAAATTCTTCGCAGCATCTACGGGCTGATTGGTTCTGTCAATAGGAAAAAACTGAATGAGGGCAAAACCCACCAATATCCAGAATATGATTTTCTTAGCCGTCTTCATGTCCTTAGTTTGTAGGCGTTAAAACAGCATTACCGGATTTAAATTCTTTTTTTAACTTTGGCTGTACTGTTGTAGTTGTAGTAGTTGCTGCAGGGATTGGAGTTTCAGATGACGGTGCAGAACTTGAAGCCGGTACTGGAGTACCCGTTGCAGATTTAGGACTATCGAGCGTTCTGGTATCTTTCAGATCCCACTCTTCCCTTGTTTCCCATAATCCTCTTACAATTACTTTTTTATAGAAAATATAGGCATCTTCAGCAAATATATCATTTGCGAAATCCGCTTCATCCCAATATTTATTTCCGTTATTGTCTACCAGAATTCTCACAATGTATTCCCCCGGTTTTAGGATATCAAATTTTACTTTATCTCCTTTCAGATATTTCTGATACGCTATTTTATCAGAAGAATCTATCATTTGAATCCAGTAATTGGCTGTCGGAGCATTTGCAATAGAGAATTCAACACTTCCGAACTGGTCTATTTTAGCCACATCAAAGTCGAAACGTTTTGACTGGGTATTTTTTGCATAGAATGAGGACACTGTTTCCTTAGGAACAGTAAGTTCATAACTTTTTCCCATCACAAAATCTGACTGAACTTGGATCTGGTAAGGATTTGTCTCTGATATCTTAGCCGTGAATGGTAAAGTTGTCAAACTGTCTCCTTTAGCTCTCAAAGTCCATTTTGAAGGGTCTATTTTATCTACAATATAGTTGGAAGCCAATTTTAAATCTGCTTTTGGGGCAATGGATGTTCCGTCATTATCACTAAAGACGTCCATGGCATTCTTTTTATTGTATTTATAAAATAATGAAACACTGTAAGTACTATCCTTTTTCGGACCTTTATCATGAGTAAATACAAGCTTTTCATTGGCGGTCTGCCCCACATCATCTTTTACGGCATCAAACCATATTCTTACCGAGTCGGATTTCGGATTGTGCGTTATTTTGACATCTTTCAGTTTCTCATTCGGAGACTTAACTTTTACTTCTTCAGGATTCCCTTCGAATGTCATTAAAACACCTCCGGCAATTTCTTTCATCTCTGAATATTTAACCGCTTTTTTGGAAGGATATACTTTTAAATTCAACCCGGAAATGGATTTTTCAACATTGACAGGATCTTTCTGAAAACCTACTTTTTCTTTTCCCGGATCATACATAGAATTTCCGTTCTCATCGTCAAACGCAATAATTTTATATTTACCTGGTGACAGATAGTTTAATTCGTAATACCCATCTTCATCTACCTTGGTGATATAATAAGGTTTTTTCTTGTAATTCATTGTATCTTTTACCTGATACAATCCAACCACAAGTTTATTTTCCGTTGCTGTTGCCGCTTTCTTTTTAGTATCTAGCGCATCTTTTACCTCCCCACTGATATAAAGATCATCCAATTTATCTCCCGTAGAAAAAGCAAAATTGAAATATCTTAATATATTAGACTCATTATTATCAACAATGGAGTTTCCGAAGTTGAAATTATAAGTAGTATTAGCCTGAAGCGTATCTGTCCATTGGATCAGCACAAATTTGTTGGCAATATTGGAGGGAAGAATCCTCGTGATCCCTTTAATAGGTGGCGAAATGATCAGGTTTTTATTAATATCCTTCAGTGTCACATATTCATCAAAATCCAAACGGAGTTCGTGAATATCTCTTTTGACATTAATTCTTGTAGTATCAATGTTTGAGCTTAAAAACCTTGGTGCTAATGTATCTTTAGGCCCACCTACAGGGGATCCTACCCTTGCACATGAATGTACAAGAAAACAGATAACGAATAATAAAAGAAACCTTTTCATGAAAATGTTTAAGCAAAAATAAACATTATTCTCCAAAAACTTCCTGTCCGGAATTTAAACTGTCTTTATTGTCATTCATTACGGTATGAAGCTTATCTTTCTGCAGAGGAAAATCCTCGAATAATCCTGATAATGCAAGAGCTGTATATACTTTGTTGGAATATTTGTTACCAATAGCTACAATGGTCACTTTAGATTTTAAAAGATGGGCAAATACAGAGTTGGTACCATGCCACCATCCGTTGTGGTAAGTTAATTTCTCTCCGTTATCAAAGATTTTCATTCTGAATCCTAAACCATAGTTATTCATTCCTGCTTTTTCATTACTGTATGGAGTGAAAACCATCTGCATCAATTCCGGCTTCAGGAAATTCTTAGAAAACATGGCTTTTGAGAAATTGTATAAGTCTCTTGGTGTAGTGTACACATTTTTGTCTCCGTAAATAAGATCAAGCCTGTCTAACGGATATAATTTGTTTCCTCCATAATAGAAAGACTGTGACGCGGTAGGAATATCTTTTTCCTGGAAAATGTAAGTGTTATTCATTTTCAATGGAGTGAAAACCATTTCTTTCATTGCCTGAGGAAAAGGAGTTTTTGTCACTTTTTCAACCAATAAAGCCAATAGGGCAAAGTTGGTATTACAATACATAAATCCTGTGTCTGTATCTCTTGCCAGCTCAGGTTTGTATTTGATGATCATATTCAATACATCCTCATTCGTAATAAATTGCTTGGAAAGTTCTGCTGGTGCAGGTTGTATTTTAGGAATAAAATATTCATATTTCGGAAGACCGCTTCTTTGATCCAATAAAGTCTGAACGGTAACATTAGGATAAGGAAATCCCGGAAAAAACTGAGTAAGGTGATCAGTAAGCTTTATCTTTCCCGCTTCAATCAGTTTCATCATTGCCATAGCCGTTAATGTTTTTGAAACTGAAGCTACATGCAGAGGTGTATTTTTGTCAATAGGCATTTGGTTTCCTTCTCTTCCGAAACCTCTGTAATTTTCATATAGAATTTCATCTCCTTTCGCTACAAGGATTCCACCGCTAAGGTCTCCCGCTTCCCAGATTTTCTTATAATACTGATCAATATAACTTACAGTAGTCTGCCTGTTCAAAAGCTGTCCGTCACCTTTCGTGAAAATATCTCCAAAATCTACGGTTCCGTAGTTTGGAAGGCTAGTTGTATTTTCGTCAGAAGCTTCTTTGGCTTCAGCCTTTTTTTTACAAGAAAATATTGATAAAAAAACACTTAAGATAAGTACAAAATTACGCGTCGTCATGAGATTCAAAATGAGCGGCAATTTAATAAAACTCGAAAATAAATAATAAAGAAGAGAGGTACATTATGAATTATTTAACATAAATGAGATGAAAAGTAAAATTTGGAGAGGCAAAATCATAAAAAAAGCGAATTCACATTTTGTAAATCCGCCTTTCTAACTTTTTATTTCCTTCGCTTAACAATGTGAAGCGACAATCTTATCTACAATAAACTGAGCCAGTTTTTCTTTACTCTGATGCGTCCATCCCGCAATATGTGGAGTGACAATCGCTTTTTCGGATTCAAGAAGATATTTTAAATCTTCATTTTCAGACTCAATATTCTCGAAAGAAGACTTTTCATACTCCAATACATCCAGGCAGGTTCCTTTTACTTTTCCTGATTTCAATCCTTCTACTAAGCTTTTAGTTTTAACATTCTTTCCTCTTGCCGTATTCACGAAATAAAAATCGTTTTTCATCTCTGAGATGAATGTATCGTCAATAAGATAGTGTGTTTCTGAAGTCAAAGGAATATGTAAGCTTAAGATCTCTGCTCTTTGCTTCAATTCTTCTAATGAAACCTGTGTCGCATTTTCATCCGAAAGATCAGGAAGTATGTCATGGAAAATTACTTTACACCCGAAACCAGAAAGTCTTTTAGCAGTAGCTTTTCCCATATTTCCATATCCGATTAAACCTACTGTTTTTCCTAACAGCTCGTCTCCTCTGTTTTCTTCACGTTTCCAGATTCCGTTTTTCACTTCCTGAGAGGCGATAAAAAGCCTGTTCATAATCACAAGCAGCATTCCTACCACATGCTCTGCTACAGAATCCCTGTTTCCTTCCGGTGAATTAATCAGCTGAATTCCCAGTTTTTCTGCAACAGGAATATCAATATTTTCCATTCCGGCACCTACTCTTGCAATAAATTTCAGATTCTTACCTTTTTCCAGAAAGTTTTTATCCAACGGAATACGGCTTCTAATGATAATTCCGTCGTAATTCTCAATTTTCTCACAAACCTCATCATAAGACGATGTAAAATCCTCTTCCAATATAAAATTCTGAGCCAAAAGCTGTTCAGCGATAAGAGGATGGTTTTTATCTAAAAGAAGTATTTTCATAATTTAAACACGAATGACACTAATTTATTTCACAAATAGCACAAATTATAATATCCCGTTAATCACTCTCTTAACTCCATTTTTAAACTGAAGCGTATTAAAGTTAATCAACATTCCAAGTTTACAATTGCTTAAACGAAGGTATGTAAGTATTTGTGCTAAATGAATATCTTGTAATGAATCTATAGATTTTATTTCAAGCACAAATTTTTTCTCAATCAAAAAGTCAAGCCTATAACCTAGATCCATTTTTACTTCATCATAAAATAATGGCATTGGTTTTTGCCTTTCTACAAGAATATCGTGCTTATTCAATTCATAAAACAAACATTCTTCATAAGCACTTTCCAAAAGCACAGGCCCTAGTGTCTTATGAACCATATACCCTGCTTCATATACAATTTTTGATATATCATTTTCTGAAATATCCATTTTTATTTTTTTTCATTTGATGAGACGAGGTACAAATCATTTGTGAAAATTTGTGCCAAGCATTTGTGTTTTTCGTGTTTTATTTCTTGTCTTTCTTAGACTCCTGCGGTTCCTGGAATAATTTCTTAAGTTCTACAGATTCCAAAGGCTTCATTCTTCCGGAAAGAATTAATGAAAGTTCTTTTCTACGGAATGCAGCAGCAAATCTTTCTTTTTCTTCATCGGTCTCAGGAATCATTTCCGGGATAGGAATCGGACGGTTGAATTCATCCACAGCTACAAAGGTATAAATACCAGCATTGGTATGAATTTTCTTCTGATTAATAGGATCATCTAACCATACATCTACATACACTTCCATAGAAGTAGAGAATGCTCTGGAAACTTTAGATTCCAAAACCACTACTCCGCCTTCCGGAATAGGGTGATTGAAAGATACGTGGTTTACTGATGCGGTTACTACTCTTCTTTCACAGTGTCTTGCTGCAGAAATAGATGCACAACGATCCATTTTTGCTAAAAGTTCACCACCAAAAAGGTTTCTTAAAGAGTTTGTTTCGTTCGGAAGAACGATATTGGTCATAATAGTCAGAGATTCTGACGCTTTTTTTATTTTTGCCATCTAGTCTTAGTGTTGTTTGGGACAGCCGGTGCAGATTGGGTTGCTTTTCCGGCGGGTTTTACGAGTGAATCTTTTTTCAAAGAATCTGAAACTGAAGTTTCCGGAGTGTGTACCATCACTTTAATTGTATCTTTTACGATTCTGTGGGTAGAAGTCTGTACAGAAACTTTATTGAAAGACTTTTTGCCAAAAAGAAGCTCCTGCTGGGTAAACGCGAGATATAAAATTCCAAGAACCGGAATAATCAAAAGGAAAGTCCAAAGAATTGTTTTTTTGAATTTAAAATCCTTTTCACGGTTTACTGTGGCATTCACCTTTTCTCCGTTATTGATATCTGAAAATCTGATTTCTTCTAATCCATAAAAGTCCGGACGTCCGGATTCTATTCTTTTTCCCTTGAAATGGGTATGCCCATCTTCAATAAAGACTGTTCCAAGGTTTTGAATTTCAAGAATCTGTTCGGCCTGAAGTTTTTTCTTCCAAAAATCGGTCTGAATTTTAAGATCACTTCTTGAGGCATCTAAGGACATCTGTTTTTGCCCTGCAATAAAAGCCGTAAGGTCTTCAGACTGCACTTCGTAGTCTATTGTAAATTCAATCTGGCTGGCCGGAGGCAGGATACTTCCGTTTTCAGAATTGATAATGGCCTTAGAATTTTTCAGTGAAAACACGCCAAAGCCTGGAACTGTGGCAGTTCCAAATTGTTTTAAATATTCTAAAATGTATGCTGAAATATTCATTTGGCAGCAAATTTATAACTTTTTCGTGACTTTTTATAATATTTAACGGATATAAAAAAGACTGCCGGAGCAGCCTTTGATTATTCTGTACTAAAATAGGAATACGGTTATTTAAACGTCCTTTTTTAAGCTTATAAATTATTGTAAGAAGAGCAAAAATGTTAAAAACAAAAGGATAATTTGTTAATGTAAATATCAACAAATCTAGTCTTTCACTGTTTTTACCTTTTTTGCCATTTTGCCGGCTATTGAATCTTCCAGCTCACACCAAACATAAAGTTGGTTCCTGCCTGAGAAAAATAATAGGGCTGGCCGTCATACACGGATCCGTTGTTCACATATTTTTTGTTGAAAAGGTTATTCACCAATAGTTTTAAAGCAATTTCATTATTGGCAATTTTAAACTGATACTGCGCATTAAAATCTGTCAGGAAATAATCTTTAAGCTGCAGGTTGGCATCTTCGGTATTGTCCAGATATTGCTTTCCAACATATTGGTTCATTAATACAAACTGGAAATTCTTGGTAGGATTGAATTTCAAACTTAAATTAGCAATTACATTCGGAGAAAATGAAATCTGTGTATTTCCAAGACTTTTGGGAATATCTCCATTTTGGATATTGAAATCCTGGTTTCTGTTCTGACTTAATGTTACATTTCCCGAAACTTCCCATTGTTTGGATAATTTTGCCAAAGCACCTACCTCAACACCTCTTCTGTAACTCTTCCCGGAATTGGTTCTAATAAACGCTCCTACATTATTAAGCTCTCCATTTAAAACCAATTGATTCACATAATACATATAGTAAACATTAGCAGTAAAGGAAACAATCCCGAATTGTTTTTCAAAACCAGCTTCAAAATCATGAAGTTTTTCAGCTTTTACATCATTATTGGCCATCAGATCATCCCTGTTCGGCTCACGGTGGGCATGAGCATAAGAAAGAAATATCTTACCTCCGTCAATCCGGTAATTTACTCCGGCTTTAGGATTAAAAAACAGCCAGTTTTTACTTAAATCAGCACCTTCACCATCACCTGCCGTCAGAATTTTAGTATTGTAGTTAATTTTTCTAAGCTGCAAATCACCAAAAAACTCAAAGTTATCTACTCTAAGTAAAGCTTTTGCAAAACCGGATACTTCATTCTTTACTGAGCGGTTTCTGTAATATTCACTCTCATCAATCTGAGGAAAAAATACCCCTGTCACATTTCCGTAATGTCTTCCGTAATACTGATTGACTACTGCACCAAAATTCAGATCCAGATTTTCAAACTTTCCGTAGAGCGTGGAAACCATTCCATAGAAATCATTATTCAGCCATTTTTTCCTGATGAAATCTGAAGATTTTATAGTTTGTCCACCTTCAATGATATCCGGCAGATTATATCTTGAAAAGGGATCTCCCTGTTTGTAATTTTCGTAATATCCTCTTCCTTTCGTATAGTGAAATGTAGTTTCCAGATTCCAGCGGTCACTGAATTTCTGTTCCCAAAGCAACTGATAATGGTTCTGTCTGTAATTATCCGTTTCGTTATTATAAAAACTTACTATATTCTCCCAATTCGCATCATAGATAGCTCCTGAAATATTAAATTTAGGGTCGGTTTCCCAGGTTTTACGGTCAATTCCGTTCCATGCCTGATAGGTTTTTTCTTTTCCTCCGAAAGCCATTAAACGTATTTTTGTATTTCCTTCTTCAAATAAAGCAGTGAAATTATAAGAATGCAGATTGGAAGAAGCCCTGTCGATATATCCATCAGAATGAATGTGTGTATATCTCCCCATTACAGAAAGACGGTTTTTCCAGAACTTCCCGGAACCTATTTCTGCTGAATATTTGTAGGTATTAAATGATCCGTAGCTGTCATCCGTTTTAAAATAAAATTTCTCTTCCGGATCTTTAGAAAGTACATTAATGCTCGCTCCGAAAGCGGATACCCCATTATTGGAGGTTCCTACCCCTCTCTGAATGACAATCTGTGATGCAGAACTTGTCAAATCCGGAACGTTGACAAAGAATGTTCCCTGACTTTCAGAATCGTTATACGGAACACCATTCATCATTACATTGATGGCAGAACCTGAAACTCCACGGATTCTAAACCCAGTGTATCCCACTCCATTTCCTGCATCTGAAGTGGAAATAATGGAAGTTTGATTTTTTAAAAGAATAGGCAGATCCTGTCCTAAATTTTTCCCGTCTAAATCTTTCTGTACATTGATGATTTCCTTCGCTACCGGAAGTCTTTTGGTAAAGTTGACAGCTTCTATTTCCCTGATTTTCAGAGAATCTTTATTTTGAGCCTGAATAAAAGCTACAGCACCTATGCTTAGCCCTAAAAAAAATAATCCTTTCATTCTATAAATCTTTGACATTTAATGAATAAAAGGGGTGATTACGGGATAATTGATACATAGCAAATGACAATTGATGTCTCTCGATCATTGATCGCTACTCATCTATCAATTATTTAAATGGTTCCCTAAACAGCATTACCTGTTCCAGGTTCATTGGGTATAATCTCAGCCTGTTAAAGCACCCCTTTATTTCAGCCGCAAAATTACAAAAAATATATGAATTAGAATTTGGGTTGTGAGATGCAGGGTATTAGGTGAAGGGATTATAAAAAAATACTATGAAAACTAGGAGTTATCAAATGAATCATTCATCATTCATCATTCATCATTCATCATTCATAATTCATAATTCATAATTCTTTAGTAAGTTTTGTTATTCGCGTCGATATAGTAGTAGTTTGAGCCATCTTTTGTTACCTCAAACATTTTGCCCAGTTTCCAGCTGAAATTTCTTTTGATATTGGCGTATTCGAAAGGAACAATGATTTTATTATTGACATCAATGATCCCAAATTTGTCGTTATTGGAAGCCACAATCATTGGATTTGCCACATCATCTCCTTCCAAAATAAAAAGATACTGATATTGAGGATAGATCTGGAATTGTCTGTAATCTGCAGCATTCACAAATTTTGATTTTTCAATGATTCCGTAAAAACCATTCAGAATATAGGCCTGAAACAACTGCTGCTTGTATTCTTCAAACTTACACTTTCCAAAATCTGATTCTTTGAACTGATACACTCTCTTCCCGGTATGATCTATACGGTAAGAAATCATATTCTTTTCTACAGTGGCATAATCTTTTGTACCAAATTTTCTGATCTTTTCATTAGGAGAATTTAAAAGATTACAGTCTTCATAAAAAAATACAGCAATATGATATTCCGGCTGAATAATAAATTTTCCGTTCTGGTTCACGTACCCGAACTGATCTCCTTTTTTTTTAGGAATCAAAACCGGAAGATCTTTGTTGATTACCACCAGGTCAGGATTAGATTTATTCACTGAAGTCCCTTTCTGAATAGGGGTTTTCGCAACTTTCTTCACAGGAATTTTCTTCACAGATTTCGTCTGCGAAAAAGCAAAAAGCGAAGTAAAAATGCATAAAACAGTCAGTATATTTTTCATATTCATCATATGCCTGCAAAAGTACGACCAAAAATAGATATTATAAAATACATATTTATAAAGAATCTAAATAATTTCATTCCCATAAAATTGTAAAATTTCGTAATTTTGGGAACATTTTGAATTGTTTGATAATTTTAAAAAACTTTTAAGAAAGTGTAGATTATGCTGACTTTATTCGGTTAATGTTGCGTCAAAATGCGAAATCTCAAAATGTCATTAACTGTTTTATACAGACCGGTAAAGAAGCAGCAGGCCTACCTTTAATGTTGAAAGACCTTCTATTATGAATATTTATAAGGATTACATCAAAGAGATTGAAGAAAGAAAAACCCAGGGGCTTCATCCAAAGCCAATTGATGGTGCTGAATTACTAAGCGAGATTATTTCGCAAATAAAAGATTCAGGTAATGCTGACCGATCGGATTCTCTTAAATTTTTCATTTACAACACTCTACCAGGAACTACAAGTGCTGCGGGAGTGAAAGCAAAATTTTTAAAAGAAATTATTCTAGGTGAATCCATAGTAGAAGAAATTTCCCCGGCATTTGCATTTGAATTATTATCTCACATGAAAGGCGGACCTTCTATTGAAGTATTGCTAGATCTTGCTTTAGGTAATGATCCTGCTATTGCTCAGGAAGCAGCCAATGTTCTTAAAACACAGGTATTCCTTTACGAAGCAGATACTACCCGTCTTAAAGAAGCTTTCGAAAGCGGAAATGCAATTGCAAAAGAAATTCTGGAAAGCTATGCAAAAGCAGAGTTTTTCACTAAACTACCTGAAGTTGCTGAAGAAATCAAAGTTGTAACATTTATCGCTGGTGAAGGAGACATCTCTACAGATTTACTTTCTCCGGGAAACCAGGCTCACTCAAGATCAGACCGTGAACTTCATGGTAAATGTATGATCACTCCTGAAGCTCAGGAAGAAATCAAAGCTTTACAGGCAAAACATCCTGATGCAAGCGTTATGCTTATTGCTGAAAAAGGAACAATGGGTGTAGGTTCATCAAGAATGTCCGGAGTAAACAACGTTGCTCTTTGGACAGGAAAACAGGCTAGCCCATATGTACCATTTGTAAACATTGCTCCAATTGTAGGAGGAACAAACGGTATTTCACCAATCTTCCTTACCACAGTAGACGTTACCGGAGGTATTGGTATCGACCTTAAAAACTGGGTAAAGAAAGTAGACGAAAACGGAAACCCAATTCGTAACGAAAATGGAGACATCGTTCTTGAAGAAGCTTATTCAGTGGCAACAGGAACTGTTTTAACAATCAATACAAAAGAAAAGAAATTATATAACGGAGATAAAGAACTGATTGACCTTACCAAATCTTTCACTCCGCAAAAGATGGAATTCATCAAAGCAGGAGGTTCTTATGCTATCGTGTTTGGTAAAAAGTTACAGACATTTGCAGCTCAGCTTTTAGGAGTTGAGGCTCCTGTAGTTTTTGCTCCGTCAAAAGAAATTTCTTACGAAGGACAAGGACTTACAGCTGTAGAAAAAATATTCAACAGAAATGCTGTAGGAACTACACCAGGAAAAGTATTACATGCCGGTTCTGACGTTCGTGTACAGGTAAATATCGTTGGATCTCAGGATACGACAGGTCTTATGACTTCTCAGGAGCTTGAATCTATGGCGGCAACGGTAATTTCGCCAATTGTTGACGGCGCTTATCAATCAGGATGTCACACTGCTTCAGTTTGGGATAAAAAAGCACAGGCAAATATTCCGAAACTAATGAAGTTCATGAACGAATTCGGGTTGATTACAGCCCGTGACCCGAAAGGTGAATACCATGCGATGACTGACGTTATCCACAAAGTTCTTAACGATATCACTGTAGATGAGTGGGCAATCATCATTGGTGGTGACTCTCACACAAGAATGTCTAAAGGAGTAGCTTTCGGAGCTGACTCAGGAACTGTTGCTCTTGCATTAGCTACTGGTGAAGCATCTATGCCAATTCCTGAATCTGTGAAGGTAACGTTCAAAGGAAACATGAAAGAACACATGGATTTCCGTGATGTGGTTCATGCAACACAGGCTCAGATGCTGAAGCAGTTTGGAGGAGAAAACGTATTCCAGGGTAGAATCATTGAGGTTCACATTGGAACACTTCCCGCTGACCAGGCATTTACATTTACAGACTGGACTGCTGAGATGAAGGCAAAAGCTTCTATCAACATTTCTGAAGATAATACTTTGATCGAATCATTGGAAATTGCAAAAGGCAGAATCCAGATCATGATTGACAAGGGTATGGATAACCACAATAAAGTTCTTCAGGGACTTATTGACAAAGCAAACAAGAGAATTGAAGAAATCAGATCAGGAGAAAAGCCAGGTCTGACTCCGGACGCCAATGCTAAATATTACGCTGAAGTAGTTGTAGATCTTGATGTAATTGTAGAACCTATGATTGCTGACCCGGATGTAAACAACGACGATGTATCCAAAAGATATACTCACGATACCATCAGAGATCTTTCTTACTATGGAGGTGAGAAAAAAGTAGATCTTGGTTTCGTAGGATCTTGTATGGTTCACAAAGGTGACCTTAAGATTGTTTCTCAAATGCTTAGAAATATTGAAAAACAACAAGGAAAAGTAGAATTTAGTGCCCCTCTTGTTGTAGCAGCTCCTACTTATAACATCATTGACGAATTAAAGGCAGAAGGTGACTGGGAATTACTAGAAAAATATTCAGCTTTTGAATTTGATGATAATGCTCCAAAAGGAGAAGCCCGTGTTGAATATAAAAATGTAATGTACCTTGAGCGTCCCGGATGTAACCTTTGTATGGGTAACCAGGAAAAAGCAGCTAAAGGAGACACTGTTTTAGCGACTTCTACCCGTCTTTTCCAGGGAAGAGTAGTGGAAGATTCTGAACGTAAAAAAGGAGAATCTCTATTGGCTTCAACTCCGGTTGTTGTTCTTTCTGCAATTATTGGAAGAATTCCTAGCATTGATGAGTATAAAGCTGCTGTTGAAGGTATTGACCTTACTACTTTCGTTCCTTCTATTAAAGAACTGACAAGCACAAGCGCTCACTAAGAGATTTATAAAATACGTCGCAAGACTATTAAATAGTATATAATTGGAAGATTTTAGTCCTTTAGGATTTAAAATCTTCCATTTTTTTTGTTTAGAACGTTTCTATTTTAATATAGTTACGTTTTTTTTTCGATAAAATCAGGAAAATAAATTCTATTTTTTCTTAAATTGAAAGTTATAAAATCTATTGATTTTGAGATCAAAACATCCCTGTTTATGGATTATAGGAACGTTTTTTGATATATAAGAAAGTGATTTTTCTTTTTCAACATCAGGAAAAGAAGCATTAACGGAAAAAGAACAAAATTAAAATACGATATGACTTTTGATATTGATATGATCAAAAAGGTGTATGAGCGTTATCCGGAAAGAATTGCTGCGGCAAGACAAATAGTGGGAAAACCTCTTACTCTTTCAGAAAAAATTCTTTATACCCACCTTTGGGAAGGAAATGCTACAAAGGCTTATGAAAGAGGAAACTCTTATGTAGACTTCGCACCAGACAGAGTAGCAATGCAGGATGCCACTGCACAGATGGCTCTTCTACAATTCATGCAGGCAGGAAAAGCTAAAGTAGCAGTTCCATCAACTGCACACGCAGATCACCTGATCCAGGCGAAAGTAGGTGCTGACAAAGACTTGCAGGAAGGAATCAACAAAAACTCTGAGGTATTCAACTTCCTGAGTTCTGTATGTGATAAATATGGAATCGGATTCTGGAAACCGGGAGCAGGTATCATTCACCAGGTTGTACTGGAAAACTATGCCTTCCCTGGAGGGATGATGATTGGTACTGACTCTCACACTGTAAATGCAGGAGGGCTGGGAATGGTAGCAATCGGTGTAGGAGGAGCTGATGCGGTAGATGTAATGGCAGGAATGGCCTGGGAGCTTAAAATGCCTAAACTTATCGGGGTAAAATTAACCGGTAAAATGAGCGGATGGACTTCTGCAAAAGACGTTATCTTAAAAGTAGCAGGAATTCTTACTGTAAAAGGAGGTACGGGATGCATCGTAGAATATTTCGGTGAAGGTGCTGAATCTCTTTCTGCAACAGGTAAAGGTACCATCTGTAACATGGGTGCTGAAATTGGGGCTACAACTTCTACTTTCGGATATGATGATTCTATGAGAAGATATCTTTCCGCTACAGGAAGACAGGATGTAGTAGATGCCGCTGATAAAATTGCTGAACATTTAACAGGTGATGCTGAAGTTTATGCTAATCCTGAACAATATTTCGATCAATTAATAGAAATCAACCTTTCTGAACTGACTCCTCACTTAAACGGACCTTTCACTCCTGATTTAGCTACTCCGGTTGCCGAATTCAGAGCTAAAGCTGAAGCTAACGGATGGCCTCTAGAAGTTGAATGGGCTCTTATCGGTTCTTGTACCAACTCTTCTTATGAAGATTTATCAAGAGCTGCATCAATTGTGGAAGATGCGGTATCGAAAGGTGTAAAACCTAAGGCTATCTTAGGAATTAACCCTGGTTCTGAGCAAGTGAAATTCACAGCGGAAAGAGACGGGTTCTTAGATTCTTTCAGAAAATTTGAAAATGCAAGAATCTTTACCAATGCTTGTGGACCGTGTATTGGGCAATGGGACAGAGAAGGGGCTGAAAAAGGAGAGAAAAACTCTATTATTCACTCTTTCAACAGAAACTTTGCGAAAAGAGCGGATGGTAACCCTAATACCCACGCATTCGTAGCTTCTCCAGAAATGGTAGCTGCTGTTGCAATCTCAGGAAGATTAGACTTCAACCCGATTACAGATACTTTAACGAATGAAGCAGGTGAACAGGTAAAACTTGATGAGCCTAAAGGTTACGAACTTCCTTCAAAAGGATTTGCTGTAGACGATAACGGATACCAGGCTCCATCTGAAGACGGTTCAAGCGTTGTTGTAAACGTAAGCCCCACTTCAGACAGACTTCAGTTATTAGAAGAATTCCCGGCTTGGGATGGTAAAAACATTGAAGGAGCTAAAGTATTGATCAAAGCTTTCGGAAAATGTACTACTGACCACATTTCTATGGCTGGACCATGGTTGAAGTACAGAGGCCACTTAGATAATATCTCAAACAACATGTTGATTGGAGCTGTGAATGCTTACAATATGGAAACCAATAAAGTTAAAAATGAATTAACCGGTGAATACGGTGAAGTTCCGGCTGTACAAAGAGCTTACAAAGCGGCAGGTGTTCCAACAATTGTTGTGGGAGATCAAAACTATGGTGAAGGTTCATCAAGAGAGCATGCAGCCATGGAGCCTAGACACCTTGGTGTGAAAGCTGTATTGGTAAAATCATTTGCGAGAATCCATGAAACCAACCTTAAGAAACAAGGGATGCTTGGAATCACTTTCGCTAATGAAGCTGATTATGATAAAATCCAGGAAGATGACACGGTTAACTTCTTAGATCTGGATCAGTTTGCTCCAGGAAAACAACTGACTTTAGAATTCGTTCATGCTGACGGTACTAAAGACATCATCATGGCAAACCACACGTACAACGATCAACAAATTGACTGGTTTAAAGCTGGTTCTGCTTTGAACCTGATCAAACAACAGGAAAAATAAGATTAATTCTTAGATTAATTAATACAAAGGCGGCTTCTTTCGAAGCCGCTTTTATATTTTAACTGTACTTTAGATATTCAATAAGGCGGACTAATTGGCTTTACCCAACACTTAAAATCTGAATTCAATTCTTGCAAACAAGAACCTTCCTCCAATACCATATTGGGAAACCTGTCTGGAATATACAAACTGGTTATCAGCTGTTAATGAACTTATACTTGGGCTTTTAGAAGGTAGTATATTCAAAATATTATTGCTCCCGATTGTTGCTGAAATATTTTTATTAAAATCATATCCTACAGATAAATCTGTCACGAAGCGGTTATTAAGGATAAAGTGCTCTGTACTTCCAGTTACTCCGTCAAAATTAGCATCTATAACATCCGCATCCGTCACTTTACCAAAGAAAGAGTTTCGCAGCAGGAAAGTAAATCCTGAAACTCTTAATGTATTAGACAAGGTAGCTTTTACGCGCGGTACAGCTTCTTCAAAATACACTCTATTCGGTTCTGAGAAATAATTATCAATCTGGCTTACCAATTTAGAAGATGCATGAATATCTCCGATTCTTTTGGTCTGATTAAAGTTGATTCCCAGATTATTCTCTAAAGAAATCCCTGATGAAATTTTTGAGTTCTGAGAGATGGTAATATCCAGCCCTTTTGTCTGAGAGTCTACTGCATTGGCAAAAAAGTTGGCAGCACTAGCCCTTGCGAGATCAAAAGCATCCTGAAGAACTGCCTGATCCGAACCCGGAGTAAAATTACCGTCAGGGCGGTAGAAAAGATCTGTAAGCACTACTCTGTCTTTAATCTTTATTAAATAAGCATCTGCTGTGAAAGTCAGGCTTAGTGAAGGAATTTTCCATGTAATTCCTGTGCTGTAGGATTGTGACGTTTCCTGTTTTAATTTCGGAATACCCAATGCCTGTGCGGCTTCAGAATTATTCCTGAAAGTACCTACCTGTGTGGTTTTTCCCTGCTGAATCAGCGTTGAAGTAGAACTATAATAGATTTGGGCTAAAGAAGGTGCTCTGAATCCTGTAGAAACAGCCCCTCTCCAGTTTAAATTAGGAACCAGCTTTACATTAGTTGCCAGTTTATAATTAAATGTAGACCCGAAATCTGAATAATTTTCATATCGTAAAGCTCCCTCCAGCAGCCATCCGTCAGTAACTTCCAGTTCAGCATCAGCATAAGCAGCAATACTGTTTCTGTTTCCTGAAACGGCATTTTCCGGACTAAAGCCTGGAAAAACCTGAGCTCCGGCAGGCCTTACATTTCCAAAGAAATCGGTTACTTTTTCATTTTCAGGGGTTTTAGCGGTTACCACACGTCCATAAATATCATAAGAAGCATAAGAGTTTTCTTTCCCAGCATTCACTTTATAGTTTTCGTGCCGGTATTCAGCTCCGAATGCAATGTTCAATCCTTTCAGGACATCATATTTTTTAGACAAATCCAGATTGACGGTATTTTGTGAAAATTCAGATCCTCCGGCATCAAAAGTTCTTGGAGAGCTGTCTGTAAGTGAAGCGTTAAATGTATTCACAACCCCAAAACCAAAGGTGTTTTTTCCAAAAGTATTGCTGAAATCCACATTCCAGCCATTCCATTTCCCTTTAATTCCGGCAGCAAGAGAATAATCATTTACTGTGGCTTCAATCTGAGGAAGATACCCGTTAGGAGTAACTGCATTGATGTTTCTTTCTGTATTCGGGAGCCTGTAAAAACCTCCGGCATTTCCAAGACGGTAGCTATAACCACCAAATGAATAAACCTTCCAGTCTTCATTCACAGGAATCTCAGAGTTGAAAAAAAGCTGGCCTGACTGTAGCTTAGACTGTCCTGCTCTCAGACTGAAATCTTTTCTCTCCAATCCTCTGTAATTAAGTTCCTGAGATGTAAAATCTTTACCCAATATTTTCTGAAGATCGGAAATACTGTTTGCTCCCGAAATTTGAGATTGAAAATCAGTTCCAAAATAGCCAACCTTAGTTGCATATTGTTTAACTGTATTGATAATCTGCTGAGTATTGGAAGTGTTGGTAATATTTTTATACAAACCATCAATATTGACTCCATTCTGCAATGCTCTATAATTAATGGCATTGTAAGCATTGAAAATATCTCCTTCCCTTACTCCCGCTCTGGAATATGGATCACGGTATTGTGCAGAACCTGTAATATTAATAAATCCTGTTTTTCCAATTTTTGCTCCATAATTAAGATCTATGGAAATAGTCTGTCCATCCATACCTCCTGAGAAATTATTGGCAACAGGTGAAGCATATCCACCTAAAAACACCTGTCCGGAAAGTCCTAATCTTTTTTTCAGACCGAGATTGACAACTCCTGCAATGGCATCAGAACCATATTGGGCGGAAGCTCCATCTCTTAAAACCTCTATTTTGTCCAAAGCAAAAGCCGGAATAGCATTAAGGTCGGTTCCCACAGATCCTCTTCCCGGTGTAAGGGTAACGTTTATTAATGAAGACTGATATCTTCTTTTCCCATTGAGTAAAACCAGAACCTGGTCTGGTCCCAAACCTCTTAGAAGAGCAGGATCTACGAAATCAGTTCCATCATTAACAGTGTGTGAAGTGGATGAAAATGAAGGAACAATATAATTTAAGGCCTGACCGATATTATTAGTCGGGCTCTGTTTTAAAATTTTAGATATATTAATGATATCCACCGGAACGGGCGTATCTGTAAGTGATCTTCCGGAACCTCTTGAGCCAAGGATCACCACATCTTCTATTTTTTTAGATTGTAAAGTATCCGTCTGGGCGTAATAAAATGTAGAAATAAGCGCAATAGAAGGAACAAAGATTCTTTTTTTGAAATTATGCATGTTGATTGTTGTTTACTTTTTGTTGTTAAAAATTTGTTTTTGGGCAATACAAATCCTGTAGCCTTAAATTGTAAGGTTACCGTTGATGATCGGAATGTTTGTATTATTTTTTAGAAATAGAAAGTGCTAGCAGCAACAACACATGCGCATGTAGAAATGGCATGAAAACATATCAGAATAATGAAGATTCACTTCATGATCCGAGGAGTAAAAAATTAATGATGGAAGATGATTTCCCTTGTCTTTAAACATTTGATTTTAACTTTAAAACAAAAATTCAAGATGGGATAATGATAGAATGATAAACATTTTTTCCGGAAGTTCCGGCTTATCGATTGCAGCACCTTGCTTGTTTTTGCAGGTTGCTATCCCATCTAGAGATTCTTGATAATTACCCGGCAAAGATATAATTATTTCGGAAATAAAAAAAATTTTAACCTAATTTTTCGATTTTCACAATTGTAGCGTAACAATTTATCTTTTTCAGCGTCTAACCGTATATCAGTAAAAACATTATGAAAAAAACGATTTTCGCATTATCCTTATTAAGCTCTGTCTTTGTTTTCTCGCAGGAAAAAAATAATAAGCCTCAGGAAAAACAAATTGAAGGAGTAGTCATTACCAAAACTAAAAAAGCCGTTGAACAAAAAGCAGACCGTACTATTTTTGACTTTTCAGAACAGCCTCAGCTGAATAACGGGAACGTTCTGGAGGGTATTAAAAAACTTCCGGGACTTGTATCTACGGACATTGCGGGAATGATGTATCAGGGAAAAATGCTGGAAGTATATCTTAACGGAAGACCTTTGAATATCACATCCAATGAATTGAATTCCTTCCTTGAGGGAATGCCTGCCAATTCTGTAGAAAGAATTGAAGTGATCACTCAGCCTGGTGCTGAGTTTCCGGCAACTTCCGGAGGTGCCATCATGAATATCATCACTAATAAAAATGCCAATAAATATTTAACAGCAACTTATTCGGGGAATTATTCTTTCACGAATTATGATAAATTCAGAAACAGAACGACCAATTCCGTTAATTTAAATGCAAGAAATAAGTATTTCGGATGGCAGCTGAATGTGGGTCAAAATTACCGTGAAAGTATGCTGAATGGCCAGCAGGACGAGCTTTTAACGAGTCACACCGACAGATACGGACGCGGATATTTTGCAAAATCCGGATTAACTTTTGATTTGGGGCAGGACAGATTATTATTAAACTACGATATTTATCACAACAATAATGACAATTACACTCTAAGTAACGGTCATGGAGACTTACCATTTGAGAATGATCCGAAAGATTTAAGAGAGGCTTATTACACGTCTTCGGATGTTGCTCATACCAATAGCCTGAGGCAGGAAGCTGTGGTAACGTATCAGAAACGTTTTGCTGACAAGTCTCAAAAACTGGACTTCCAGTTGGGTTATACAAGATCAGACAGTAAATTTGCACAGGATAATTATTTCCAGGACGGTAATTTTGCAGCAGCACCTTATTTACCTATCAACAGTGCTATGAGCGGTTTAAAAGACCTTTTAAACAATAAATCTGTGATGAATATTGCCAATTTCAAAGTAGATTATGCGCAGCCGATCAAACTTCTTGATGGTGGAAAGGTAAGCTTTGGAGGATTATACGAGAAACAGGATTATGATACGGAAAGTTTTGGTTTAACCAATCTTGAATACCAGAGACAAACGGCTTCAACGTATTTAGAGTTTCAGGCTAAACTGAAAAAGTTTGACTTCACATTGGGTTCCAGAGCTGAAAACTATGATATTTCAGGGGTAACAAGATATTTCGACAAAGATGCGAAATTGGTAGAGGCTAATTTGATTCCATTCAATAAGTTTAAACTTTTCCCGAACGCGAGTGTACAGTATAACATGATGAATCAGGTTTATGTTGCCGCGAACTACAACAGGAAAATCAGCTTACCAAGTATTTCTGCTTTGAACCCGAATAACGTAACATTCTCAGGACCGAGTACAGAAGTAAATGGTAACCCGAATCTACAGCCTACTATTTTTGATAATTATGAGTTGAAAATTTCTGCTTTTGATTATGCATTTATCGGGTATAGTGTAAGTTCGGCAAGCAATCAGGTGGCACAGATCATCCGAAAAGACGGAAGAAAACTTTACAACGAACAGGTGAATATTTCGAATATGAAAATTCACAACTTCAACGTAGGGTTACCGGTTCCTTTTATGATTTTCAGCAAGCCTCTGAGCGAAATCATGAAGTTTGATTTCAATCCTGACAAAATTAACTTCATGTACTTATATGCTGGTTATCAGAAACATGACATCGATAATTTAAATAATAAAGGGTTCTGGATTTTCAATATCATGACTCAGATTCTTTTGCCTAAAGACATTAAAATGACAGCTAATTACAGCTATCTGACTCCCAAGGCAGGATATTTCTACTTCACCGCAGAAAAACCATTCAATAACTCTCTGGATATTACACTGACGAAGAAGTTTATGAACAACCGTCTGACGCTTTCTGTTTTTGCAAATGATATTTTCAACGGGCAGATGATGCAGGTACGTTCTAATCCGCCATCAGGAACTCCTGTGATGATCAGCAGCAAGTATGATACGAGAAACTTTGGATTTTCCATCAATTATAAAATTCCGACAAGAAATAAACTGGCAAAAGAGGATCCGAATATCCTGAACCAGACTAAAAAAGAGGATAATGGAGGCGTAATGCAGCAGGCACAATAATCCTTTCCAAGATAAATAAAAGAGGCAGTAATCATTTTTACTGCCTCTTTCTATTGATATTAAAATGGTGTTATTGGTGAAAATATTAGTAATATTAGTGTTTATATTTACATCAAAAATCAATCGTCTGAAACCTCCAGTTCAAAGTATCCACCAAAGTCAGCTGATTAACACTCACAGGAAGATCTGTAATAATTTTTAACGTCTGAAGAGCCATCATACTACCTATCATTCCGGGAAGAGCTCCCAGTACGCCAAGACTGTCACAATCCGGTACATCCTCATCGAAAGGCGGTTCAGGGAAAATATCCCTTAAGTTTTTGCTTCCATTATGATTAAACACAGACACGTGTCCTGAAAATCCTAAGATACTTCCATAAACCAAGGTCTTTTTAAGTTTTACACAGGTATCATTCACCAAATATCTTGTTGAAAAGTTATCTGAACCATCAACAATAATATCATACTGACAAAGGATTTTTTCAACATTTTCTTCATTGATTTTTTCTTCTATTCCGATGAATGCAACCTGATGATTAAGTTCTTTCACGAATTTTTCTGCACTCTTCACTTTGGATAGTCCGACTCTGTTTTCGGTATGAATGATCTGTCGGTTCAGATTATGAAGTTCAACCTCATCAAAATCTGCAACGCCTAAATTTCCTACTCCTGCTGAGGCCAGATATTGGATAACCGGGCTTCCCAAACCTCCGGCTCCAATTACAAGAACCTTGGAAGATATTATTTTCTTTTGCCCTTCCAATCCGATTTCTTCAATAAATATTTGCCGGCTGTACCGTGAAAAATGATCTTCTTTTTTCATATTTTATTATCATTGAACCATTAAGGTTTTTTAAGCTTTTAAGGAAAGTTAAGTTGAGCTTCGCTTAAAAAAGATGCTATCTTAAAAATCTTGATTTTCTTAATTAAACTTCACCTCTTCAAATTTCTTAATGATTTAAAAATTTTTAAAATCCACTATACACAGAATCCCAGTCTTTCATTACGGGATCATAGCCTGCTTTTTTGATCATGACTCTGATTTCATCCATACTTCGATCGTCACTGGTTTCAAACTGTTCCAGAGACTCTTTATCCACAGCATACCCTCCCGGATTGGTTTTTGAACCTGCACTCATAGCTGTTGCTCCCAGAGACACAATATTATTTCTAAAGACTTCATTTTCTCTGGTAGAAATAGAGACTTCAAGGTCTTCATTCCAGATTCTGTAGGCGCAGATCAATTGAAGAAGATCTTTGTCTTCCATTATGAAATTAGGTTCAATAATTCCTTCTGCAGGTCTGAGCCTTGGAAAGGAAACAGAAAACTTACTTTTCCAGTAGCGTTTCTGAAGATAATCGATGTGTAATGCATTGAAAAAACTGTCTACTCTCCAATCTTCAAGGCCAAGGAGAACCCCCAGCCCGATTTTATGAATTCCTGCTCTTCCTATTCTATCCGGAGTTTCCAGACGGAAATGAAAGTTTGATTTCTTACCTTTTGGATGATATTCTCTGTAGACATCCTGATGGTAGGTTTCCTGATACACTAAAACGGAATGCACTCCTTCTTCATGAAGCAGTTTGTATTCTTCTTCCAATAATGGCTGAACTTCAATGGAAATGTTAGAAAAGTGAGGCTTTAGCTTACGAACAGCATTCTGAAAATAAGGTACTCCTACAATTTTATTGGCTTCCCCGCTTACCAGCAGTACATGATTCACTCCCATTGATTTCAGCACTGAGGCTTCAATCATCAGCTCCATATCAGAAAGGGTTTTTCTTTTCAGGCTATTATCTAGACTGAACCCGCAGTAGGTACAGATATTCTGACATTCATTGCTGAGATACAGCGGTGCATACAGCTGAATGGTTTTTCCAAATCGTTTTTGAGTGAGCATCTGCGTCATTCTCGCCATGAGTTCCAGTTCATGGGAAGCGGCTGGTGAAAGCAGGTTCAAAAAATCATCCAGGGTTTTATTCTTTTTCTGAAGACTGTATCTTACATCGGCCAGACTTACTTTTTCAAGCTTATTCTTTACCTCATCCCATTGGTAGTTTTCAAAAACATCTTTAAAACTTTTCATGATTCTGATTTATTCAAATAAAAACGAAGTAAGCGGGCTTGAAGCTTCAGCATGGTTGCCAATAGCACCTAATCCTGATTCGAAGGCTCTTCTTCCGGCAATCACGCCTTCTTTAAAAGCTAAGGCCATATTCAGTGGATTTCCGGCTACGGCAATGGCAGTATTCACCAAAACGGCATCTGCTCCCATTTCCATTGCCTTTGCAGCATCTGATGGTGCCCCGATTCCGGCATCTACCACCACGGGAACATTACTTTGGCTGATAATGATTTCCAGAAAATCCTGTGTTCTTAATCCTTTATTTGTGCCAATAGGTGCTCCTAAAGGCATTACGACAGCGGTTCCGACATCTTCAAGACGTTTGCACAAAACAGGATCGGCATGAATGTAAGGCATTACAATAAATCCTAATTTTGCCAATTCTTCAGTGGCATATAAGGTTTCAATAGGGTCTGGCAATAAATATTTCGGATCCGGATGAATTTCCAGTTTTACCCAGTTGGTTTCCAGCGCTTCTCTTGCTAACTGAGCTGCCAATACAGCTTCTTTAGCGGTTCTTGCTCCGGAAGTATTCGGCAGAAGGTGAACGTTGGTTTCTTTTAATGAATCAAGCAGATCATCTTCGCTGGATTGGGCATCAATTCTTTTGAGCGCCATGGTTACCATGTTGGATTCCGAGGCGATAACAGATTGTATCATATCTCTCATACTCCCGAATTTACCTGTTCCTAAAAACAGTCTGGATTCAAAAGTTCTTCCTGCTATTTCTAATTTCTGATGGTTCATATCATTACTTTGTTTAGTTCTTTAATAATAGTAGGTTGTTTTGTAATAAGTCCCGAAACCGAAACACCATAAATTCCGATCCCCTGTAATGGCAAAATATCTTCAAGGGCAACGCTTCCGATGGCAAATATTTTGGGAATATCTATTGATTTTTCTCGTAATCCGTTAATAATATTCTGATATCCCTCAAACCCAAGAACCTGGCTTAATTTTTCTTTGGTTGTGGTAAATCTCAATGGTCCTAAACCTATATAATCACAAGATTCTTTGATTCTCTGAATGACATCCGAAAGGGTATTAGCCGTTCCGCCAATAATTTTATTTTTGCCTAAGATCGATCTTGCTTCTTCAATGGCACTGTCGTTCAATCCTAAATGGACCCCGTCAGCATCTATTTCTTTGGCTATTTGTACATGGTCATTGATGATACAAACCGCCTGATATTCTGAACAAAGTTGTTTTGAAATTTCACAGAGGTTGATTAATTCATTTTCAGGGGCATTTTTCCATCGAACCTGTACCCATTTGATTCCATTGTCTAAAGCTTTTCGGATATAAAGTTCCTGTTCCTGAAAGGTGTTTCCCTGTGATATGTATTGTAATTTTTCCATGTTTGTTATGAATGCGTTCCCAGTAAAGAGAGATTGCTTTTTAAAAATTTTTCAATGTATAATTTCCCATTTATACAGGCAGTTTCGATGTTTTCACCTTTCGCAAGTTCTGCTGTAATGGCTGATGATAAAACACAGCCGGAGCCATGTTTAGGAAAATAGGCTGCACTACTTTCAGTTGGAGTTAAAAGAATTTCTTTTCCATTTTCAACTAAAATATCTGTTCCTAAATGATCTTCCCGATGTCCTCCTTTGATGAGTAATGAGCATTCGTGAGTATCCGGTAAAAGATTATTTTCCTTTAAAACACGGTATTCGTTATAATTGGGAGTTATTAAACTGAGTTTATTAACCGTATTCTTTAATTGAGAAAGTGTTTCAAGATCAAAAAAAGCAAACTCGGAAGTGCTTTTCAGAACGGGATCCCAGACGATTTTTACGTCAGAGCTTCCTTTTTGAACCGTTTCTACAATTTTATCCAGAAAATTAGCATCCTTTACAATTCCTATTTTCACTGCTGAAACGGGATAATTCCCCATCAAAACCTGAATCGCCTCAGTTACTTCATCTATAGGACGCCATTCTAAATTCAGACATTTCAAAGCAGTTTGCAATGTTAATGCTGTACATATTCCCAATCCCACCACTTTTGATTGCTCAAAGGTTTTACTATCTGATAATAAGCCTGCTCCACCACTGGGATCGAAGCCTGCAACACTTATGACATAAGGACGTTCCTGCATTTTCTGAATACTTTTAAAGGTTCTTTACTTTCCCAGATTGCACCCAATAAAGCTACTCCATCTACATTTGTTTCGAAAACTTCGTGGATATTATTGGGGTTAATTCCTCCAAGCGCAATTAATTTAACATCTGGATTGTTCCGCTGTTTTATTTCGTTCTTGATAGTAGAATCCAGTCCATATCCTTTTTTGGAGATACTTGGAAAGAACGGGCTTATGAAAGCATATTCCCATTCTTTATCCAAAGTATTGTATGTTGTGATATCGTGCACTGATGTTGAAATGGTATTTTCTTCCCCCCAATATTTATAAGTTTCTTCCTTTCTATCAATCTCTCTGAAATGAAACCTTGAAATAGTAAATTCCTTTCCAAGATCGTAATGTGTATGCAATACCAACTGCGGATAGAAAGTCTTATCAATCTGAGTGATGAATTCAATCATTTCATTCTGGCTGAGCCATGGTTTGCGGATGTGAAGCAGATCAAGACCTTCCTGAAACATCTGATTAATAAGAATTGTTTCGTTCTGAACAATCAATTCAGGAGTGATGACGAGGATCATATATAAATTTCTTTCCCTTTTTCGATGAACTCTTGTGATTTATCCAGCATTCCCTGTTCAGCAGACTCACGGATTTCCTGAGTAATTTTCATCGAGCAGAATTTCGGTCCGCACATAGAACAGAAATGGGCAATTTTCGCTCCTTCTGCCGGAAGTGTTTCATCATGATAAGCTCTTGCTGTCTCTGGATCTAGTGAAAGATTGAACTGATCTTCCCATCTAAACTCAAATCTTGCCTTGCTTAATGCATTGTCTCTATATTGCGCTCCCGGATGACCTTTTGCCAGATCTGCCGCGTGGGCTGCCAATTTATAGGTAATTACCCCCACTTTTACATCATCTTTATTTGGAAGTCCTAAATGTTCTTTCGGAGTTACATAACAAAGCATCGCACATCCAAACCACCCGATCATGGCAGCCCCGATTCCGGAAGTAATGTGATCATAACCTGGGGCAATATCTGTTGTTAACGGTCCTAAAGTATAGAAAGGAGCTTCATGACATTCTTCCAGTTGCTTTTCCATATTTTCTTTGATCATGTGCATCGGAACATGTCCGGGACCTTCAATCATTACCTGTACATTGTGCTTCCAGGCAATTTTTGTCAGTTCACCTAAAGTTTCCAGTTCTGCAAACTGAGCGGCATCGTTGGCATCTGCAATAGATCCCGGACGAAGACCATCTCCAAGAGAGAAAGCAACATCGTACTTCTTCATGATCTCACAAATCTCCTCAAAATGGGTATACAGGAAACTTTCTTTATGATGGAATAAACACCATTTTGCCATAATAGATCCTCCTCTGGAAACAATTCCGGTTACTCTTTTCGCTGTTAAATGGATATATCTCAACAGAACTCCGGCGTGGATCGTGAAGTAAGAAACTCCCTGTTCCGCCTGTTCAATCAGGGTATCTCTGAAGATTTCCCATGTCAGATCTTCAGGAACTCCTTTTACTTTCTCTAATGCCTGATAAATAGGTACAGTACCAATTGGAACCGGACTATTTCTGATAATCCATTCTCTTGTTTCGTGAATATTTTTCCCGGTTGAAAGATCCATAATGGTATCAGCTCCCCATCGGCAGGCCCATACTGCTTTTTCCACTTCTTCTTCAATACTGGATGAAACGGCACTGTTTCCAATATTGGCATTGATTTTCACCAGGAAATTTCTTCCAATAATCATTGGTTCACTTTCAGGGTGATTGATATTATTAGGAATGATCGCTCTTCCCGCTGCAATTTCGTCTCTTACAAATTCCGGAGTGATCTTACTTTTTGGAGTATTTGCCCCAAAACTATGGCCGGGATGTTGAAAAGCCATTTCTTTGGATACGGAGTCAAGCTGTTCTATTCTTTGGTTTTCCCTGATCGCCACATATTCCATTTCAGGAGTGATGATTCCCTGTTTTGCATAGTAAAGCTGTGTAACTTCTTTTCCTTCCTGTGCTACTTTAGGCTTATGATCATAGGAAAATCTTAATTCATCAAGACGAGGATCTGCTAAACGGGCCTTTCCGTATTCAGAGGTAATTCCGTCCAGGATATTTACATCATTTCTGTCCAGAATCCATTGTTCTCTGATCCTCGGAAGTCCTTTCTGAATGTCAATAACTGCATTTTCATCGGTATAAGGACCTGAAGTGTCGTAAATGGTAACCGGAGCATTATGTTCAAAGCCGCCATTGGTTAATTTGGTGGGGCTAAGCTGTATTTCACGCATTGCTACATTGATAGGGTGTAATGTTCCTTCAACATAGATTTTCTTTGAGTTCGGAAATGGCGAACATGTAATGGAGTGAGCCATAAGTATTGGTATTAAATATGAGATTAACCGCCCTGAGTGGCAGTAATGATTAAAACTGAATCGTTGTTGTTAAGGATGGTTTCCGCCCAGATTGACAGGGGAATAATGCGATTGTTAAGAGCTACAGCAATACCTTTTTTCTTTCCGGGTAACTCAATAGCCAATAATGCTTCCAGATTTTCGGGAAGTACATCAAATGTTTTTCGGGTGTGGTTGATAATAAGTTCCATTCCTAATAATTTAAATGCACTTTAGGAATGGCTATTATTGTACAATAGAATGTACAGCAAAAGTCATCTACTTTTCCCTACGCTGGTATGATCCAGATCAGGTTCAAAGGGTAAAGTCTCAGTCTGTTGGTAACAGACACCCCTAAAGTTTGAGACGAAGTTAGACATTTTTTTAGAATAGGCAAAATTTGAAATAATATTAAAGAAAAAATCCACCTCAAATTTGAGATGGACTTTTATATTTTTCTTTACGTGTTTTAATGCCTTTATTATTCTTCACAAGCTCTCCAGATCGCATCATTCTGCGGAACAGGAGCTATGATCTCGATATTTTCTTTGGTAACAGGATGAATAAATTCCAGTTTTCTGGCATGAAGATTAATTCCTCCATCAGGATTGGAGCGTGGAGCCCCATATTTCAGGTCACCTTTGACAGGGACTCCTGTTTTGGACAATTGTGCTCTGATCTGATGGTGCCTTCCGGTTTCAAGATCAATTTCAAGAAGAAGATAATTATCCAGAGTCTTAATGACATTATAAGTCAAAATCGCTTCTTTTGCTCCTTCTGTAGCTTTGGGAAAAACAATCGCTTTATTATTCTTTTCGTTTTTCTTTAAATAATGAACCAATCTTTGAGACTGTGGAATCATTTCTTTTCCTACAACTGCCCAATACGTTTTTTTTACTTCATGGTTTTTCACCATCTGAGTAAGACGGGAAAGTGCTTTGGATGTTTTTGCATAGATCACCAGCCCGGATGTAGGCCGGTCTATACGATGAACCAAGCCGAGAAAAACATTTCCCGGCTTAGCATCTCTTATTTTTATAAAATTCTTGATGGATTCTAATAGTGATTCATCACCAGTCTTATCGCCCTGAACAAGCTGACCGACTTTTTTATTGACCACCAGAAGATGATTGTCTTCATATATAATCTGCTCCTTCATACTTCTTCAGCCTATCTTCTTCTATTGGATAATGACAGAATAATCCCCGCCAAAAGACCTGCTGTTTTAATATTTGAAAGTTTTGAATCTTCCGGAATGAATGCTCCGAATACACAGATTGCAGCAGCAGCATACATTGCATAGACAAAGTTCTTATTCGTAAGCAGAGGAGCCTGAATAAAGAAACTTGCACCTATCAGCACATAAAAAACTTTTCTTGAAAGTAGATGATTAATTTCCGGAGAGAACAGATTAAACCATCCTACAGCAAGACAAATCAATGCTGCAATAGATAATATTCCCTGGATAGATTGTTGATTCTGCATAGATTAATAGCTTTCATTTTCGTTAGGAAACTCAACACTTTTCACATCTTTTACATATTGAGCAACAGCTCCTGTAATTTCTGTGTAAAGATCAAGATATCTTCTTAAGAATTTCGGGCTGAAACCTTTGTTCATTCCTACCATATCATGATACACCAAAACCTGTCCGTCACAATCTGAACCTGCACCGATTCCGATGGTAGGGATAGAAATGCTTTCAGTTACTTTTTTGGCTAATTCTGCCGGAATTTTTTCCAAAACAATTGAAAAGCATCCTAATTCTTCTAAAAGCTGTGCATCAGCGATCAGTTTTTCCGCTTCTGCTTCTTCTTTAGCTCTTACTTTGTATGTTCCGAATTTATAGATAGACTGTGGTGTTAATCCCAAATGCCCCATTACCGGAATTCCGGCATTGATGATTTTCTTGATAGATTTGGAAATTTCTTTTCCGCCTTCAATTTTTACAGCATGCGCTCCACCTTCCTTCATCATTCTTACCGCAGATTCCAATGCTTTTTCAGGATTACTCTGATAAGTTCCGAAAGGTAAATCTGCTACCACCAAAGCTCTGTCGGTTCCTCTTACCACACTTTGAGCATGATAGATCATTTGATCCAGCGTAATAGGTAATGTAGTTTCAAAACCAGCCATTACATTTGCCGCAGAGTCTCCAATCAAAATAGCATCCACTCCGCCTGCATCTACCATTTTTGCTGTGGTAAAATCATAGGCTGTAAGCATTGTTATTTTTTCCTTGTCGAATTTCATTTTTCGCAAGGTTTCAGTCGTAACTTTTTTAATTTCAGAGTGAACAGACATAATTTATCTATTTTTAAAAGTTAAAAAGTCGGCCTTGAGCCGACTTACGTTTTTGTATGATTTATAAAACTACGTGACCGAGTTTCATGAGTTTGTCGTGATTTAAGATCTTGATATTTCTTCCGTCCACTTCAATCAGACTATCCTGTTTGAATTCCGAGATCAGACGGATGGCACTTTCTGTAGCGGTACCAATAATATTGGCAATTTCTTCTCTCGTTAATGAGATTTTGATAAAGCCTTCAGGATCTACTCCAAGTTTCTGCTCCAAAAGCAGCAGAATTTCTGCCAGCCTTTCTCTTACTGTTTTCTGAGCAAGGAAAGTAATGGTATTGGAAGATTCTCCTAATTCGTATGAGATTTTCTGAAGCATTACGAAAGACAGTTGTGGATCTACCTCCAAAAGATACATGAAGATATCTGCAGGTAAGAACACACATTCAATATCTGTCATTGCTTCTGCTTTGGCCTGGAAATTTTCCCCACAAAGCAAAGAACGATAGCCGATGATATCCCCTTCTTTGATAAATCTTAAAATCTGATCTTTCCCGAACGCTCCTGATTTCGAAAGTTTGGCAGCCCCCTTTTCCAGAACAAAAACTCCTTTTGGAGTTTCGCCATCCTCGAAAATGGTATCGTGCTTCTGAAAACTCAGTTTCTTTTTGCCATTAATGTACTTCTCAAAATCTGCGCTAGAAAGTCTTTCTTTAAATGATTTATCATTAAAAACTCTGGCGAACCTCTCTTCAATTGCTATCTGTTGTTCCTGCGGCATTTTATATGATATTTATCACAAAAATAGAACTTTTTAACGCGATAAACAAAAAAATTTGTTATAATTTTGTAGTTCAATATTTTATGGGGTGAGCGAGAACTGTTTTCATTGTGGTCAAGGGATAGAAAAAGAGAGAATTTTATTTGATGAAAAGACTTTCTGCTGTAACGGATGTAAGTCTGTTTACGAGATTCTAAATTTAAATCATTTAGGCAACTTCTATGAGCTTAATAAAGGAGCGGGAATTCGTCCAAATGATGAAAATTCTTCACAATTTGATTACTTGGACACGCCGGAAATTTTTGAAAAAGTTACAGATTTCTCTGAGGGAAATACCAGTCTTGTAACGTTTAAAATCCCTGTAATTCACTGTTCTTCCTGTATCTGGCTACTAGAAAGCCTTCACACATTAAATAAGCATATTAAATATTCGCAGGTTAATTTCACAAGAAAGACCTTACAGATTTCATTCAACCATAACGATTTGAAATTAAGCGAACTCGCTAAATTTTTAACTAATCTTGGATACAAACCGGTTATCAGTCTTGAAACTGCCGATAAAAATGAAGATCATCTTGACAAATCTTTATTGGTAAAATTTGCCATTGCTGCCTTTGCTTTTGGTAACGGAATGTTCCTTGCCTTCCCTGAATATATTGGGGGAGAAGATTATTGGATGGAACATTACAGGGGGCTATTCAGAACTTTGATATTCCTTCTGGCAACACCTGTTGTATTTTATTCAGCTTCAGACTATTATAAATCCGCATGGTACGGTTTAAAAAATAAGATTGTCAATATTGACGTTCCCATTGTATTAGGAATTTTCGTACTCTACGGAAGAAGTATCTATGAAGTGGTAACAGATTATGGTCCAGGATACTTCGATACCCTTTGCGGGCTTTTATTCTTCATGCTTCTTGGGAAAATTTTTCAAAAAAGAACATACAATGCTCTTTCATACGACAGAGATTACAAGTCTTTCTATCCCATTGCCGTAACGAAAGTAGATTTCGAAGGGAAACAGGATAACATCCTTCTTTCAGAGGTAAAAGTAGGAGACAGAATTCTGGTTAGAAACCAGGAAATCATTCCAGTAGATGCTATTCTGATTAATGGAGAAGGTAATATCGACAATAGTTTCATTACAGGAGAAAGTGAAAGTATCAGCAAACAGCCTGGTGATAAGATTTTTGCCGGGGGAAAACAGATTGGATCTTCTTTAGAACTTGAAGTGATTAAAAACGTAGATCAAAGTTATTTAACTCAGCTTTGGAATAAAGAAGCATTTAAAAAACACGAAACCGGTCTTGACACTCTTACAAATAATGTCAGTAAATATTTCACATTCATCATTTTAGGTATTGCTTTAGTCGCAGGAACTTATTGGTATTTCATTGATTTAAATAAAATGTTCCAGGTTATTTCAGCAATCCTGATCATTGCTTGTCCTTGTGCGCTTGCATTATCTGCACCGTTCACTTTCGGGCACATTATGAGGATTTTAGGCCGAAATAAATTCTATGTAAAAGACACTTTAACGATTGAAAAAATTGCTAAGCTGGACACGATTGTTTTTGATAAAACAGGAACCATCACCCACAGAAAAAAATCAAATATCAAATACGAAGGATCTGAGATCAACGAATTTGATTCTCTGAACATTAAGACCTTATTAAAGAACTCCAATCACCCGCTTTCAAAATCATTATATGAATTCTTTGAAATAAACGATGATTATTTCCCGGTAGAAAATTTCGTTGAAATCTCCGGAAAAGGATACGAAGCAAGCGTAAGAGGAACTCTTTATAAAATAGGATCTGCGCGTTATAACAACCAGGAACCTAAAAACCTTGAAACAGCAGTTTACATCAGCAAAAATGGAGAATATTTAGGAAAATTCATTTTCAAAAATGAATACCGTCCGAAGCTGAAAGAACTTTTCACTAAACTTACCAATTATAAAATATTTATTCTGAGCGGAGATAATTCCTCAGAAGAGAACCAGCTTAAAGAGCTTATTCCTAACTACAAAGGAATGGCCTTTAACCAGAGCCCGGAAGATAAACTGAACTATATCAAAACTCTTCAGGATCAGCACATGAAAGTAGCAATGCTTGGAGATGGTCTTAATGACGCAGGAGCTTTAAAACAAAGTAATGTTGGAATTGCGATTGCTGATGACACAAACAGTTTTACCCCATCTTCCGATGTCATTATGAATGGAGATAAAGTGGTTACCCTGGACAATTATCTGAACCTTTGTAAAGGCTCTATTACCATTGTGAAAATGACATTTATAATCAGTTTTCTGTATAATATCGTTGGTTTAAGTTACGCTGTTACAGGGCATATGCACCCGCTCTTCGCTGCAATCATCATGCCAATCAGTTCCATCACGGTGGTTACCTTTACTACACTTTCAACCTGGATATTAGGCCGGAAACATTTCAAAAAACAGGCGTAGAAGCCCTTATTTAGACTGATTTTAAATTAGCTGAAATCGGCATTTCGTGATGAATGTCATTATTTTTCACTAAATTTGAACCCCGAAAATAGGTTAATTTTGTTGTCCAATGGATATTCTATATTTAATGATCCTCTGCAGTGTTTCTTTAGCTGCGATTTTCTTGGTCGTATTTATAGTGTATGCCCGAAAAGGACAGTTTGAAGATGATGAATCTCCTGCTGTCAGAATCCTTTTTGATGATGAAAAAATCAAAGAAAATGATGAACCAGGCAACAAAAATAAAGACGAGAAAGAAATAGGAGAAAATAATAAAAATTGAGAAAAATAGTGAATAGTTGATATGGAAACACAGAAGTTTAGTTATGACAATAGTATTGTCCGTGCGTTCCTTTATGCGACCTTAGTTTTCGGTCTCATTGGATTTACGTTCGGGCTTACGGCGGCATTAATGCTTTTCTACCCTGAATTACCGGAATTCTTTTTCGGGACGGATGACACAACCATTAAAAGTTTGGCATCGGGTAACATTCAAGGTTTAATAAACACTCATGGTGCATTTGGTTTTGGTAGAATCAGAATGCTGCACACCAACACCGTAATCTTTGCATTCGTTTGTAACATTGTTTACACGGGTATTTATTACTCATTACAGAGATTATTAAAAACAAGAATGTACAGTGACACCTTGTCTTGGTTACATTTCTGGACTTGGCAGTTTATGATCGTTGCTACGTTCGTTACGTTCTTTATGGGGATCAATACCTCTAAGGAATATGCTGAACATGAGTGGCCGATCGACATATTAATCGCATTCTCATGGATCATTTTTGGTATCAATATGTTCCTGACTATTTCAAAAAGAAGAGTGAGACACCTGTATGTAGCGATTTGGTTCTACATTGGTACCTGGATTGCAGTAGCAATGCTTCACATCTTCAACAACCTTGAAGTACCTTTATCTTTCACAGGCTGGAAATCTTATTCAGCATATGCAGGGGTAAAAGATGCTATTGTACAGTGGTGGTATGGTCACAATGCGGTTGCATTCGTATTGACGACTCCGGTTCTAGGTTTAATGTATTACTTCCTTCCGAAGGCTGCAGACAGACCGGTATTCTCTTATAAATTATCCATTATTCACTTCTGGTCATTAATTTTCGTATATATCTGGGCTGGTCCTCACCACCTTCAGTATACAGCTCTTCCGGCTTGGGCTCAGGCGGTAGGAACAGGGTTCTCTATCATGCTTATTGCACCATCTTGGGGAGGTATGTTAAATGGTCTTCTTACACTGAGAGGAGCTTGGGATAAAGTAAGAGAAAATCCTATCCTTAAGTTCTTCGTAGTAGCTGTTACTTGTTATGGTATGGCAACGTTTGAAGGACCGCTTTTGGCAACTAAAAACATCAACAAAATTGGTCACTTTACAGACTGGGTTATCGGTCACGTACACTTAGGAGCTCTTGGATGGAATGGTTTCATGGCATTCGGGGTTATCTATTACTTGGTACCAATTATGTGGAGAACAAAAATCTGGTCTGTAAAATTAGCTAACTGGCATTTCTGGTTAGGTACTTTAGGAATTATTTTCTATGCAGTTCCAATGTATATTTCAGGATTCACACAAGGATTAATGTGGAAGCAGTTCAACCCGGACGGAACATTATTATGGAAAAACTGGCTGGATACGGTAACGGCAATTATTCCTTACTTCAAAATGAGATTCGTAGGAGGTTTATTCTACATCTCAGGATCTATCCTAATGATTGTAAACGTAATTGCTACAGTAAGAAAAGGATCATTCCAGAAAGAAGTTCCTGCTGAAGCTCCAGCGTTGGCAAACATCAGTAAAAACAGAAAAGAAGGAGAAGGTACTCACCTTTGGCTGGAAAGAACTCCGGTATTATTAGGTATTTTATCTTTCTTTACAATATCTATAGGTAGTTCAATTGAAATTATCCCTACACTATCTCTTAAGAAAAGTGTACCTACAATTTCTGCAGTGAAGCCTTATTCACCACTAGAACTTGAAGGTAGAGATATCTATATCCGTGAAGGATGTAATGCTTGTCACTCTCAGATGATCAGACCGTTCAGAGATGAGATTACAAGATTTAACGGTAAAAACGGACAATACTCCAAAGCTGGAGAGTTCGTATACGACAGACCATTCCTATGGGGTTCTAAGAGAACAGGACCGGATTTACATAGAGAAGGTGGTAAAAACCCAAGCTCTTGGCACTATAAGCACATGTATAACCCAAGATCTACCTCTGCAGGTTCCATCATGCCTCGTTACCCTTGGTTAATTGCTACTGACTTAGACAGAAGTAAGATGGTAGACAAAATGAAGCTGATGAAGAATGTATTTGATGTACCTTATACTAAGGCTCAAATTGATTCTGCAGACAAATGGGCGAACAACCAGTCCGCAAAAATTGTAAAAGATATCTTCTCTGAAGCAAATGACCTTAAGCAGGCTTATGCAAAGAGACCTCAGGGAGAACTAGAGAAAAAAGAAGTTGTAGCTCTTATTTCTTATCTTCAGAGATTAGGTACAGATATTAAAACAACGGAAATCAAAACAGCAAGTAATAACTAAACATTAAAAGGTTCATATGATTCCTCAGAACTTTAAAGATATATTATCCAATACAGAAAACGCTGGTTTTTACCAGACGCTGGCTCTGATTTTCTTTATGCTGTTCTTCATCGCTTTAGTAATCTATGTTTTTAGCAGACCTAAAAAATATTACAAAGAAGAAGAAGAGGCACCACTTGGGGATGACGAGGATGACAATTTTAATTTAAAAAATTAAACTATTTTTTATGAAACAAAGAACACCTGTTGTCGTAAACATCTTAATAATAATAGGGCTTTTAATAGTTTTTTATTATTTATTTGTACAGAGCTACGCGTTCCTAGCTTCGCCTTACTTCTGGGGAACAGTTGTGATCGCCGGTATCCTTGCCTACATTCATAGTGCTATTGGAGACCTTATTGAGAACAACAAATTCAAAAAATTATCTCCGGAAGAGAAAGCAGCTTACTTAGCTGAAAAGAAAGTACCATTCCTAAAGAGAATGTATGATGCAGCTTTCAAAAAGCAGTCTGAAACTGAGGAAAAAGATATCCTTATTGACCACGGTTTCGACGGGATCATGGAGCTGGATAACCAGTTACCAAAATGGTGGGTAGGTTTATTCTATTTTGGGACCGCTTTTTGTATTGTATATATTGCAGCATACTCTTTTACAGACTTCGCTCACCCGTTAAGCGAATATGAAAAAGAATATAAAGAACAAATGGCAAGCATCAAAGAATTTGAAGCAAACCAGCCTCCTGTAACGATTGAAACAGCTAAATACTCAGCTGATAACATTGCAGAAGGTAAAGAATTATTCAAAACAAACTGTGCATCTTGTCACAAAGAAGACGGTAGTGGAGGTATCGGACCAAACCTTACTGATAACTACTGGATCAACCAGCCTGAGAAAACGTTATTCAAAAACGTATTCCATATGGACTGGAATGGTTCTCCTACTAACCCTGCGATGAGACCATTCGGTAAGAACGGAGAAGTTTCAGGTGCAGAAATTGAAAAGATTGCAGCGTATGTATATCACATCAATCAGGAACAACCACCAGTGACTCCGGCTCAGGGAGGAGCAGCTCCTCAGGGAACCGAAGCACATTGGGAAAAAGAATAATTTAGAAAAATTAGAAACATATGAAAAAAACATAATTTGTTATTAGATTAAAATAGTAACGAATTATGTTTTTTCTTTTTTAAAACCTATTACATATGTCAGACATAGAAGAAATAGAAGTACGCGGCGGACAGGGACAGGTTCTGGACCCTGAGACTTACAGAGATTCTATAGGGACAATGGAGCAATCCGGAAAAAGAAGATGGGTATTTCCAAGAAAACCTAAAGGAAAATATACCAACTATAGAAACATTGTAAGCTATTTATTATTAATTATTTATTTTACATTACCATTCATCAAAATCAATGGTAACCCACTGTTATTATTCAATGTCATAGACAGGGAATTTTTCATTTTTGGACAGCCTTTCTATCCACAGGACTTTTTTATCCTCACTTTAGGTGCTATCGCCTCTTTAATCTTTATTATCGTTTTTACGATTGCATTCGGAAGAATTTTCTGCGGGTGGATTTGCCCTCAGACAATTTTTATGGAATCTATCTTCCGTAAAATAGAATATCTGATTGAAGGTGACCGAAACAAGCAGATGAAACTGGACAGACAGGAGTGGAATACAGAGAAGATCTGGAAGAGAGGTTTGAAATGGACTATTTACGTTGTTATTTCATTAATCATTACCCACTTCATGTTCATGTATATCGTAGGATATGAAGAGGTATTTAAAATTGTTGGTGAAGGCCCATTTGCCCATCCTACCAATTTTATCGTAATGATTCTTCTTACCGCAGCATTTTACTTTGTATTTGCATGGTTCAGAGAGCAGGTTTGTACATTGGTATGTCCATACGGAAGACTTCAGGGCGTATTGATTGACAAAGATACCATCAATGTTTTCTACGATTTTAAAAGAGGAGAAAACAGATCAAAATGGAGAAAAGGAGAAGACCGTAAAGCAGCAGGTAAAGGAGATTGTATCGACTGCCAGCAGTGCGTAGTGGTATGTCCTACCGGAATTGACATCAGAGACGGGCAGCAGCTGGAATGCATCAACTGTACAGCATGTATTGATGCGTGTGATGAAGTCATGGAAAAAGTAGGCCTTCCAAAAGGATTGGTAAGATACGCTTCTGAGAACGAGATTGAAAAAGAAACTCAGTTCAAATTTACCGGAAGAATGAAAGGTTTCTCCGTATTCCTTTTCCTTCTTGTAGGATTCTTAGGATACCTTCTTTACAGCCGTGGTGAGATGGAAGCTAAATTCATCAAACCGGCAGGAAGCACATTCTTTGTAAGAGACGGTAAAATTACCAATACCTACAATTATACCTTCCTTAATAAAACAAACGATAAAAAAATAGTTACCATCAAAGTAATAGATCCGGCTCATGGTGAAATTACTTACAGTGCATCAAGCAAAATTCAGGTAGACAGAGATAAAATTTCAAAAGGAACCATTAATATCAGCTTCCCGGAAGATGAAATGAAACTTTCTAAGCAGAACATCACCATTGGTGTTTATGATATGAAGGGTAAACTGATTGATTCCTATCAGACTTATTTTGAAGGGCCATTTAAACTGCAATTTTAATTAGAAAAAAATGAAGAACTTTAGTTGGGGACACGGTGTTGTAATTGCATTATTTGCATTCATAGTTTTTATATTATCCATGATGTTTCTTTTCCCGAACGGGCAGAAGAATTCTGAAATGGTAACCGATAATTATTACGAAGAGGAACTGAAGTATCAGGATGTGATTGATGCCAAGAAAAAGGCAGATGACCTACAGGAAAAACCTGTATACAGCCAGGATACCAAGGGAATTAAAATTACCTTCCCAAAAGATTATAACAACTCTAATACTACGGTAAAATTTGTTTTAAACAGAACCGACGACCAGAATTTAGACATCAAAAAATCTGTACAGCTTGATGCCAGCCAGTCTTTCATAATCCCTGCACAGGTATTGAAAATGGGTAATTATACATTAAGACTAAGCTGGACAAAAGACAAAACAGACTACCGAATGGATTATGACGTGATATGGAAATAGGACTTATTGTATCGGCTATTGCTTTAGGCTTTGCTTCCGGTTTCCACTGTATCGGGATGTGCGGCCCTATTGCCTTGTCGATGGGATTAACCAAAAAACAGGCTGCCAATTTCTACCTTCAGAACCTTACCTATCAATTTGGAAGAATTTTTACCTATTCATTATTGGGTGCTCTTCTGGGAATTATCGGGCAGGGATTTGAAATGGCAGGTTTTCAGAAATACCTGACTATTACAGCTGGAGTTCTTCTGATTATCATGGCTGTATTTTCATTTGGCGGAAAAGATTTTGCTTCAAAAATTCCTTTCCTATCCAAATTTTTATATTCTGTCAAATTAAACTTAGGAAAGCTTCTTCAGAAGGCAGATTACCGTTCAAGATTCTCTACCGGAGTTCTTAATGGTTTTTTACCTTGTGGAATGGTTTACATGGCTCTTACTGCCAGCCTTGCAGGAGGTGGAATATGGCAGGGAGCTTTATATATGGCTTTATTTGGTCTCGGAACCCTTCCGTTTATGTTTGCTATAGTTTTAGCCGGAAATCTGATGAATCAGGCCTTTAGGATTAAAATATTGAAAGCTGTTCCTGTCATCATGATTATTTTGGGAGGATTATTCATTTTAAGAGGTCTTGAGCTCGGAATTCCCTATGTTTCTCCGAAAGCAGAAGCCATGACGATTATTAAAGATCCAAACGGAGCCGTAAACTGCCATTAATTTGTATTTAAGTAAACCATGAAGAAAACCTTTATCTTATTCCTGATAAGCCTTTTTATGCTGCAATCCTGCAGTGTGAATTCTGAAATTGTCTATCATAAAGATGCTGCCTCAACTTCTTTTATGGATATTGATATAAGAGAGTTTATGTCCGAAATGATGGCCATGACACCAGATTCATTAAAACAGAAGGAATTTGGAGAAATGGACAAACTTCCTACAACCTGGACAAGTATGTATGATTTTTCCAAAAAAGAAGGAAAATTAAAAACAGAAAATCCGGACTCCATCAGAATCATGAAAAAGATTTTCATGAAGTCTACAAAAGAAAACAATAAGCTCGCAGGGTTTTCTTTTAAGATGGAACATTTTTCGCCGGAAGATTATCTGGTTCTGAAAAGTTTTACAAAAACTGAAAAAGTCCCTCTGGATCAGAATATTTATAATAATTGGGACGGAAAAACCCTTACCATTGATACTGAAAATTTTAATCTAAAAAGTATTGAAGAATCTATCCGGTCTAAAACCTCAAAGGAAGAATCTGAAAAAATAGCCGGGATGATGGTCATGTTTTTCAAAAAAATTGGTACTACGCTAAAGTTTGAGAATCCCATACAATCCATTTCAGGGAAACATGACTGGATAAAACAGATTGATGATCATTCCATAAAGATAGACTATGATCTGAAAGCCATTTATGAGAAAGATACTCAACTGAAAAACGCAGATAAAAAGATTATCATCGTTACAAAATAAAGCAAAAACCACCGGATTCCGGTGGTTTTTTATTGTAGACTAAATTTATTATTTAGTTGATAACATCAAATCTTGCATATTCTGCAATTTTCTTAGGAAGTTTGATTCCGTCTGCTGTCTGGTTGTTTTCTAACAATGCAGCCATAATTCTTGGCAATGCCATTGCTGAACCGTTTAAGGTATGAACCAGCTGAGATTTACCATCTCCTTTGTAACGGCATTTCAATCTGTTGGCCTGGAACGTTTCAAAATTAGAAACAGAGCTTACTTCCAGCCACATTTCCTGAGCAGCACTCCAAACTTCGAAGTCATACGTCATTGCAGATGCAAAACCAGTATCACCACCACAAAGTCTCAATACTCTGAACGGAAGTTCAAGATCTGTAAGGATTTCTTTGATGTGCTCTACCATTTCTTCCAAAACAGCATAAGAGTTTTCCGGTTTCTCAATTCTTACGATCTCTACTTTTTCAAACTGGTGAAGACGGTTTAGCCCTCTTACGTGAGCTCCGTAGCTTCCTGCTTCTCTTCTGTAACACTGAGAGAACGCCGTATTTTTTATTGGAAGATCCTTTTCATCAAGCAATACATCACGGTAAAGATTTGTTACAGGAACTTCTGCTGTAGGAATAAGATATAATTTATCTTCGTTGATATAGTACATCTGTCCTTCTTTATCAGGCAGCTGTCCGGTTCCAAAACCAGATGCTTCATTTACAACGTGAGGAGGGTTTACTTCTGTATAGCCTTTCTCAACGTTTTTATCTAAGAAATACTGAACCAAAGCTCTCTGTAATCTTGCTCCTTTCCCTAAGTAAACAGGAAAACCTGCACCGGCAATTTTTACCCCTAATTCAAAATCAATTAAGTTGTATTTCTTTGCCAGTTCCCAGTGAGGAATAGCTCCTTCACCAAGACCTTCTACCGGATGAGACTGGAAAATCATTTCATTATCATCCGCAGACGCTCCGCTTTTTACCAATTCATTCGGAATGTTCGGAAGCTGGTACAGAATATTCAGTAAGTCATTTTCTTTAACTTCTAACTGGGATTTCAATTCTGAACTCGACTCTTTGTATTGTGCTGTTTTAGATTTTGCAGATTCCGCTTCTTCTTTTTTCCCTTCTTTCATCAATAGACCAATTTCTTTCGAAATTTTGTTGATTTCGGATAGCTGGGAATCTAGTTCAAACTGGATTCTTTTTCTTTCGTCGTCGGCAGCGATAGCCTCGTCTACCAACCCAAGATTTTTGAATTGTCTTTTCTTAAGACCTTCTAAAACGCGTTCTTTCTCGTCGCGCAAAAAATTGACTTGTAACATTTTATTTAGATGTTAAATATTAGATGTTTAGCTCATAATAAGCTAACAATTTTACAAATTTAAAAATTATTTTGTGATCGTAACAGTATTTGTGGAAGTGGGAGCATTTTCATCCTTAGAAAATACCGGAACTCTGTTATATAAAACCTTTGAAACCTGGAATACTGTTGGTGTATTACGATACTGAACTTCCAACGTGTCTACAACATTATCATTGGCATTGGTGCTTTTGGTATACGTAATCTGCATTCTGGAATAATAGGAAGTTCCTGTTCCCGGGTTATCGGGACTGATAGAATCCAGTCTTCTTCTTTTGGCTCCTGCCAGATATTCCATATAAAACAGTGAATCTGTGGTCATCTTCAAAGCAATACTTACCGGAGCAATATCTTTAGTACCAAAAATATCATTCACAGAAAAACCCGTAAAAGAACCTGTTTTCTTACTGTTCAGAAGATCCTGACCAGCACTGTTTCTTACATAGATATTCATTAACTGATCTATTCTCTGCAAAGAATCATCATCACTTTTACAGCTGATTATTGCAAAAACTGCAACCAATATGCCCCAAAAATATTTCATCATAGCTACAAAGGTAAAATATTAATCTTTAGGCTGCTTCTTTATTTTTTAAAATATTTCTGGTACCACAACTCAAACGTTACCAGCTGCCATATTTTCACCCAGTCATATTCATGCACCTGATGGTTCCACCATTCATCAATGACTGCAGCGTTAAAGAAATTTCTCTTTTTCAGGCTTTCCAGGGTTTCCGTAATGAAATCTCTTATTTTTTTATCCTTTTTAATGAAATAATTGACAGGAAATGAAAAGCCTTTCTTTGGCATGTTCAAAACTTCCTGAGGAAGATGTTTTGCAGCTGCTTTTCGCAATAAAGGTTTATTCTGAATTCCATTAAACCTCATGTTTTGCGGAAGTGCAGATACATAATCTATAAGATCATTACTCAGATAGGGATAACGAAACTCTACACTATATTTCATTGCACTTAGATCATCCCTGAAAACATGATGGGAAGACAATGAATATTTCATATCATATTCAAAATATCCTGAATAATTTTTTGTATCGAAAAGATGATATTCTGAAAGATTTGTTTCAATATTATTATAAATATCAGGATTTATAAGAGTTTTAGCTTCCAAAGGCATCATACTGATCTGGCTCTGTCTGAAAAAATCAAACATATCATCCTGCGAGAAATAATTTTTTACCCGTTGTGAAAATTGATCCTTCGTAATGATAAAAGGACTAATAAAATTAAAATTCCTCATCAAAAGCCATCTTTTAAGCTTCAGTGTATGAGAATAACCTGCAAAAAGTTCATCTGCCCCGTTACCGCTTAATACCACTTTAAAACCTCTGTCATGCGCATATTCTGCAGCATTAATCAGTACTTCAAAGCTGCTGTATGGCTCTTCAAAATGCTGGATATTTTCCTTAAGCTGTTCCAAAGCTTCTTCATCACTTACTTCCTTTATTTCATGCGAAACACCAAAATGTTTAGCCGCCAGTGATGCGTTTTTCACTTCCTCTTCAGAAAACGGATAAGATACGGTGTACGTATGAATATCAGCATTAAAAGGTTTTGATTTTGAAGCAATTAAAGTAGAATCTATTCCTCCACTCATCATTACTGCTACAGGAACATCTGCATATAATTGCCCTGAGAGACTTTCAGACAGAAGTTCATCTATTTTTTGTACGGCTTCTTCTTCAGAAATATTCTTTTTAACCGGAGAAGGCATCTGCCAGAATATTTCTTTACTGATTTTCTGACTCTTTAAATCAATGCTTATAAACGACGCAGGTTCCAGGGAAAAAATATGCTGAAAACAGGTTTGTGGAGCCAGTGTTGTCTGGAAAAGAAAATTGGTATATACTCCGTTCCAGTTGATTTCTGGTTTTACAAATTCATGCTTCAGTAATGCTTTTATTTCTGATGCCCAAACTAGTCCTTCTTTACTTTGATGATAAAAAAGAGGCTTCATTCCTACCCTGTCTCTGGCTAATATCAATTTCTGGCGGATGAGATCAACAATACAGATCGCAAACATTCCATCCAGCCTGGCAAAAGCTAAGCTTCCCCACTCCTGGTAAGCTTTGAGAATAACTTCAGTATCAGAAGTACTGTGGAAAGAATGTCCTAAAAGCTCAAGTTCTTTTCTTAATTTTTTAAAGTTATAAATCTCTCCATTAAAGGTGATAATGATCTGCTCATTCTCTGAAAGCATAGGCTGATGGCCTTTTTCAGAGAGATCAATAATGGATAGTCTTCGGAATCCTAAAGCCATATCTGAATTTATTTCCTGTAAAACCGGAAAATGTTCTTTAATTTTTTGAGTGGAATCATTTCCTGAAAAGGAAACTCCCTGATCATTATTATATATCCAGAACCCTTCATCATCCGGTCCGCGATGTTTAATCGCCTGATTCATTTCCAGAATATTTGTAGAGGAAATACTTTTATGAAATGAATAATAACCGCTGATTCCGCACATAGTAAAGAGTTAATAGATTTGTAAAAATAGGGAAATGACTTTATTTTTTGTGCGTGTTTGGAGTAATTATTTCTTCGAAAGCTTTTGTTTTAAAAGCTGTATCTCTTCTTTTGAAACCATATAATCTTTCCAATTAAAGGGAGTGGAGCTATAAAATTTTCTAAACAACAGAAACGCTGAAACAAAATAGGAAGAAGTAGTAGCAATACAAGCTCCTAAAATTCCCCATCTGGGTATGGCAATAAAAGAAAAACGACAGTAACCACCAGTCCTACAATGGATTTAACATTGAGAATCTTTAACTCTCTCATCCCTGAAAAGCAGTGCCCCACCATGTCACTCACCGCAATGGCAAAAATTCCGGGTGATAAAAGAAGCATAATTTCTTTGGTATCTCTGAATTCTTTCCCGAAAATTATTTCATACACCTGAGACGGTATAATAACAATTCCCAGCACAAAACCGATCATCAGAATAAAAGTCAGTTTTAAAGATTCTTTGGTTTTTTCAATAGATTCTTCCCTGCTCTTGCTATTCACCACATCGGAATATAAAATAACGGCAATACTGCGGGTAATGGTCCATATGGCTTCTGAAAAAGTAACTCCGATGGAAAAAATCCCTACACTGGCGATTCCTTCAAAATATTCTAAGAAATAAAAAGAAAGCCTGTAGTTCAGGAATTGAACAAAAGCACTCAGCTGGGTTTTCCAGCCGTATTCAAACATATTTCTGGCAACATCTTTACAGAATGAGATTTCTGAGACAGTACATTTTCTAATGATCTGAAAAAAGCTGGTAAGAAACAGAAGTGCCAGGCATCCAATCTGTGCCAGAAAGTACACTGAAACATCTTTCTTTCCGAAGCCATATACCAATATTCCTATAAAGACAATATGTACTAACTGTTGCAGAACGGTATAAAGATTAAACCTTTTTATATTCTGTGTTCCAATAAACAGACTGATATTGGTAGATAGCAAAGAAGAAAAAACAGAAATACCGATGAGATAAAACAGATATTTCCCCTGAATGGAAGCAATTCCAAATAAAAATGGAATTAAAAGTCCTGTTAAGATTGACCACAGATAGGCATACAATAATACCTTTTCAATTTTAAACCTGGAAGCGAAATAAGAGGTACTGCTTCCGGAAAAGATACTGCTGAAAAAACTGACAGCTGCAGCATTGGCTACCACAATCGAAATAGTTCCCTTACCTTCACTTCCCCACATATTCGTAGAAAAGATCACCAATCCGAAACTCAGGACCAGAATAAGAAAGCGTGAAATAAATGTTTTTATGAAAGTAAGCTGCATAGTGGTTATTTATCTATAGATCTTTTCACAAAATCAACAAAGGTGTTTTTTATGACATTCCAATTATATTTTTCTTTAAATTCTTTTCGGGCATTAAGAGCATGAGAATGGTATAAATCCGGATTCCGGATATAATTAATAATCAATTCTGAAATATCTTCAGCATTACGAGGATCTACAAGATTTCCAAACGAGAGTTTCCCCATATGTTTCCGTATACCTTTCAAATTTGAATAAATCATCGGTTTCCCTGCTCCCATAAAATAAAACAGCTTTATCGGCAGAGAATGATTGTTTTCAAAATTAATTTCCCGAAGATCAAAACATAAATCTGCCTCTGCAAAAGCTTCCGTGAACTGCTCAAAAATAGTTGATTTCCTGATCTCAATATCATCAAAAAGATATTCCTTCAATAACGATGAAAAATAGAGTTCATCACTTTCGTCAACAGCAGATCCGATAATGAGGATTTTAAAATGTAATTCAGGAAGTTTCTGACGAACCTTATCTACTGCATTGAAAAAGTTTCCAATTCCTTTATCTTTAGAAATCTGTCCTGTATAGCAAAGGGTTATTGTATTGGGATCGAGTTCCTTAATGCTTTCCTTGATATAAACAGGATCAGGATAATAAGGAAGAATCATCTGTTTCTTTAATCCGAAAAAATAGGCTAACGGAAATTTTTTGGTCGTTTCTCCAAAAATAAAATGAGTACTCAAAAAGCCGGCATACAACTGAATTAAAGAAAATTTAGCTGCCTGAAAAATTTTAGCAGGAAAACGATAATGCTGAAGCATCGACATGGAAGGATACCATTCAGTAACATCATAGATACAGCTTATTTTGTTATTCTTTACAAATTCCTTTACTGCCACTACAGCCAGAGGTTCTGAGCATATAATAACCAGAGGGTTAAAGTTGTCGCAGACTTTTCGGAAAGCCTCCATTTTCTTTTCAATGCTTTCTTCAAGAATAGCATAAGATTCTATTTCAATTTCATCAATAATACCTTTATAATCAGCATACAAACTGCATATTTTCACTTCATACCCATTATCTCCAAGAGCTTTTGCCTGATGATAAAAAATCCGGTCATCATTATAGCTGTGGGATGTGGTTAAAAATAGTACTTTAGGCATTAATTTTTACTCGAATCTATGCAAAGATACATTAAAACAAAAAAGTGAGAAACACGTTCTCACTTTATGATTATTTGGCTCTGTATAAGCTACACAGCAATTATTTTACTGAAGCGGCCCAACTCTTCTCCAAAGGAAGAAGGAAGTGGCTTAAAAAGTCCAGATAAGTATTTTTTGAAAAGTCAAAAACCTGGATGTCGTTTGAAAGTTCTCCGCTTCTTAATTTTGTTTTAAAATCAATTAACTTTAGAGTTTTCACTTCACCGTTTTCCACAAAACTTGCTTTCATTCTGTCAAAAAGCCCTAATTGATATTCCTCATCAATTTCTCTCATCACTTTTCCCAGAGCATCAATACTGCATCCTGAAGCCATTTCTTTTTCTTCATCTACACACACTACGATGAACTGATTCTTTTCAATTTTAAATGAAGAAGAAAGTGGTTTTCCGTGAGCAGCCCATGTAGCAAGGAAATCAAAAAGTTTTTCGGTAATGGCTTTTGCTTCTTTTGTTTCAAAAGGCCTTGAAGCCGGATATATAATGACTCTGTAGTCGTTGGTTTCTACAATATTAGATTCTTCGATTTTCATAATGTAAATATTTATTTTTCAGGAATTTAAGCAACATTATTCAAATCCTGCTATTGAAAAGAATAGAAGTTGAATAATGATTTTAAACTCTTATCATCTTAAATACAAAATTACGCAATTTTCCCGAGTTTAAGATCATTGTATTTTTTGCTCAAAACAAAGATCATCATAACGAAAAGCGGAAAAATAAACGGGAAGAAAAATCTTAAAGCTGCCGACTGCGGGAAGAAAAAGAATTTGATATAAACATTCACCAGAAAAAGAACCGAAATCATTCTTATCCATGCATCTTTAGAACGCCAGAAAATAACGCCAATTATGATGGCTACAGATAAAGTTACTTTTTTAAAGTAAATAATTTTGATGTAAATAATACTCAGATACTGCTTTAAACTAACGTCTATAGAATGATTGGAAATAAAAGGTCTCCTGTCAATGAAGGTATCATAAAAGACATCTTTCCATCCGGGATAATGATAATATTTAATGATAGCCAGGTACATGATCAAAAGTACTGATCCCTGTGCGATATAGGAAAAATCAATTTTCTTTTCCTGAAAGTAACGGAAAAAGAAAACAGCAACAATATAGGTAAGGGTAAATGTAATATAATCCGGCCGTATAAAAGTAATAGCGAACAGAAGTACAAACATTGCCCATTTATCCCAATTTTTTATTAACCCGATAATAAAGATCAGCATAAACTGAAAAATAAACATATCCGGTGTAGAAACCCTTGACATGTAGGTCATTGGCGGAAAGACCATGGCGGCAACCGTAAGTGCTATTGCAAGCCAATAATTTTTCGGAAACAGGAGCTTTAGAATATAAAATAATAACAGCCCTGTAAAGAAGTAAGATATAAGACTGGTGAATAGTACCGCCATGGGTGCTGTAAATCCGAGCTTATAAAAAAGCGTTATCACAAGAATATACCCTACTTTGATTTGAAAATAGGGTAATTGTTCTGTAAAAGACTGTGTATTTTTTACGAAATACTGCCTTGGAATATCCCATTGCTTTATTCCGATAATGTCTGTATAGTGTGCTGCAGGAGCTTCTTTTTTTATTTCCTCATAGGTAAGGGTCCGGACTTTATCCGGTGAGTCCGGAAACTCGGAAGTATACATGCTTCCCATATAGCCCGGCATATCCCAATCATATACTCTGTTTTGATAATTCCAGAATGTAAGAAGTGCAAGTATCGAAATTATCAACAAAAAGGAGAGTCTCCATTTCAGCTTCATAAACCTGTATAAGATTACAATTATAAATCTTCTGCTTCAGCAAGAAGTTCAACGATATCTTTTACGGCTACTTCTGTATTTTTGTTAAAGTGTTTCACACCATCCGTCATCATGGTATTACAGAAAGGACATCCTGTGGCAATTACCTTAGGCTCGAAGGATAAAGCTTCTTCTGTTCTTTCGATATTGATGTCTTTCTTTCCTTTTTCCGGCTCTTTAAACATCTGTGCACCTCCTGCTCCACAGCAAAGTCCGTTGGTTTTGCAACGCTTCATTTCTACAAGCTCTGCATCCAGCTTCTCCAATAATAGTCTTGGAGCTTCATATTCATCATTGGCACGTCCCAGATAACAAGGATCATGGAAGGTAATTTTTTTCCCTTTGAAAGCTCCTCCTTCTATTTTCAGTCTTCCTTCTTCCATTAAGGTTTTAAGGAACTGAGTGTGGTGTACAACGTCAAAGTGCCCTCCTAAGCTTGGATATTCATTTTTCAGGGTATTGAAACAGTGTGGACAGGCGGTTACGATTTTCTTTACTTCGTAAGCGTTCAGCACTTCAATATTGGTAAGCGCCATCATCTGGAATACGAATTCGTTTCCTGCTCTTTTTGCAGGATCTCCGGTACAGCTTTCTTCCTGTCCTAAAACTGCAAATTCAACGCCTATTTTATTTAATATTTTGCAAAATGCTTTTGTAATTTTTTTAGCACGGTCATCAAAACTTCCCGCACATCCAACCCAAAATAAAACTTCCGGGGCTTTTCCTTCGGCAGCATATTCTGCCATTGTTTTTATATTGAAATCCATTTTTAATCTTGATTATTATTTACTTTTTCAATTAAAATAGCAATCCAACTGCTGAATCTCGGGCATTTTTCTAATATTTTGTCAATTCCTATTTCTTCTGCAATTAAATTTCCTTCTGCTATTTTATCATATTTTTGTCTATGTTTTTCTAAAATATTAATAATTCTTTTTGAAGGAGCAGTTTCACTTCCGGTATTAATTTCTTCCGGATTATTATAATTTTTAATTATTTCACACAATTCATCAGCCATTCTTTGATTATCAAACCAATTTTCAAATCCTTCCGAGCTGCTGAATAATAAAGCTTCAAATTCATGTTTCTGAATATATGGAACAAATCTTTCATCATCTATATCAGAAACAATACCTTTATAAAGCAAATCAATCTTAAGGTCAACATGTCCGCCTTTTTTCGCTTCACTAAAGTTTGGAAAATTTGTTGGAATTTTAAAAAAATCAACAAATGTTGAAACAATAACATCTGATTCAGAATTTAAAATTCTTTTAATATCATTTTTTAAATGTTCATAATTTACAAAACCTCCTTTATGTCCTTTACTAGTTTGAATCATTATAGCTCTTACATCGAAAACACCATGCAAAAGAAAATATTTTTTTAAAGACTTTTCAACAAATTCTTTTTCTGTCTGACCTTCGACAATAATATACAATCTTCTCATGGCTGCCCTTTAATAACATTTTTCTGCCATAGATCACCAATGGTATAATCAGAAAGCCATCCTTTCAATTCAGAAGAATCAAGTCTCATAAAAACAGATTCATTTTCAACTCTATCTACAGTTATTATTTCCTCGGGTTCAAAATTGTCAACAAAATTTACTGATTGTGTTGAAATTATTATCTGGGAAGTAGAGGAAGCTTTTCTTATTAGGGATGCTAATTTATTTATTGCAAAAGGATGTAATCCTAATTCAGGTTCATCAATAATGATAACTTCAGGTAACTCTGGTTGCATGAGCAGGGTAGCCAATGCAATGAACCTTAATGTTCCATCTGAAAAATGAGAAGCATTAAAGTAAGTCTCTGGTTGATTTACCTCTTTCCACTCTAACTTAATACTATTCTCATTTAATCTATCAGGATGTAAATCAAACCTTTCAAAATAAGGAGCAATAGAGTGTATTGTCTTTTGTATTCTGTTAAAACTTTTAGGATGCTTCTGTAGCAAATAATATAGAAAAGCAGCCAAGTTATTACCGTCTTCTCTTAAATATTTATTATCATCAATCTGTGCAGGAGTTCTTAAAGGCGAACTTTCAGCAGTATCATGAAAATGAAAAATTTTCATAGAATCAAGATAATTACTAATAAATTTATTCCTAAATGTTGACGATTTTTTTATTATACTCTCTCTAATATCGGTAACAAAGAAATAATTTTGTTTATCATCACTCCAGTCAATGACATTAAACCCGCTTCCCTCAGTATCAATAACAAAACTATTAAAAATATCAGGAACTAAATCAAAATAATAAACATTGTTAGAATTTGCAGTTACATCTTTAATAAAAGAGATTTTACCATAAATATTACTGGTAATCTTTCTTCCAAAATATAATAAATTGTCAGCTCCACCCTGCTTTGCTACATAATTCTGCAGCCTTTGTTCATAAATATTATTGACTAGTTTAAAAAAAGAAAGAAAGTTAGATTTTCCAACACCATTAGAGCCAATCAGTACATTGATTGGCTTCAACTCTAAATCTAAATTCTTAATAGATTTATATCCTTGTATTTTTATTCTATTAATCATTAGCCCAGTTCAGACGGTCAGCCTGGTTATACTGCCAAGGAGCTGCGTTGTTTTCCACATTAGTCATCATCAGATTCAGTTCCTGAGGCGCAGCAGACTGTTCCATTACCAGGAATCTTCTCATTTCAAAAATAATGGAAAGCGGGTCAAGCAATACCGGACAGGCATCTGTACATGCATTACATGTAGTACAAGCCCAAAGTTCTTCTTTCGTAATATAGTCGTTCAGCAGTTTTTTGCCGTCATCAACAAATTTTCCGTTTTGATCAATATTTCTTCCTACTTCTTCTAATCGGTCTCTCGTTTTCATCAAAATCAATCTCGGAGAAAGTTTTTTACCGGTAATATTGGCTGGACAAACGGAAGTACAACGTCCGCATTCTGTACATGAATAGGCATTTAGCAACTGTACCTGGTTCAGATCAAAGATATCTTCGGCACCGAATTTAGAAGGGACATCCGCTTCAGCACCTTCCGCCGGAGCTGCATAAGGATCTGCGTTAGGATCCATCATCAATTTGATTTCCTTCGTTACAGATTCAAGATTATTGAATTTTCCTTTTTTATCAAGATTTGCATACCATGTACTTGGAAACGCAAGAATAATATGCAGGTGTTTTGAATAATAAAGATAGTTCATGAAGAAAAGAATGCCTACAAAGTGAAACCACCAGGCAGCTTTCTCTGTGAACATCAAAAATCCGTTATCAAAACTGAAAATTTCCAAGAACGGAACCAATGTCATTTCACTGATCGGGAAGCTTCCGTGTATCGGTAAAACTCCTCTCGACTGTAAAATAAAATCTGAGGCATTCATTTTAAAGAAAGCCATCATCAGGGCAAATTCAATAATAAGGATCCAGTTGGCATCTTCTTTTGGCCAACCGAAAAGCTCTTTCATTGTTAATCTTTTAACCCCATAAAAGTTTCTTCTGATGAAAAATATAACCACTCCTATTACTACAAGAAGCGCCAGAACTTCCAATGTTGCTGTAAAAAAGCTGTAGAATCCGTGTCCGAAAACCGAAGCCAGGAAACGGTGTGTACCAAACAGTCCATCAACAATTATTTCGATGAGTTCTATATTAATGATGACAAAACCAACATAAACAAAAATGTGCAAAATTCCTGCTACAGGACGCGCAGTCATTTTACTCTGTCCCATAGCAACTCGTGCCATGGTGCTCCAGCGCTCAGATTTTCTGTCGTTTCTGTTGATTTCGCGGCCTAATCTGATATTTCTATAGATCTTCTGCAGGCTTTTTGCAAAGAGCCCAAATCCTGCCACCAATAAAATCAGGAAAATAATGTTATCAATGTACTGCATAAGGTGTATTAGTCTTTGTTATTTTTACCGAAAACCGAGAAGTTGATATATCTCTTCGGGTTCGCTTTCATATCTTCGATTAATGAATTCAAGTTAGTAGAAGCCGAATTCAGGTTGTTATACAGCTGATCGTCTTTCATAATTTTACCTAAACTTCCTTCTCCTCTGTCAATACCTCCGATTACCTGATTTAATTTGCCTACGGTAGCATCTAAATTGGCAATGGTAGAATTCAATTGCTTCGTATCAATGCTCTGAGCTAAATTTCCATATTTATCCAAAGTTACTTTTCCGCTCTGCATTGTAAGACTTGCATCATCTAATACTTTCTGTAGTTTAGGGTCATTGTGTCCTACAAGATTGTTTACACTTCCTGCTGTAGTTTGCAATGCTCCTACTGTTTTATTAAGATTGGATAACAAAGCTTTTATTTCAGCTCTGTTTTGAGCATCTACAAGGAGATTGGCATTCGCCATTAAAGAGTCTACTCTGTGTAAAACTACCTGCAGCTGATCTTTTACCGGACCTACCTGAGAAGAAAGACTTCCCAGAGTTCCCAGTTTGAAAGCTCCTTTCAGGGTATCACCGTCTTTTGCAGTGGGACCTCCATACATAAGGTTTACTCTCATTTCTTTACCAGACATTAATCCCGGTTCAAAAATTTCTAATGATGAATTTTTTGAGAATTCGAATTTGTTATCAACTGTAATTTTTACGACAAAACTAATTTTCCCGTCTTTTGCGGTCAGAGGAATGATTTTGTCCACCTGTCCTACTTTCAAACCGTTAATAGAAACAGCCGAAGACTGCGCAAGGCCTTCCACGTTGTCATATTTTGCGTAAAATATATTATCGGTAGTAAAAAGGCTTTTCCCTTTCATAAACTGAAACAACACCACAAAGCCTACAATAGCTAGAAGTGTGATCACACCAGCTTTTAATTCTTTACTGAACTTCACTTGCTAATTTTTTTCTAATAAGCAAATATAGTACATTTTAAATAAATCTTTTCCTTTATTGTTCTGCGTTAAATACAAAAAAAAGCGACAAAAAATTTTGCCGCTTTTTATATCATATGAAATGAATTTCTTATTGTTGCTGATGTCCCAGCTTGTTCCAGATCTCGATTCTGTAATCTTCGATATCTGCATTGTCCTGAAGACTCTTCATCCAAGCCTGTCCGAACATTCCTGAACTTCTCTGAGTAAGAGATTCTGTAAACTGCTTAAGATCTCCAGGCTGTTTGTTTACGGTTTCTGATTTTTTGATCAAAACATAAACTCCCGTTCCTCCTTCAACAGGGTTAGAAAGCTTACCTTTTGCAACACCAAATGCAGCACCGGCCACTTTAGGTTCCATTGCACCAGCTACCGAAGGATTCAGTAGATTTACCTGAGCAGACTGTTTTTGAGCTGCAAATAGTTTAGCTACCTGATCTAAGTTTGAAGCTTTTGCGGCAGTAATTTTATCAGAGATTTGTTTTGCAGCCAATTTATTTTTAACTACAACTTCTATCTGATCTCTTACAGATTCAGGATCTGCAAGACCTGCTTCCTGTTTTCCGTTTAGATATACTACAATTTTATCACCTGTTCCTTCTACAGTAAATAATTCAGTATCTCCTTTTGTTCTTTTCTTATCAAAAGCCCAAGTAAGGATTTCCGGATCTTTTTCAGTACCTAAGCCCTGAAGCTGACCTTCAAATCTTTTGGCTGCTTTCGGATTAGTGAACTGGTAATTTCCTTTCTTAGCAATATTCACGAAATCGTTGAAAGATTTCCCCTGAACCTGCTGAATGAATTTTCTTGATTTTTTATCTGTTTCAGCCTCAGTAGCATCTGAAGGTTTGATTGCTTTCACAAGGTTAGCAACTTTATACCCCATAGATCCTGATTTCTTATCTTCAATATTGATGATATGATAACCGAACTGTGTTTCTACTACTCCTGTAGCTCCTTTTGGATTATTTGCAAGGTAAGTAAGGAACTCAGGAACAAAAGGTGTTTCCGGAGTTGTCCATCCTAAGCTACCTCCTTGTGCTGCAGAATTCGGATCGCTGGAAAGCTTAAGGAATTCTGTGAATTTAGCAGGAGTTGCTTTTACAATAGCTCCAATAGAGTCTGCTAATTTCTTAGCCTGCTCTTTAGTTCTTGTTACACCTTGACCAGCAGGACTTCCTTTGAATGCAATAAGAATATGTCTAGACAATGTAGAATCTGAAGCTCTTTTACCTACCAATTTAGATACTACATAAAGGTCTTGCTCTTTGTAAGGACCAAAAGTTTGACCTACTGCCGCAGCTGTGATTTGATCTTTGATCGTTGGAGGCAATTGTGTAGGATTCACATATTGTGGGTTGAATGGCGCATCAGAGTTTGCCGTTACAAACATAGAATCGTTTTTCGTATTCTGGAAGTTTTCTGTACCTCCGCTCGCATCTGTACCTCCCGAATATAATTTTGTAATTTCTTTCAGAGCGGCTGCATCATCTGCTGCACTAGGTTTTGACGGAAAATATACGATACCGATATTTCTGCTTGGCTCAGCTTTGAACATTACAGGGTGCTGCTTGATGTAGTCAGCAAGATCTTGTGTAGTCACATTGATCTTTGTTTTCTGAAGATACGCTGCATAATCTACTTTCACAAAGTCGATATCTGCAAGCTGATCTCTCTGCTTCATCAATTCTTCGGCTTCTTTCTTACCGGTAGTGATACCCGCTGAAATATTGGTAAACACCTGTCTTGCCATAAGTCTGTACTCAATAGTCTTTTTAGTTTTCAACCATTGGTTATATCCTTCAGGATTGGTGTTTTTTAATGTTTCAATTTCTTTTTTAAGCTCTTGAGTTTTAAAATTACCTTTCTCATCAAAGAACTGTTGATTCTGAGCAAACATCTGATCATACTGGATCTGATTCCAGAAATAATCATCATTCATTTCAAAGCCCAGTTTCTCAAACTGTTGTTTGATAAGTTTAGATTGTACAAGTAACTGCCAAGCCTGCTCTTCAAGACCGTTTTTCGGACGCCCTTGCTGATCAGCCTGTTGCTGCAACACGAAAAGCTGATCATTGAACTCTTCGCGGGTGATTTTCTCACCATTTACTTTTCCTAAAACGTCAGGATTCTTACCAAAAACCTTGTCGATACTATCTGGGTTCACCAGGAACGCCAAAAGCGCTAAGGCTATTACTCCATTAAAAGCCAAGGCTTACTCCTAATCTGTCCTAAAATTGCCATTTTATAAATTATAGTTTTTTATCAGTTTGCGAAAATACACATTTTTAAGAAATTACAGAAACAGAACTGCTTTATTTTGATTTTTAATGCAAAGATTATCTAAAAAAGGAAATTTTGACCGTATTTTTAAGTAAAAAACAAATGGCATAAGTATTGTGCATTTTTAGAATATTATAATATGCCACACGTTTTCAGCGCATATTATAAAAAATCCTTTTAACGATAAAAAACGAAAATGACAATTTGTCATTCGATTGACTATGACAGAATTTGAAGATATTAGTTTAGAAGAAATGATCAGCGATGGATTTGATATCGTAGCTGAAGAAATCAATCTTTCCGACTTCGCAGAGACTGATAAAAATTCCGAACAGAAAATATTCCCGATACTTCCCGTAAGAAATATGGTTATGTTCCCGAATGTGGTAATTCCTATTACTGCAGGAAGAAAAACCTCTATACAGCTTCTTGAGGAAGCGCAGAAAAACGGTGATTTTATTGGAATTGTAAGCCAGAAAAATTCGGATCTGGAACAACCTTCCGAAAAAGACATTTATTCTACCGGAACCCTGGCAAAGATCATTAAGATCATTAAGCTTCCGGAAGGCAATATTACGGCTATCACTAAAGGTTTTCACCGATTTAAGATCAAAAAAATCGTTGATAAACAACCTTATTTCAAAGCAGAAATTTCAAAATTAAAAGATACACGTCCTAAAAATCAGGATGAGTATGAAGCTTTGCTGGAAAACATCAAGGATCTTGCTTTAAAAATTATTGAACTGGATCCTAATATTCCTAATGCCGCAAATTTTGCGATCAAAAATATTAACAATAATGATGATCTCCTGAATTTCATCTGTACAAATGCTAATTTTTCTTCTATTGCAAAGCAAAAGCTTCTTGAAGAGAAAAGTCTGATGATAAGAGCCAATCAATGCTATGAAATGATGCATGAGGATTTCAGAAAACTGGAACTGAGAAATCAGATTCATCAGAAAACTTCCAAAGATCTTGACAAACAACAGAGAGAGTATTTTCTGAATCAGCAGATCAGAACCATTCAGGAAGAACTGGGAGGCGGACCTGAGAGTGATGTTGAAGATCTGATAGCAAAAGCTAAGGCTAAAAAATGGAGTAAGGAAGTAGAAGAACATTTCCAGAAGGAAATTGGCAGACTTCAACGCCAGAATCCTAATTCTCCGGATTATAATGTACAGAGAAATTATCTGGATTTCTTTACGGATCTTCCTTGGGAAACGTATACAAAAGATATTTTTGATATCGCTAAGGCGGAAAAAGTGCTTGATAAGGCTCACTTCGGATTGGAAGATATCAAAAAAAGAATTCTGGAGCACATGGCTGTTTTAAAATTAAAAAACAACATGAAATCTCCTATTCTGTTATTGGTAGGACCTCCGGGAGTTGGTAAAACATCTTTAGGAAAGTCTATTGCAGATGCTTTAGGAAGAAAATATGTAAGATTATCATTGGGTGGTCTTCATGATGAGAGCGAAATCCGCGGACATAGAAAAACGTATATCGGAGCTATGGCAGGGCGAATTTTGCAGTCGATTAAAAAATCAGGCACTTCAAATCCGGTAATCGTTCTTGATGAGATTGATAAAATAGGACAAGGTCTACATGGGGATCCAAGCTCAGCATTATTAGAAGTTCTTGACCCTGAACAAAATAAGTCTTTTTATGACAACTTCCTTGAGATGGGTTACGACCTTTCAAAAGTAATGTTCATTGCTACGGCTAACTCTCTTTCAACAATACAGACTCCTCTTTTAGATAGAACGGAGATTATTCAGATTGCGGGTTATACTTTGGAGGAAAAAATTGAGATTGCCAAAAGACATTTAATCAAGAAGCAACAGGAAGAAAATGGCTTAGATGCCAAATCATTCAAACTTGGAAATGCAGAACTTAAGCATATTGTAGAAGCACACACTTCAGAAAGCGGTGTAAGAACACTGGAGAAAAGAATTGCTGCCGTTGCAAGATGGGTAGCGCTTCAAACTGCTTTGGTAAAAGAATATGATCCAAAAATCTCTGTGGAAAAAGTTGATGAAATTCTTGGAGTTCCAAGACCGAAAAGCTTATCTGAAATCACCGGAGTTCCGGGTGTGGTAACAGGTCTTGCGTGGACAAGTGTAGGTGGAGATATTCTTTATATTGAAAGTATCCTAAGCAATGGAAAAGGTTCTTTAACCATGACCGGAAACCTTGGAACGGTAATGAAAGAATCCGCTACTATTGCTCTTGAATATATTAAAGCCAAGCATGATGAGCTGGGAATTCCTCAGGAAGAACTTGACAAGAAAAATATTCACGTTCACGTTCCTGAAGGGGCAACTCCTAAAGACGGCCCATCTGCGGGTATTGCAATGCTTACATCTATGGTTTCTTCTTTCAAAAACAAGAAGATAAAACCTCACCTTGCGATGACGGGAGAAATTACTTTAAGAGGAAAAGTACTTCCTGTAGGGGGGATTAAAGAAAAACTTCTTGCGGCAACAAGAGCAGGAATTAAAGATGTAATCCTTTGTGAAGCTAACAGAAAAGACGTAGAGGAAATAAAAAAAGATTATTTAAAAGATCTTAAAGTACACTACGTAAACAGAATGGAAGAGGTAATTGATATAGCCATTGAAAAATAAAAAACTTACAACATATTAACTTCTCAATAAGGAAACACGTTCTGATATTCAGGGCGTGTTTCTGTTTTATTACAAAAAGCTTAGCTTTTCTTATCAGGTGGAATAAAATTTGCTGAATACAAGATAATTCCGAAGGATTGAATAAAAATTTTTCAATTCAGAAGGGTTTTCTTATTTTTATTCCACACCGCATATTTTTAGATTATGAATTTTCTTAGACTTCCTTTCCTTGTCAAGCTTACGCTTGTGGTGATTTCCATTATTGGTCTTGGCTATCTTTTGGCATTAGGACAGACTATTTTAGCTCCGTTTTTTCTTGCTTTCCTGATGGCTATGCTGTTTTTGCCGGCTGCCACTTTTATGGAACGAAGATTAAGATTCCCAAGATCCATGTCTACAATGACTTCCGTATTTATTATGCTGATTATTTTAGGGGGTATTATTTATTTCTTTACCCATCAGCTCTCTGATTTCAGTAAGGATCTTCCTCACCTTAAGGAACAGTTTACAACGGTTTTCAATGGTTTGCAGCATTGGGTTTCTAAAACCTTTAATGTAAAAGTGGATGAACAGGTAGATTATATCAACCAGGGACTGAATAAACTTTTGTCTTCTTCAGGAATGATTTTAGGTTTTACGTTCGGGATTTTTTCAACAGGATTTGGATTTATTGTGTTTTTCATCCTGTTTTTTATCTTTATTTTAAATTACAGAAGGCTTTTAAATAATTTCATCGTTACCGTTTTCAACGAAAGACATAAAGCCAGTGTACAGGAAGCAGTAAATGAGATCAGAATGATGACCAAGAAATATATCTTCGGTCTGTTTCTTCAGGTGGTTATCGTATCTATCCTTACTTCAACTCTTCTTACCATTTTAGGGGTAAAATATGCTATTCTTTTAGGAGTTTTAACGGGATTATTAAACGTTATTCCGTATCTGGGAATTTTTATTTCTCTTTTAATTTCCTGTTTTATAGCATTTGCTACTTCTACTCCGTCCACTTGTATTTATGTTGCGTTGGGATATATTGCCATTCATGCTGTAGATGGTAATATTGTATTGCCATTTGTGGTAGGCTCAAAAGTGAAGATCAATGCTTTATTTTCCTTTATCGGGATTCTTTTAGGGGAACATCTATGGGGAATTGCAGGAATGTTCCTGTGTATTCCGGCCATTGCGATTATAAAAATTATTTGTGAAAGAGTGGAAGATCTGAAACCTTGGGGAAGATTGCTCGGGGAAGAGCAGAAACCTAACAAGAAGAAGAAAAGCTATAAGATTTCCAAGAATATTACGCTGAAGGAAATGGACTAAAATATGAGTAATAGGTAATGAGTAATAATTGACTTACTCCTAATCTTGAATGTTTAAATCTTAAACTTTAAATAAAAAAGACTGCCTTTTTAAAGACAGTCTTTTTTTATTTTATTTATGGAAGAGCGCACAAAGGACTCATTCCATTCGGACAGGTTTCTGTGCACAGGATATAAGTTTGACTATCCGGGCAGTATCCATAATCCGGCGTTGGTGTGGTTCCTCCACCGCCACCTCCTCCTAAGCAAGGATCATCTGGTGGAATTTTACATGGACAGCCAATGGGTCCAATATCACATTTCCCAACACCTCCGCCTCCTTGAATTTCTCTTAGATCTGTACGGTTTAATTTTTTAAGATTTTTCAACATAATATTATTAGTTTAATTTGCAAATCAAATATAAAGAATAAAATTATCCAAAAACTAACATTAACCGATCATTAACACTAATTGTTTATTTTCTATAAAAACTTCGCACATAAATCCCAATTTTATTTTACATTTGATATAAAATCATCAATCATGAAAGTAATAAAATTCATTGTATGTCTACTTTTCGGACTTATGTTTATTAACGCCGGATTAAACAAGTTCTTCAACTATATGCCTATGGAAAAACCGACTCCTGAGCAGATGAAACTTTTCGCAGCTTTCGGAGAAATCAGCTGGCTGATGCCTTTAGTAGGGATTGTAGAAGTCATTGGCGGATTATTATTCATCTTTCCAAAAACAAGAGCGTTGGGAGCCATTGTTATTTTACCTGTGATGGTAGGAATTGTGACACACGTATTCACTATGGACAAATCTCCAATGGGAATGGGCATTGCCGGAGTGATGTTCCTGATTAATCTTTGGATGATTATTGACAACAAGGAAAAATACAAACATTTAGTGTCGTAAGGCTATTTTAGTTTATAGATGATAGGTTGCAGGTTTTATAGTGTTCCATTAAAATTTATGGTTGTTAATACACTATGACCTATAACCTATCATCTACTACCTTCTACCTCTTCTATACAAAAGCGCTGAAACCTGTAATCGATCTTCCTACGATGAGCGAGTTTATTTCTTTTGTTCCTTCGTAAGAATAAATAGCTTCTGCATCAGCAACAAATCTGGCTACATCGTACTCCAGCAGAATTCCGTTTCCTCCCAGTACTTCTCTTGCTCTGGAAACAATATCTCTTGTTCTGAGAGTACAGAAAACCTTAGCTAAAGAAGCATGCTCATCTTTTAAAATTCCTTCATCCTGCATTTCAGACAATCTGAAAACCATTGTTTGCATGGCAGTAAGGTTGGACAGCATTTCTACCAAATGCCCCTGAATCATCTGGAATGAAGCAATAGGCCTTCCAAACTGTTCTCTTTTTCGGGTATAATCCAGAGCACTTTCGTAAGCTCCACGTGCGCAGCCTGTAGCCATCCATGCTACTCCTGCTCTGGTCATTCTCAGTACTTTTCCTGTATCTTTAAAGGAGTTGGCATTCTGCAAACGGTTTTCTTCAGTTACAAGACAGTCTTTCAAGGTAATTAATCCATTCTGGACAATTCTTAAAGCCATTTTTCCTTTGATCTTTTCTACAGAATATCCAGGATTATCTTTTTCTACAATAAATCCTTTCACTTCTCCACTATCCAGATCTCTTGCCCAGATAATTATTAAATCAGCAAATGTTGCATTCCCAATCCATTTTTTCTGACCGTTAAGAACCCAGCCTTCCTGTGTTTTTTTACAGGTAACGGTAAGTCCGCCTGCAGCTCCTGAGCCTACTTCCGGCTCGGTAAGACCAAAAGCCCCTATTTTTTCAAATTTCTGCATTTGTGGAAGCCATTTCTGCTTCTGCTCTTCTGATCCACAGATATAAATAGAACCCATTGCAAGTCCGGATTGCACTCCAAAGAAAGTAGCAATGGAAGCATCTATTCTTGCCATTTCCATCGCAATAACCCCTTCCATCAGGAAAGGCATTCCAGGACAGCCATACCCTTCATAAGTAACACCGCAAATATCCAGTTTCTGGAATTTCGGGATCAGTTCAAAAGGGAATTCGTCCCTGAGCCAGTAGTGATTGACCAGAGGCTTTACTTCTTTTTCCATGAATGCTCTTACTTTAAGCTGAATTTCCCGTTGTTCAGGGGTCAGAGTATGGTAGATATCATAGAAGTCTCCGTCAATAGGGGGAAGTTCCTTTTTTTTCTTTTCGGGATCAAGCATTTTCATAAGCCCGGTAAGCTGTTTATCATCCAGTTTTGAAAAATTATGCATCAGTTTGGGCAGGTCTACTTTTTGAGAAATAGCACTTAACTGATCGAAATTTATGGATGTGAATAATCCTATTGCGTTTCTGATTTTGGAAAAAGTATTTGACATAGTGATAGATTGTAGTTTTGGTTTGTAAAAGATATGCAAAAATTGCTCCGAAAGCAAAGCTCACAGGTCAAACCCGTTTTACAAAATACTCAATTTCAACAAATTAAAAGATCATATTTTATTTACAAGCTTTTTACTTTTGATTTTCAAGCGTTACAAAAGATCCTGACTGAACTTTGACTTCAGGAAAACAACAAAAATAAACGCTATGAAAACTACTTACATTACATTATCTCTATCTGCTGTTCTTTTATTAGGAATTTATTCATGTAAAAAGGGAGAAGTCTCCTCTAAAGAACTTGAAGCTTATGCTGCAACAGACTCTGCAGCAGTGATTCTATCAGATAGCATCTCCTCCGTTGCAGATATGAAAGTAAAAGACAAACAGTTCATCAAAACTGCGGATGTGAATATGGAAGTAAAAGATGTATATAATGCAACTATTGCCATTGAAAAATCTGTACAGGATCTTGGAGGATTTGTGACCAACAGCAATCTTCAAAGCAACGTGGTTTCTGAAAACACTTATAACACTTCTAATGAAGAAGCAATGCTGGTAAAAAAATATCAGACAGAGAACAGAATGCAGGTACGTATTCCTACGGAAAAGCTTGGGGAATTATTAACAGCTATCAATACGAACAAATTATTTCTTAATTCAAGATCTATCAATGCGGAAGATGTAACAGCTAACATCAAATATTCTGAACTGGAAGGAAAAAGAAATCAAAAAACTTCTGATAATATCAATAAACTGAAAACAAATAAAGATAAAGTAAAGCTGGACGATGAGAACATGTCTGAAGGAAATCTTCAAAAACTTTCCAGCATAAACATGACAGATAACCTGAAATACAGCACCATAGATATCTACATCAAAGAACCTCAATTGCGTATTGCAGAAATTGCTGTTACCAATACAACAAGCATTGACAATAAATATAAATACAATTTCATCTATGATGCTAAAGATGGATTTGTGTACGGCTTCTATCTGATTCAGAGAATTATAGTAGCTCTCATCAATGTATGGCCCCTTGTATTAATTGCTGCAATAATCATCTATTTTTTAAGAAAAAGAAAAATTTTAAAACCTGAACATTCAAAAATCCAGGAATAAAAAGCTATCCTAACCAATTGGTTATCATCATAATTTTAGATTTTACAGCCTCCCGTTTTTCGGGAGGTTTTTATTTTTTGAAAAAAAACTGTAACGATTGCAACTCCTACTTTACCTACTGTTTAAAAGGATAGAAAATCAAAAAAAAGTAATACTATGAAAAATTTAATACAACTTGGATTCGCAGTGTTATTATCACTGAATTCTCTAACAGCAAATGCTCAAAGCAAAAACATAAAAGATAACAGCCTGCTTTGGGAAGTTTCACCTTCACAGCATACCATTTATTATATATCTTATGCTTTATTGGTAGTAGTATCATCTTATTACCTGTTCGGATTCTATAAATTTTACAAGCAGACGGAACTTTATACAGGAAACACCAAAAACAGCCTTTGGAAGATCTACCATGAACTGCGCCTGAATATGGAGCGATATCAGTCTTTTGGGTTCTTATTACTTCCTCACTTTTTAGTAACAATAGGACTGGCGATTTATAATATGATGGAAAAACATGGAAAATCATTAACAGAACTAACATTTCCTCAACAACTGGGATTAATCATCACTGTGCTTATTGGAACTCTGGGTGTGATAATAAGTATTGTTCTCTGGACAAAATACATCTATGGAAAAAGTGCCAAACAACTGGAAAATATTCTGAATGAAATGGACGAATAAGCTCTCAAATTCTCATCACAAAACACTTTTTATACAACCTCAGATGAACTCTGGGGTTTTGTTTTTTAAAAAAATGTTATTTATCGTCTTCAAATTTATCTGAGGTTTTATTTTTCCGTAAATTTGCAAATCAGAAATAAATGATTATGGATTGTCAGTTATTTTTAATCCGATCCATCATTTTCTGAAAGATAAAAATTCTGTAATATGCTATCAAAAATAAATCCAACACAAACTAACAGCTGGAAAGCACTTGACGAACACTTCGGGGGAAACGATTTTGATCTTAGAACCCTTTTTCAATATAATCCGAACCGTTTTAAAGAGTTTTCCATTCAAAAGGACAACTACCTTTTTGATTATTCTAAAAACTTAATTGATTCCAGAACAAAGGATCTTTTACTACAATTGGCTGAGGAAAGCCAGCTAAAAGATGCTATTTCTAAAATGTTTTCCGGAGATAAAATCAATGAAACAGAAGGAAGAGCTGTGCTACACACTGCATTAAGAGATTTTTCTGACCGTGAGATCCTTGTGGACGGAGAAAACATCAAGCCACAGATCAAAAGAGTTCTTGAGCATATGAAGTCCTTTTCTGAAAAAGTGATTTCAGGAGTGCACAAAGGTTTCAGTGGAAAAGAAATTACGGATGTAGTGAACATCGGAATTGGAGGATCAGATTTGGGTCCTGTAATGGTTTGTTCTGCTTTAAAGCATTTTAAAACAAGATTAAACGCTCACTTTGTGTCCAATGTGGACGGAAATCATATCGCAGAAGTAGTGAAGAATTTAAATCCCGAAACTACTTTATTCATCATTGCTTCCAAGACATTTACCACTCAGGAAACAATGACGAATGCCAATTCAGCTAAAGACTGGTTCCTGAAAGCAGGAAAACAGGAAGATGTAGCAAAACATTTTGTTGCCTTATCTACTAATATTGAAGAAGTTAAGAAGTTTGGAATTGCAGAAGAAAATATTTTCGAGTTCTGGGACTGGGTAGGCGGAAGATACTCTCTTTGGAGTGCTATCGGACTAAGTATTGTTCTTTCTGTAGGATATGAAAACTTTGAACAGCTTCTAAAAGGAGCTTTTGATACAGATCAGCATTTCCAGACCGCAGATTTTTCGGAAAATATTCCTGTATTAATGGGACTTTTGGGAATCTGGTACCGTAATTTCTATGCGGCTACTACTTACGCAATCTTGCCTTATTCTCAATATCTGGACAGATTTGCAGCTTATCTTCAGCAGGGAGATATGGAAAGTAACGGAAAATGCGTAGACAGAAACGGAGAATTTGTAGAATATGAAACAGGACCTATTATTTGGGGAGAGCCCGGGACAAATGGTCAGCACGCATTCTATCAATTGATCCACCAGGGAACAGAATTGATCCCGGCAGACTTTATTGCCTATACAAAGAGTCCAAACAAAGTTTCGGATCACCAGGATAAATTATTAGCGAACTTTTTTGCTCAGACTGAAGCGCTTGCCTTCGGAAAGCTGGAAGAAGAAGTGGAAGAGGAACTTAGAAATTCCGGTAAATCTGATGAGGAAATTGACCGATTACTTAACTTCAAAGTCTTCCACGGAAACACACCAACTAACTCAATATTATTCAAAGAATTAACTCCTTTTTCATTAGGTCAGCTAATTGCTTTATATGAACACAAAATTTTTGTTCAGGGAGTAATCTGGAATATTTTCAGCTTTGACCAGTTTGGAGTGGAATTAGGAAAAGTATTAGCCAATAAAATCCTTCCTGAATTGGAGAACAGTGAGGCAATAAGCTCTCATGACAGTTCTACTAATGGATTGATTAATTACTATAAAGAAAATAAATAGTAAGTAAAAAGAAAGTAAAAGTAAATCTATAAAGTAAAAAAGTAAAAATGGCAGAAATTCTTGACGGACTTAAAGTATCCAAGGAAATTAAAGCAGAGATCAAGGTTGAAGTAGAAAAGATTCTCGCAAGCAAAAGAAGAGCTCCGCATTTGGTAGCTATTCTTGTAGGAAACAATGGAGCTAGCAAGGCTTATGTAAATGCTAAAGTGAAAGACTGTGAGGAAGTAGGATTTCAATCAAGCTTGATCAAATTCCCAAGCACGGTTTCAGAATCTGAATTATTGGAAAAAATTGATGAGCTTAATAAGTCTAAAGCAGTAGATGGATTTATCGTTCAGCTGCCTTTACCAGACCAGATTGATCAGGAAAAAATCATCAATGCTATTGATCCAAGAAAAGATGTGGATGGTTTCCACCCTGAAAACTTCGGAAAAATGGCTCTTGAGATGGATACTTTCTTACCGGCAACTCCTTTCGGTATTTTAACATTATTAGAAAGATATAATATTGAAACCAAAGGAAAAGACTGTGTAATCATCGGAAGAAGTAAAATTGTAGGAAGACCAATGAGCATCCTGATGGGAAGAAAAGATTTCCCTGGAAACTCTACCGTTACCCTTACGCACTCATACACGAAAGACATCGAAGAATATACGAGAAAAGCAGATATTGTAATTACTGCTTTAGGAGATCCTCATTTCTTAAAAGGAGATATGATTAAAGCAGGAGCAGTAATCGTAGACGTGGGTATTACAAGAGTAGATAATGACTCTCCAAAAGGATATTACCTTGCAGGTGACGTAGATTTTGACAGCTGTGCAGAAAAAGCAAGCTGGATTACCCCCGTACCTGGAGGAGTAGGACCAATGACAAGAGCAATGTTGATGAAAAACACCATCATTGCTTACAAAACTTCGGTCTATAACGACTAATTTTAAAATGAATAAAGAAGAAGATATTTTATTAAAAGAAGGTAAAATGCTCCCTGTAATGGAGCATTTTTACACTTTACAGGGAGAAGGAGCACACACCGGAAAAGCCGCTTATTTTATCAGGCTGGGAGGGTGTGATGTAGGCTGTCACTGGTGTGATGTAAAAGAAAGCTGGGATCCCGAACTCCATCCTCTAATGAATACAGTAGAAATTGCAGAAATGGCTGCAAAACATTGTAAAACAATCGTTCTAACAGGAGGTGAACCTTTGATGTGGAACCTAGACATCCTGACTTCAAGACTGAAGGAGCTTGGATGTACCGTACATATTGAAACTTCAGGAGCCTATCCTATGAGCGGACAATTAGACTGGATCACCCTTTCACCAAAGAAAACAGGACTGCCTAAAGAAGAAATTTATCAAAAAGCCCATGAGCTTAAAGTGATTATCTTCAATCAGCATGACTTTACTTTTGCACAGGAACAGGCAGCAAAAGTTTCTGAAAACTGCAAGCTTTATCTTCAAAGCGAATGGAGCAAGAGGGATAATATGTATCCTCAGATCACAGATTTCATTCTTGCACATCCGGAATGGCAGGCTTCCGTTCAGACTCATAAATATCTGAATATCCCGTAAAAAAACGTAAATTAGCTGGTCTTACCGTTAGAACACTGATAGATGCAGAGAATTCGATACTCTAGATACCTGAAATCGATCATTATGTTGCTTGACCTCATGGTTATTGCATCTATCTTCATATTCTTTTTTATAAGCAGAAACGAAGGTTTAAAATATGATAAAGAAACCTGGTATCAGAATATTTTTTCTCTGATTCTGTTGTTTTTGTTCTGGGTGCTTCTAAGCGGTAGGACAAAAATCTACAATATTCCGAGGAACCTTACTTATACGCTGTTTCTTGAACGCCTTTTAATCCATTTCCTCTTTTTTATACTTGGCGTACTGCTTATAGGAAAGGTAAGTAACAATGTTTTTTTCAATTCGGATATCTATTGGCTTTCGCTGTATCTGTTTATTTTTATTTTTCTGGAAAAATCACTGATCTATTTCGCAATCAAATATTTACGATCACTTGGAGCCAATTACAGAAATGTAATGTTTTTAGGAGACCAACAGTCTACTGAGATTCTGAAGAATATATTCTTAGATCGTAAAGATTATGGATACAGGATATTTGAATACGATAGCTCTTTCATTAACATTAATGAACTTGTTGCCTTCTGGAAGAAAAACGGGATTCATACTTTATTCCTATCCATGGAAAATTCATATGATGAGAGGCTTGAAAATGAGATTTTCAAATTGGCAGAAGACAATAAGATCCATATTTCACTGATTCCAAGTATCACACAAAGCGATTTTTTCCTGTATGATCTTGGCTATATACAAACCCAGCCGGTACTTAACCAGGCAAGATATTCGTTAGATTATTATTCTAATTTCCTGATGAAAAGGACGTTTGATATTTTCTTTTCTGTTATTATATTGGTTTTTATCTGCTCATGGGTATTCCCGATTATTGCCATTTTAATCAAGACCACCTCCAAAGGGCCTGTATTTTTCCTTCAGAAAAGATATGGCTTCCATGAAGAAGTGTTCCATTGTTTAAAATTCAGAACAATGGTTGTGAATGATGAGTCTACCACGAAAACCACATCAGTAAATGATTCCAGAATTACCAAAGTAGGCAAATTCTTAAGAAAAACCAGCCTTGATGAGCTTCCGCAATTCATTAACGTATTGAAAGGAGAAATGTCTGTAGTAGGGCCACGTCCTCATATGCTTTCCGTAGATAATTATTATAAACCAAAAATCGGAAGATATAGCTTAAGAAGTATGGCAAGCCCTGGCATCACAGGATTAGCACAGGTAAACGGATTGCGTGGTGACTTCGGTGATGTGGAAGTAGAAATGAAAAAAAGAGTTCTGGCAGATGCATTCTATGTAAGAAACTGGAGCTTTGTACTGGATCTGGTTATTATTTTGAAAACCGTTTTGCTTGTTATAGGCGGAGACAAAAATGCCAAATAATTTTAACACAAAACCAGGCTTTAGTCTTCTACCTGACTCTAGCCCAATTCAATAAAAAAGTCTAATTTAGCAGTATGTTAAAAAAGTTTTTCACAGCCATAGGGGAATATATGATCCTCTTAGGGAAATCCCTGCAGAAACCTCAGAAAATGAGAGTGTTCTGGAAGCTGTTTATGAGAGAAATTAATGATTTGGGAGTAAATTCTTTCGGACTTGTAGTCTTCACTTCTATCTTTGTGGGGGCTGTAGTCGCCATTCAGATGTTCAATAACTTTGATGCTTCTTCCTTTCCCATTCCCCCTTCATTTGTAGGATATGCTACGAAAGCGGTTCTTGTATTGGAATTTGCCCCCACCATTATCAGTTTGATTCTGGCAGGTAAGGTAGGTTCCTATATTGCATCCAGTATTGGAACAATGAGGGTTTCGGAACAGATCGATGCATTGGATATCATGGGAGTCAACTCACCCAATTTCCTGATATTTCCAAAAATTATCGCCTGTATGCTTTTTAATCCTCTTCTTATTGCCATCAGTATTGTATTTGGTATTGGCGGAGGGTATATTGCCGGGATTTTAACAGGAAACTGGACAGAAAACGACTATATTGTGGGGATTCAAATGTATATGCCTAATTTATTTATTTACTATGCATTTACCAAAACAATCGTCTTTGCTTTTATCATTGCTACTGTACCGTCTTATTTCGGATACAATGTAAAAGGAGGATCGCTGGAAGTAGGTAGAGCCAGTACACAGGCCGTAGTATGGACCATGGTGTTCATTATTATCTCTGAATTAATTTTAACCCAATTAATATTAAGCTAATGATTGAGGTAAAAGATCTTAAGAAAAGTTTTGGAGATGTTGAAGTACTTAAGGGAATTTCAACTTCATTTGATAAAGGAAAAGTAAACTTAATCATTGGGCAGAGTGGTTCCGGAAAAACAGTTTTTTTAAAAAGTTTATTGAATGTTTATATGCCTTCATCAGGAGAAATCCTGTTTGATGGAAGAGATGTAAATACGATGAACCGGGAAGAAAAACAACATCTTCGTTCAGAAATCGGAACGGTATTCCAGGGAAGTGCACTATTTGATTCCTTAACTGTGGAAGAAAATATCATGTTCCCTCTCGACATGTTTACCAATCTTACTTACAGAGAAAAAAAGAAAAGAGTTTTTGAAGTAATAGGTAGAGTACATCTTGATAAAGCTGAAAGAAAATATCCTTCAGAAATTTCAGGAGGTATGCAGAAAAGGGTTGCCATTGCGAGGGCTATTGTAAACAATCCTAAGTATCTGTTCTGTGACGAGCCGAATTCCGGGCTGGATCCTTACACCTCTAAGATTATTGATGATCTTCTTTACGAAATCACAAAAGAATATAATACAACTACCATCATCAACACACACGATATGAACTCTGTAATGACGATTGGTGAGAAAATTGTATACCTGCGACTGGGAATTAAAGAATGGGAAGGTAACAAAGACATTCTGATTACTGCAGGCAATAAAAATCTGATTGATTTCGTTTATTCTTCAGAACTGTTTAAAGAGCTGAGAGAATATTTACTTGAGAATAATAAAACGATTGAAACTACAAATACAAAAATAGACGATAATGAAAAAGGCACTTAGTATAGCGTTATTAGGATTTTCAATGTGGGCTTCTGCACAGATTTCACTGGCAGGTAAAGCCAATTTAATTTTCCCGACAGGCTCACCTTCATGGTCCAATATTAAAGGAACAGTAAATGATGCTATTGATGGAAAGGGTAAAAATAATGTAGGTTTCAACGTGGGACTTTCATTAAAAGTGGGGCTTCCTACTTCATTGTTTGTGATGCCGGAGATCTATTATACTCATTTCAAAAACGAGTTCACTACAGAGAATACGACTTTTGATGTTAAAAGCAACCGTATAGATGTTCCTGTTCTTTTAGGATATAACCTTTTAGGAAATATGCTGGGAGTTTTTGTAGGACCTGTAGGAAGTTTCAACCTAAACAAAGACAATACTTACAACGATTTCAAGGAAAATGCTAAGAATAATTTTACAGTAGGATATCAGTTTGGTGCTCAGCTGGAAATCAAAAAGTTTCTTGTCAATGCAAGATATGAAGGCGCTTTCAGTAAAGACGAAAGAAATTTCATCAACAAAGTTTCTGGTTCGGAAATCAGATATGATAACAGACCTAATCTGTTTATGGTAGGTTTAGGATATAAATTCTAATGAATTATTGAAAATAACAACTTAAACCCTCAAATTTAAATTTGAGGGTTTTTATTTTGTTCTTCAAGCTCAGCCTGTCGTTTTGCAATTTCTGCAGCCTGTTTTTCAAGCTCTTCTTTATCTTTCTGCAGCTGTTTGAATTCTTTTTTCTTCTGGTCTGCCTTCATTGCGCTTCCTTTGCTTACATATCCTACCATTCCTCCAATGATAAGTCCTATCCCGACACCTGCCATCATACCCATAATATGAGACATTGTAATTTTCTCAACGGTAAAATCAGTTGTAAGATAGAATAGTAATGCAGAAACAGCTAAAAGTATAAGTCCGGTAATTGATAAACTCTTCATAATATTGTGTTAGGTGGTTATATAAAAAAGCCTTATCAAATTTACTAAAAATTTAATAAGGCTTTAGTTGAGATTAAAATTCTAATTATATTTTTCCTCCCGCAGCCTTATAATATTCTAAAGCTTTCGGTAAATCTTTGTTGATATCTGAGATTCTTGTTTCCGGATTCGGGTGGGTAGATAAGAATTCAGGTTGTCTTGCTCCTGAAGATGCTGCTTCCATTCTGTTCCAGAAAGGAATTGCCGCTCTCGGATCATATCCTGCCATAGACATCAGGTAAAGCCCCATTTCATCAGCTTCGGATTCCTGACCTCTTCCGTATTTCAATAAAGCAACCTGCGAACCAATAGGATATACCTTCTGGAAAACACTTGCCCATTGTGAATTTGAAATTGTTCCTCCAAGGATAGCACCTCCATACTGAGCTACCATTGCCTGAGAAATTCTTTCGTTACCGTGGCCTGCCAATGCGTGGGAAACTTCATGCCCCAATACTACAGCAAGTCCGTTATCGTCCTTTGTTATCGGCAATATTCCTGTATAAACGGCTACTTTACCGCCAGGCATACACCATGCATTCAGTTCAGTACTTTGCAGAAGATTAAATTCCCAGTTGTAGCTGGCTAGATCTGCTGATCTTCCTATACTCTGATAATATCTTTCTGCTGCACTTTTAATTCTGTTTCCTACATTTACCACTCTCTTTGCATCTGCTGTACCGGTAATCACCTTACCTTTGGACAATGTCGTCTTGTATTCCTGCGAAGACATTGTTAAAATTTCCGAATTATTGGCCAGCTGTAAAGAAGACCTCCCAGTAATGGGGTTTGTAGTACAGGCTGCAGCCAACAGAGCAATAGCTCCCATTCCAAATAGATGTGTAACTTTCATAGTTTGAGTGTTAATAATTCAACCTTAACAATTTTTATTCCAAAATATTTCAGAAAGAATATATTTGCATACATTTTGCTGTTTAAATTTAATAATTATATCATTATGAAAAAGTATATTTCTTTACTGATGATTTTTGGATTCCTGTTCTTTTTCCAAAGCTGTGCTTCGCAGGGTTCTTCAGATCCGAAAACGGTAGATGCTTTGGTGAATTCTCAGGAGTTTACTTTCCATGCAGAAAGAGCCAATCCTACGAATTATGACGTTATAAATGTCTTAAATTCAATGCCTAATGCCACTGCTACCAGAATACTGAACCTGAATGGGGATTATACCATTGACGTAACTAAAAATACGTTGGATGTAGTGCTTCCTTACTTCGGAAGGCTGTTTAATCCTACTTATGGAAATACCAGTGACAATAGCTATAGATTTACTTCTAAAGATTTTACCGTAAGTAAAACTCAGAATAAAAAAGGAAACTGGACTTTAAAGTTCAAACCTAAAGATGTAAGAACCGTGGATGAAATGAACATCGAGATCTTTAAAAATGGAAAGGCTTTCGTTTCTATGAGAAGTAACGACAGACAGCCAATTACTTATGACGGATATGTTTCAAAAACGGAGGTAAAGCAGGAAAAAGAGAAACCTTAATCCCTGTTTTCATTAGATAAGAATTTCTCAACAAATAATTTTGCTTCAGTACTTGGATTGGAAACCATAGCTGAAGCATTTTTTTTATGCATGTGATAAGCTTCTTCTACCGCATCACTCTTTTTCATCAGAGACAGAATATATTCCTGAACCCAATATTCAAAACGTTTCTCAGCCTGCTGGATGCGTACTTCTTCAAAACGTCCGGATTTCTTTTTCAGATCAATAAATTCAAAGATGGTATCATAAACTTCCTGTAATCCCTCGTTAAAAAGGGCTGAACCTAATAAAACAGGAATTTTCCAGCCTTTTTCTTTGGGTGGAATAAAGTCTAAGGCTCTTTTTAATTCCAGCCTTGTATTTTTTGCTTTCTGGAGATTGTCCTGATCTACTTTATTAATGAAAATAAGGTCTACCATTTCCATGATTCCTCGTTTTATTCCCTGAAGTTCATCTCCGCCTCCTATGATTTTAAGAAAAAGGAAAATATCAGTAATATCGGCTACTAAAACCTCTGATTGTCCTACACCAACGGTTTCTATTAAAATATAATCGTAGCCTGCAGCTTCACAGATCATCATGGTTTCAAAGGTCGTATTGGCTACTCCGCCCAAAAATCCTGAACTTGGGGAAGGACGTATGAATGCATTTTCTTCTTTGGCGAGTTCTTCCATTCTGGTTTTATCTCCCAAAATACTTCCTTTATTGATTGCAGAACTCGGATCTATAGCTAAAACTGCTACTTTCTTTCCCTGAGCTATAACCAACCGTCCGAAATTTTCTATGAAAGTGGATTTTCCGGCTCCGGGAACTCCCGTTACACCTACCCTCACAGAATTTCCGGTAAGAGGCATGATCTTCTTCAGAAGTTCTTCTGCCTGTATTCTGTGCTCTGCTTTTTTACTTTCAACCAATGTAATAGCTTTTGCAATCAGGCGTTTGTTTCCTGACTGTATTCCGTCTATTAGCTCTTCTGTGGAAAATTTCATTAATTCAAAATTAATAATTAAAATGGGAATGGTCAATACTTCGATCATAATGATGATACAAAACACTTAAATTATCTTTGTTTTTGATTATCAATTTTTCTCGGATTTAATTTTTATTTCTTCTAAATTAAAACTAGAATACCCTGTATCAACGGGTTAAGGAATTTATTACATTTGTTATATATCAAAAAGAAGAAACATGAAAAAACTCATTGCTGCGGCTTCGTTTACTGCTATTTTGCTGGTTTCCTGTACGCCGAAAGCTTCTACATCCGCTGCTACTGCCGGAACATCTACATCTACTGCAGAGCAGATTGCTCAGGGGAAGACGATTTTTGAAAACTCTTGTGGAAGATGTCATAAACTTCCGGATCCTACGTCACACAATCCTGTACAATGGGTAGGAATCATGAATTCTATGGCTCCAAAGGCAAAACTGACGGATGAACAGCACCAATGGGTTTATGATTACATTGTTTCTGTGAAGAAATAATCATCAAATAAAATAGGGTATGAAAAAACTTATCTTAACCGGTATCGCAGCATCAACATTTCTGGTATCATGCGGACCAAAAAGTGTGGCTGTAACAGGGCCAAAGTATACCTCATCTGAGCAACTGGCACAAGGAAAAACCATTTTCGAAAATTCCTGTACAAAATGCCATAAGCTTCCAGAGCCTACCAAGCATGACGATAAGGGATGGATCAACACTTTAAGCAGAATGGCTCCAAAGGCTAAGCTTACTGATGAACAGCATCAAATGGTGTATGATTATCTGATCTCTGTGAATAAAAAATAAGACTGCCTCAAAATTGTCATTCTGAACGAAATGGAATGAAGTGAAGAATCTCACGCTTATAGTTATCAATGAGATTCTTCCTTCTTCATAATTACAAAAGTCAAATCATGTGACTTTTGAGTCAGTCTTATTATTTTTATTATAACTCAAAAACAGATTATTCTGTCTTTTTTACGGTTCTTGTTCTGGTTACTTTTCCTTTAACCAGATTTTCTCTTTCTTCAATAACTTCAAGGGCAGGGCGGTTATAAGCAAATTTTTTAGCTTCTTTAAGAGTTGCCAAAGCTTGTTTGTATTCAAATTTTCTTTCCTGCAAAAGAGACAGACAATTCAGGATTTCCGACTTATCAATTCCCTTTAGTTTCAAAGAAAACTCAATTAATTTTTCTGCTTCTTTATAATCTTCGTTACTCAAAAGACACTCAATGTAATATTTAGGAGTATTGATATTTCCGATATTACTCTGCATGGCTTCATCAAAGTATTTCTTTGCAGTTTCATAATCTTTCAATTCTTCCGAATACACTCTTCCCATCAGACAAAGGCTGTCTGCATCTTCTGGTTCGTAGGATAAGGCATAGTTCAGTGCATCCATGCACTCCGCAAGGTTGAAAGGAAAGTAGTCCAGCGCTTCAAAATAATATTTGCTTTTAGTTAAGGTCATTTCTGTAGTTTTTAAGGTCATTTTTCAAGGCATTTCTTTGTTTTTTGAATGTCTTGTCTTCATAATTCTTTTTAAAATCTGTTCCTGAAAATGTACGAACCGGATTTCCGCGTTCTACCTGCATTTGAAGAAACCAGGTATCTTTCAGTTTTCTTTCCAATTGCTGAATATAAACTGCCATTACCTTTTCTTTGAGTCTGGTAACGGATAGTTTTTTATTCTCCAGCTGGGAACGGGAGTCCTGTACAAAAACAGTTGTATTGGTAGGAATATGAGTTGCACGTACAGCAGTATTCACCTTGTTTACGTTTTGTCCTCCGCTTCCCTGACTTCTCGCTGTCTGAAACCGGATATCTTTTTCATTGAAATCAATCATTTTTATATTTTCCAATTCAAAAATTCCGATAAACCAATTGCTTCTTTTATGCAGTTTCCTGAATGTACTTTTCCCAATCCAGCAGACGCTTCCCAACCAGCTTTTTAAAAACGAGGTCAGCTCTTTTCCTTTTAAAAGCAGGGTTACTGATTTTAATGTCAGATTTTCATCGCCGTTTTCACGATGAATGATTTCGTATTCTATTGTATTATGTTTTGCCTCTTCAAGAAAGGTCTTCAGAACTTTGGCTACCACCCATTGGCATTCTAAAGGTCCTCTTCCTGAAGTGATCTGTATTAATTTTTCCATTTTTTATGTTGGCATTTTGCTTAATAAAGGGTGTCCTATTGGATCTTTCCCCTTTTGTAATAACTCTTTTGCAGCCATCACTGCCCAGCATTTATCGCTGGAATGAATATTTCTGTAAAAAGAAAGTAAAACCTCAGGATTCACAACAGTAAAACCATTAACTTCAATAGTATCAAGATCATCTTCTTCAAAGAAGTCAATAGTAATTCTGTGAAATTTATCGTTTTCAAGTTCTACCGTTTTTTCATACCTCCGAAAGTTTTCTTCACTCGGCAGATGGTCATATCGGGTCCAGACTTTCTGGAATCCCTCCTTCTGAAGAATAATAACAACTTCTGCTACATTTTCTTTTTTTACAAAAACATCAATATCCTTGTGGTCATGCGCATGCTTGTATTCCGTATGTCCTTTTTCCGACATAAAATGCCATGCCCATCCTCCTGATATAATGATTTTATTTTTTAATTTATCTAAAATTTCGAGTCCTGACTGAATTCTGAATTCCGGCCAGATTTCACCGTATCTTTTTATATTATGTGGTGCTCCCATTTTTTTATTTTTTTAATTGAACATTTCAAACCTTATAGGTTTTAGAAACCTATAAGGTTGTAAAGTATTAATTGTTTATCTGTCCATTCTCACAATTCTCGGCTGGAATGTTCCCAGGATATCTACCAGTTCGCTCTGTGCATTCATCACTTCATTAATGTCTTTGTAGGCCATAGGCGCTTCTTCTGCATTCCCGCCCATCAGTGTGACATTTTTAAGTTTCAATTCTTTTTTGATATCATGCTGAGTGAATAAAGTTCTGCATTCTCCTCTTGAATGAGCCCTTCCGGCACCATGAGATGCAGAGTTCAGGGATTCAGGATTTCCTTTTCCGCGAACAATGAATCCTTTTGCCGTCATCGATCCCGGGATTATTCCCAATTCATTTTCATTGGCAGGGGTAGCTCCTTTTCTGTGAACAATCACTTCTTTGCCGTTATGAATTTCTTTCCATGCAAAGTTGTGATGGTTTTCTATTCTGGCTTTGACTCTTCCACCGACTGCTTTTACCAGTCTTCTGTGAATATCATCATGACAGGCCGAAGCGTAATCTCCGGCAAGATTCATGGCCGTCCAGTATTCCAGTCCAAGATGGGTACTAAGGTCCAGCCAGGCGAAGTTTTGGGCTTCTTTCGGTAACGGACACTGTTCTGTTGCCATTCTTGAATAATACTGTGCAATCTCTGCTCCAAGCCCTCTCGAGCCGCTATGAGAAAGTATTCCCAGATATTTTCCTTTTGGGAGACCAATTTGTTTGTCTTCTTCGGTGATTTCAACTTCTCCGAATTCCACAAAGTGATTTCCACCGCCTGAGGATCCCATCTGCTTGATAGCTTTTCCCTTTAATCTCCTTAAAATCGGGATCATATCGAATGTATCTCTGTCGAAAATCTCATGGTCTATGTGAGATTTATGTGTTTCATACATCCCGAATTTGGTATGTTCGGCAAGCGCTTTTTCATATTTATCTCTTGCTCCTTCAAGATATGAAATGGGTGTATCCAAAATACTGAGGCTCATTCTACAGCCAATATCCATCCCTACTCCGTAAGGAATTACCGCATTTTCAACAGCCAGAACTCCTCCTATTGGAAGTCCGTATCCGCTGTGGGCATCCGGCATTAATGCTCCCTGAATAGAAATAGGCAGTTTCAAAGCTGTGTACAGCTGATTTTTTGCCTCTTCTGAAATATTGTTTCCAAAAATCTGAAAGGAAGCACGCTGTGAATTCAGCATTCTTTTTTCTGTTTTTTTGGATGAAAGCAAGGTTTCCGCAATTTGCCCGAAAGTAAGATCTTTTTCAAATTCTTCCGGATTCAGCAGGATTTCCTTTAAAAGAGATTTTACGTGGTGAATATTCTTCGTTGCAAAATTTCTTTTCATAACTTCCAATGCTACGTTTACGCTTTGGTTATTTGGATAACCCAGTTTTAATATATCTTTTCCTTTTAGTTTTAAATTTCCCATTGTTTTTGTTTTAAATAACAGTTGGACTTATTCGTCCAGTAAGCTTTCTGCAATTTCTGTTGCAGACATTGTGCAGGTTGCATATTTCCTGCTTTTGATAAGTGAAATATCTTCTCTTTTTCTTTTCCACGGATATGACCTGCCATAAATTGTTTTGTGGATAATTCCTACAATTTTATGCTGCCCTAAATAATCATTCAATTCTGCGCATTCCTTTTCTAATTCAAAATCTACAGGCTTATAATGGGTAATCATATTAGGTCTTGTACGCAGGGTAAATCTCCAGGATTCCGTGAATTCGTAGTAAGGCACATATATCTTTCTGGCTGAACAATATTCTTCCTGTTTCAAAAAATACTGTCTTTCCCTTGGTGTAAGACCAAACTTTGGATCATTCCAGGAATATGAAGAGATCTGCTTGAGTTTCTGTTCTCTGGCTACGTATATTCTTCGTCCGAATTTTCTTTTCTTTTTCAAAAACCGGCGGCTTTCCGAATACATATAAGTATTGATCTTCTTCAAAATTTCTTCAAAGAAATCTCCGTCTTTAGATCTCATTACATCTTCCCTTACCGCAAAGAATCTTACAAATCCTCTCTGATAAGGTTTATCCAAAGGAATCCATGGGATATTTCGTCTGATATCCCAAAGCTCATCACTACGTTGATATTTTTTTCTTATCTGCTTTTCTACATCTTTTCTAATTGCTCTTTTTCTGCTTCTAACGCTTCTGAGGCGAGAATGCAGGAGGTTATCATTTTCCATTGTTTATAGAAGTCTGATGTGAGATATTGGAAACCTGATTGTTTTTTATCTCACATAACTTTTAATCAACTAAAACATTAGTTGAATGGATTAATAATAGACTATAACAGTTCTGAGAAATATACCTCATCCTGATTTGTCTTCAATGACACTAAAAAAGATTTCGGGGAAACTTGAAGTTTGAAATATTGCGCAATAAAAAACCCGAAATCTCTACGACTTCGGGTTCTGATATTTCATTGTACTGTTATTCTAAGAATGTACCAAACCGCGAAGCCTTACCACCATAAGTGGCAATCCAACTGTAGAATTCTGTTTTGTTTTGAACATTGCTTCGTCGTTTTTTAATTGGTTAAACTTGATTTTCAGTTGCAAATATATACATTTTTATGACAATCAAAATATTTTTTTCACTTAAGGTGAATAATGCTGAGAAAAATGGCATCAATTACCTTCGTCATCCGTTTTGTGTCCAGCGTTTCCAAAGTATCTGTGGGTTCGTGGTAATTTTTATTTCTGAAGAAAGAAGTATCTGTGATCATGAGAGCGGGAATATTGAAGTTCCAATAATTAAGATGGTCAGAATAGTCTATTCCTGCAACAAATTTGGGTGCTGAGAATGTTTCCGTTTTGAGCTGCCCTGAATCTTTGAAATTTCCTATAAAGTTTCTTACAAAAGATCCTGCTCCACTGAGTTTTTTCACCAACATGATAAAATCTCCCTGATCACCATATACCCATGAAAGAATACCTACAGGAAAGCTCTGAGAGCCTTTTTCGTCACGGAAATAGCCTATCATTTCTACACTTGCCATTCCATAGACATCAATTTTATTATCTTTTAAATATTTTGCGTGAATATAGCTCCCCATATTTTCTGTTCTGAAATAAGGCGGTTCTTCCAATGTATAAGCAACAAGATCTACTCTATATTTGAGCTTCTGTCCTTTCAACATTCTTGCCAGTTCCAGAAGTGCTGTAACTCCGGTTGCATTGTCGTCTGCTCCCTGCTGGTCTCCACAAACATCATAATGGGCTCCAATAATAATCCGCTTGGTATTTTCTGCTCCGAAGGAAGTAATTACATTTTTGTAAATTTTTCCGTCTACTTCATATTCCTGAAAAATGGTACTGTCGCCATAGGCAGCAAAGTTTTGATGAATGTAGTCTGCAACCGCATTAAGCTGGTCAATATTTTTATGATTTCTGAATTTTGGAGTTTGGGTAAGTGCTGTTAAATGTTTTTTGACCAACGCTGTGTCTGCTATAGCCGGGGAACTTTGTGCTGATAGATTATTCTTCCCCGAACCAATCAGGAAAAAGCATATAACAATAAATAAGCCTACGAGAAGAAGTATTTTGCTCCTCGTAAGCTTTATAATTTTTTTCAGATTCATAGTTATGTTTTAATTTCAGCGCTGAAATTAAAGCTTTTCTGTTCATTTCTCTAAAAATCTTTCCAGAATTTCCACTGCGCATTTCGGAAGATTGGTTCCTGGTCCGAAAATAAAATCGGCACCGTTGGCATACAGGAATTCGTAATCCTGTTGTGGAATTACTCCACCTACCACGATAGTAATATCATCTGCTCCTAGTTTGGACAGTTCTTCCACTACCTGCGGAACTAGTGTTTTGTGTCCGGCTGCTAATGAAGAAACTCCTAAAATATGAATATCGTTTTCTACAGCCTGTTTAGCAACTTCTTCCGGCGTTTGGAACAATGGAGCGACATCTACGTCAAATCCCATATCGGCAAATGCGGTTGCTACTACTTTTGCTCCTCTGTCGTGTCCGTCCTGTCCCATTTTAGCGACCATTAGTCTTGGGCGGCGTCCTTCTTCTTCTTCAAATTTCTGAGTCAGATGAAGGGCTTTTTCAAAGTATTCGTTTTTACCGGCATTCATTGCGTATACACCAGAGATTGTTTTAATATTTGCTTTATATCTTCCAAAGGTTTCTTCCATGGCATCACTCATTTCGCCAAGGGTAACTCTTCTTCTTGCGGCTTCAATGCATAATGCCAGAAGATTTCCTTTTCCTGTTTTGGCACTTTCGCGAATGTCATTCAGAATCTGTTCAACGGCTTCAGTATTTCTTTCTGCTTTGATTGTATTGAGTCTTTCGATCTGTTTTCTTCGAACTTCTGTATTATCAATGTCTAAGATTTCTATCTGATCCTGCTTTAGTGAGGATTTGAATGAATTAACTCCAATAATGAATTCTTCGCCACTATCGATCTTAGCCTGTTTTTTAGCAGCAGCTTCTTCAATTCTCATTTTCGGAATTCCAGCTTCGATCGCTTTGGTCATTCCTCCTTCCTGCTCTACCTCATCAATATACCTTATTGCTTCTTCAATCATTTGCTGGGTAAGGCTTTCTACAAGGTTACTTCCTCCCATTGGATCTACCACATCACATATTCCGCTTTCCTGCTGAAGAATGATCTGTGTATTTCTTGCGATTTTTGCTGAATAATCTGTAGGAAGGGCAATAGCTTCATCCAGTGCATTAGTATGGAGAGACTGCGTTCCTCCTAATGCTGAAGATAGAGCTTCTATTGCTGTTCTTGTGATATTATTGAAGGGTTCCTGCTCTGTTAAAGACCACCCGGAAGTTTGTGAATGGGTTCTTAACGCCAGGGATTTTGGATTCTGAGGATTAAACTGTTTTAAAAGGGTTGCCCAAATGTATCTTGCGGCTCGCATTTTAGCAACTTCCATGAAATGATTCATTCCGATTGCCCAGAAAAAGGATAGTCTTGGAGCGAAATCATCTACGTTCATACCTGCCTTTATTCCTGTTCTTACATATTCCAGACCGTCTGCCAGGGTGTAAGCCATTTCAAGAACCGGTGTAGCCCCTGCTTCCTGCATATGGTATCCGGAAATGGAAATGGAATTGAATTTTGGAATGTTTTGCGAAGTATATTCAAAAATATCTGCAATGATCTTCATAGAAGGTGCCGGCGGATAGATGTAGGTATTTCTTACCATGAATTCTTTCAAAATATCATTCTGAATGGTACCTGAAAGCAATTCCTGCTTTACTCCCTGTTCTTCTGCCGCTACAATATAGAAAGACAAAATAGGAAGTACGGCTCCGTTCATGGTCATGGATACTGAGATCTGATCTAACGGAATTTCATTGAAAAGGATTTTCATGTCTTCCACAGAATCTATGGCAACACCTGCTTTTCCTACGTCTCCTACCACTCTTGTATGGTCAGAATCATATCCTCTGTGTGTTGCTAGGTCAAATGCTACGGAAAGTCCTTTCTGACCCGCGGCGAGGTTTCTTCTATAAAAGGCGTTAGATTCTTCAGCAGTAGAAAATCCTGCATACTGACGGATTGTCCAGGGTTTTTGAACATACATAGTGGAATACGGTCCTCTGAGATAGGGAGCAATTCCTGGAGAAGTCTGCGTTAATGATTCATCTTTTACATCTTTTTTGTCATAGGATGATTTGAGTTCAAGCCCGTCTTTTTCAAAATTGTAAATCTCTCTTTCCTGAGGTGATATACTAAAATCCGGTTTTTTCACAGAAATTGTCTTTCGCATTCCAATTATTTTTGTCCCCGTAAAGTTAATTTTTTTGAGCGAAACATGAAACTTATGTTAACGTTCTGTTTTTCTCTATTTTAACGAAATAAAAAAGCCGGGCATTTGCCTAGTCATGGTCGGAAGAAATTTCCGACCATTTTTTATGTTTTAAGTTTTGAAGACTTTTGCAGGATCCCCCCCCGCAAATATTATTAAAATTGCGGTAATCATATCCCGAAGTTCCATAGCGATGCGTCTTTTAGCTGTTTTATATCCTAAATTGTTTACTTTTTTGTAAATCAAGAGCAGCATAGAAGCAATCATTGTCATGTAGAGCATTACTTCAATTCCGTTTTTATTGAGCGAAACAAGATGGCTTAAATTCAACTCTTGTTTCATAAATCTGAAGAATACCTCAATATCCCACCTTTTACGGTAATAATCCGATATTTCTTTGGCAGAAAGTTCAAATTCGTTGGTTATGAACCAAAGTTCTTTAGCTGTTTTTTCATTTTTGATAACGATCAACCGAAAATATGTTTCTACTTTTTCTTCACGATGATGAATATTTCCCCGTTTGTTTTGGATGGGTTTTCCGGTGTAAAGCTTCACTTTGCTGTCTTTAATAACTCCCCAATCATCCCATTTTATTGGGGTTTCTGTTTTAATAAAAGATTCAATCTCTTCATATTTCCTGTTTTCTTTGGAACGGATAATAAATTTCAGAAGCTTTTCTTCAAAATCTTTCATCGTCCTTGTAGACTGGATCCCTCTGTCTATGATATAAATATTATCATGATGATCTTCTTTTTTCACCTGGTTCAGAACAGCCTGGGCAAGAGCATTATCTTCTGTTGAGTATTTTTGCCCCGTAAAAACATCTACCGCTGATGGCAAAATTCCGTCAAATGAAAAACTGAATTTCACTAATTTTTTTCCACTTTTCTGATCAATTCCTTCTTTAAGCTTGTTACATGTATCAGCTACAATGGTACTGTCAACTCTGATTAAGTTGTATTTTTCGATTTCTGTCTTGGAATAAAGTTCCGAAAATCTTTCGTACATCTGTTCGTAGATTTCTAGGAAATAATTGGAATCAATTTTTGAAAGCCTCTCAGAAATTGAACTCCTTCGAATCTTTTCCTCTTCCCCTAAGCCAAATAACGCTTTGAATCCACTGCTATTAAAAGTATCTTCGAGTGTTCTTTGACTTAATTTTTCATTATCAAATATGCAATACAAAAGCAGGTAGAATATTTTTCTTCCATGCAAAACTTTACTATAATAATCCACTTTTGTACTTGCGGAAAGGTGACTTAAAAGTGCTTCGGGAATAAATTCTAAAACATCTTTAAGTGATATTTTGTGATCTTTAAAAACTGACATAAACAATTGATTATCAGCAATAAAGATACAAAAAATGAAACAATAAAACAAATTAAATAGTTGATAATCAATTAATTACAATAATAATATTGAATATCTAAAAACAAAAAGTCGGAAGAAAAAATCTTCCGACCATGACTAGGCATTTGCCCGGCCTTTCTTATTGATAAATAGTCTCCTTATTTTTTGATAAGCTTCGTATTGTACATATTTTTGTCATCTTTTATTGTGATCACATACATCCCTTTGATTAATGAAGCAACATTAATTCTTTGTCCATCAATCTGTCCTTCCTGAGCTAATCTTCCGTCAGCAGTATAGATTTTATAGTCTGCTTTTCCTTTTAGATTTTTCACTTCTACGAAAGTATCTGCAGGGTTAGGATAAATTGAAATTTCAGATGATTTTACTCCGTTTGTTTCGTTTACGGCAAGCGTTTCAGAAATTTTTACAGGAAGATCCATTACACCTCCGGCACCTGAAGGAATTTGACCACATGTATCTACTAAATCTGAATTTGCATATTTAGTAACAACTCTCATTCTTAAGGTTTTATCTCCTGCATAAGCAGTGGCTGGCACTGTAAAGTTTGATGCTGCTCCCACAGCGCTATTTACAGAAACATTACTACTTCCTAATCCATAAATTCTTTCAGAAGTTTCAAAAACACCATTTCTGTTATAGTCTATCCAAGCATTGATTCTTACCGGTTTTGATGGTAATTGTCCATAAGCACTTGAAATTACTGTTCTAAGATCTAAACTATATTGAGTTCCCTTAACTAAATTAAGGGTCTTAGCTGGATTTTCACTAAGATCTTTATAAGATCTGTAAGAACCATCTGTATGAATTACAGTACCATTAAGTGATACTTGATATACTGTTGCATAGTCTGAAAGTCCGCTATTTAATATACAGTAATCAACACCTGTTTTTAAACCATTGGTTTTAAATGTATAATTATTAGAGAATGCTCCAGGTACAGTATTTACAACGGCCGCAACCTGTACTTCATAATTTGTTTCGTCTTCAAGACCTGTTAATACCACTGAATTCGTTGGGCTTGTTACATTTGACCAAGTTGAAGCGCCTTGTTTTCTATAGTTAACAGAATACGTTGCTCCAGGTACGTTGTTCCAAGATGCTCTGGCAGTTGTTTTAAAGACTTCTGTGCTTATTGTTGTAAGCCCTGTTGGAGCCGCTGTTGGAGAAGTAGGAGCATCTGCAACAGTAACTTGAGGAGAAACAGCATAGAAAACGTTACCAATAGCTGATACTCTCAATTTGATTGGTGTTGTAATTGTAGCTGGCATCTGTACCGTATAGCTACCTGTATTAGGTGTAGAAGCTACAAGATCTGTCCATGTTGTGCCATTATCAGAAGTATAATCTATTTTTACATTAGGTGAATTATAAGGAGCTGTATTGGTATTAGCTACTTCCCACTGAATAATGTTATTAGCATTTTTATATAATACTGATGATGTAGTAAGTCCGTTAAATTTGAAAGGACCATCATTTCCAATTACGGTATTCACTTCTGAAGAAGACAACATTGGTCTTTGTGCGTTTTGATCCCTTACAGTGATAGCATAACGTACAGTTCTAGGAATATAAGATACAGTCTCCCAGTTTGGGTTTGGATTATTTGCTGCATCAGTTTTATTGGTAAGAATACCATTCATTACCAAAGGAAAACTTGGGAAATATCTTCGTCCACTAGCTGTTCCAAAACGGGATCTTGTCAAAGCACCTTGTGAATTATATCCCCAGCCGCTATCTCCGGAGATTGTAGCATAATCATCTACGCTATCATTTTGCTCCCATGTATAATTAAGCGCATCACCTTCTGCATCTGTTGCAGTTGCATCAAGATAATAAGCTGTTCCTTTCGGCACTGTATATGCAGTAAGTGCACCTATTACTGGTGGTGTATTATTGGTTATATTCTCTGAAGTTCCACATGTTACCCTACTTTCCAAATTTGTTAAAATCTGATCTATAGATTTATAATGGAAATAAGCATCTGAGGACATTTGAACATTATCACTTGTAATTCCAGCGTATCCCATAATGGTAGTTCCTCCTCCAGGCTCTACATTGGCTCCATACCCTTCTGATTTATTTGAGAACGTGTGATTACCTCCCAATTGATGTCCCATTTCATGAGCAACATAGTCTATATCAAAAGAGTCTCCACTTGGAATACTATTGGCTGGTGAAGTAAACCCAGAACCTTTTCCCAGAGGTTCACTAGTTGTTGGGTCGTCACATACACAACCTACACAGCCAGCGTTACCTCCTCCCCCGGATGCACCAAATAAATGTCCTATATCATAGTTTGCATTGGTTACCTGAGCAGTTATAGCATTTTGAAGTTCGAGATTCCAAGCTCCGGCAGATCCAGTAGCTGCTGCGGAATAGGGATCTGTAGCAGGGTTTGTATAGATAATACTTGGAAAATCCTGAATAAGTAATTTTATTCCAAAGTCTTTTTGAAATACTCCGTTTACACGGCTCATCGTGTTGTTAATTGCAACTAATGCAGGAGCTCTCTTTTGATCATCAGTAGCTGTAGCGGGTACACCTGCCAAATTCATAAAATATTGAGTATACTCCCCTGTAACAGAAATTGCTAATCTGTAAGTTCTGAATTTTGTACTGGATGGCCTACTGGTGATTCCTACATTAGAAAGATTTTTTTTTCCATTAGCTTCTAATGACTTTAGATCTTTAAAGTTCTTTTCGTCTGTAGAACATTCAAACCCATGTTCGCTCTCTGTTCTGTTTGTTTTATAAAAAACACCATAAACCTGCTTATCTGTACTAATAGGCTCTATAAACTGGAACTTTCCATCTTTGATAATCATAGACTGCATTTCAGTAGGTGCAGTACTGAATCTCACATATTTACCAGGATCATCAACTCCTACTCCTACGTAAGATCCCAGCTGATATCTGTCTGCCATAGATTTTTCCATAACAGGATCACTGTAAACAGCAAATTTTTCAATTTTCCCTTCTGCTGTAGGTAGAGAAACAATAACAGCCTTAGCTCCTTTTCCTGTTTCTACAGCATCTTTTAAAATATTTCTAAGAGATTGCAAATCAAATCTGTAAGAGTACTGAACTTCTACTTCTTTCCTGATTTGCGATGTCTTTTGCGAGGCAGGTTCCCACCTCTGTGCATTGAAACTGGAAAGCCCAGCTGCCAGTGCACAAACTAGTAAAATTCTTTTTTTCATAATTACCTAAATAGTTTAGAATTAGTAAACTTTTAATATCCGTCATAAAAATAATAATTATAAACAATAACTCCACAAAAAAACCAGCTAATTTTTAATAAAAAGCCGGTTTTATAGATACTGTATTTTTTTTAGAGTTATTTTTTTATTCCCATCTCAAATAAAGCAAATGAAATAAGATCCGCATTTTCACTGATCACCTGATCCGTAGCTCTTCCGGCACCATGACCTGCATTTTTTTCAATTCTTAAAATAATAGGATTTTTACATGCCTGCTTTTCCTGAAGTTCTGCTCCGAATTTGAATGAATGTGCCGGAACTACTCTGTCATCATGATCACTGGTGATAATCATTGTTGATGGATAGCAAGTCCCTGCTTTTACATTATGTACAGGAGAATAGGATTTAAGATATTCAAACATTTCTTTACTGTCTTCTGCTGTACCATAGTCATAAGACCATCCTGCTCCAGCTGTAAATTTGTTATATCTCAACATATCCAATACTCCTACCCCAGGAAAGGCTACTCTTGCCAGATCCGGTCTCATCGTCATTGTTGCTCCTACCAATAATCCTCCATTTGATCTTCCTGAAAGCGCCATGTATTCTTTTGAAGTATAGCCTTTATTTTGAAGGTATTCTCCTGCAGCGATAAAGTCTTCAAAAACGTTTTTCTTCTGCTGTTTTGTACCTGCATCATGCCATTTTTTACCATATTCACCTCCACCACGGATATTGGGAACGGCATAGATACCACCATTTTCCATCCAGATAGCATTGACTACAGAGAATGACGGTTGTAAGCTGATGTTGAAACCTCCGTAAGAGTAAAGAATAGTTGGGTTTTTACCGTCTAGTTTAGTTCCTTTCTTATAGTTGATCATCATAGGAACTTTTGTACCGTCTTTTGAAGTATAGAATACCTGTTCTGAAACATAATCATCCGGATTAAACTTCACTTTCGGTTTTTGATATACTTCAGATTTCCCTGAGTCTACATTGAATTTATATGTTGTTCCCGGTGTAATATAATTGCTGAAAGAAAAGTAAACATCTTTCTCTTTTTCTTTTCCTCCGAATCCTGAGATATTTCCTTTTCCTGGAAGTGTAATTTCTCTAACCAGTTTACCTGTTTTATCAAACTGCTTCACCTGATCTATAGCATCAATCATATAGGTTGCAAAGAAATATCCTCCACCTGAAGAGATCCCCAATACGTTTTCTGTCTGTGGAATTACGTCTTTCCATGTTGAAGGAGCCGGATTAGCAATGGTAGTTTTTACAAGACGCATATTCGGGGCGTCTTTATCTGTAAAAATGAAAAGATCATCACCTTGTGTATCTACGATGCTGGCATTGATGTCAAATCCACTCATAATTTGGACAAAGTCTCCTCCTTTTTGAAGGTCTTTTATGTACAGTTCATTCCCATTGGTAGCATTAGCTGCAGAAATGATAAGGTATCTCTGATCTTCAGAAACCCCTGCACCTAAGTATCTTCTTGGCGTTTTATCCCCCCCGAAAATCAATTTATCCTGAGATTGTTTTGTTCCCAGCTTGTGAAAGTATACTTTATGCTTATCCGTCATTCCGGAAAGTACGGTTCCTTCTTTTGGTTTATCGTAGCTTGAATAATAGAATCCTTCGTCTCCCTGCCAAGAAATTCCGCTGAATTTTACATCCAGTAACGTTTCATCAATCTGTTTTTTGGTAACAGCGTCTATGATGATAATTTTATTCCAATCGCTTCCTCCTTCAGAAATAGAATAAGCGGCAAGATTCCCTTTTTTGTTGAAAGAAAGATTGGAAAGTGAAGTAGTTCCTTTTTCCGAAAATTTATTAGGATCTAAAAATACTTCTGTAGCATTGGTCTTGTTGTTTGTTCTGTACAAAACAGACTGTGCCTGCAAGCCATCATTTTTATAATAATAGGTATAATCTCCTTCTTTGAAAGGGGCTGAAATTTTTTCATAGTTCCAGATATCTTTCAGCTGGCTTTTTATTTTATCCCTGAACGGAATTTTAGAAAGGTAATTCTGACTGTAAGTTACTTCTTCATCTACCCATTTTTTTGTAGGCTCAGAATCATTTTCAAGATCTCTGAAAGGATCAGAAACAGCAGTTCCAAAATAGGTATCTGTCTGATTTCCTTTTAATGCTTTAGGGTAATTCATTTTCTGAGAATAAAAAGATGCTGAAAATAAGACTCCAGCTGTTAACAATATAGGCTTAAAATTCATACTGATCGGTTTTTCTCAAAAATACGCAAAGTATGTGAAATAAAAAAAGCCCCGTTATATTGAGACTTTTTATTCTTTGTAATGAAATTTTTCTACTATTCACCGGCACCGAAGCTTTCAAAATAGAAATCAGTAAGATTGGTAACAATCTCATCCGGGCTCCCGTTCCAGTAGTATATTTTATCTCCTTCTTTCAGTTCGTATAGACTAAAGTTCTGGTCTGTAGTTACGGTTTTATCTGCATTTTTAAAATCCTGAGCTGCCTGAACTAAATATTTTTTCAGGTCTTCCGGTTTTATTTTATTCAGATCTCCTTTGGGTCCGGAAATCAGTTTTGAGGGAACCAGGAAGTTTACAGAATAGCTTACTTCTGCAATTTTTTGTCCTTCCACGTATTCATTCGGAACCACTTTTACGTCTTTTACGGTAAGTTTTCCTTTTTTAAAATTATCAAACATTCCTCTGAAATAATCTTCCGCTTCTTTTTTACATGCTTCAGCCGTAGCTTTGGGAAAAGCAGAAAGGAAACTATCCACACTGCCATTCATCATTTCCTGCGATGTTTCTTTAAAATTCACCTGATACGCAATCTGCCCGTCTACTGTTGGTTTTAAATAGTCATTAAGCTTACCCAATGCAACCTCATCATTGTTGACGAAGGTTCCAAAGAATAGTTCAAAGGCTTCTTTAGGTTTCTTTACTTCAGTTTGAGCCATAAGCTGCTGTCCCATCATGGTAAGCATCAGCAGTAAAATAATTTTGCAGGTTTTCATAGTTTATATTTTGTTTCGTTATTGGGAAAAACAAAGCCCCTGAAGAATCAGAGGCTTTATTTTTATTGGTTCTAATCTTAATAATTTTCTTCTTCCCCCTTCATTTTCTCTGCATTTTCTGCCATGATTACGGCATCAATCATTTCAGAAATATCTCCGTTCATGTAAGCATCAAGGTTGTACATGGACTTATTGATTCTGTGGTCTGTAACTCTACCTTGCGGGTAATTATAAGTTTTAATTTTTGCAGAACGGTCTCCGGTAGATACCATAGACTTACGTTGTGCGGCAATATCTCCCTGTACTTTCTGCAATTCGATATCGTATAATTTCGTTCTTAGCATTTCCATTGCCAACTCACGGTTAGCCAACTGAGAACGAGCCTGTTGACATACCACAACAAGTCCTGAAGGTTTGTGGGTAAGCTGAACTTTAGTTTCAACCTTGTTTACGTTCTGACCTCCGGCACCTCCTGAACGGGATGTCTGCATTTCGATATCTGCAGGATTCAATTCAAAATCCACTTCTTCAGCTTCCGGAAGAACAGCAATTGTAATGGCAGAAGTGTGAACTCTTCCCTGAGATTCTGTTTCAGGTACACGCTGTACACGGTGAACTCCGGATTCGAACTTCATGATTCCGTAAACGCCTTCTCCCTCCACCTTCATGATCAGTTCTTTGTATCCTTTTGCGGCTTCATTAGAATCTGTTACTTCATGTCTCCAACCTTTTGTTTTGAAATACATGGTATACATTCTGTAAACATCTTCTACGAAAATAGCGGCTTCATCCCCACCTGTACCGGCACGTAATTCCACGATAACGTTTTTGTCATCGGCAGGATCTTTAGGAATAAGCAATACTTTCAGTTCTTCTTCCAGTCCAGGAAGTTTAGCCTGAGCTTCTAACTTTTCTTCTTTAGCAAGATCTACCAAATCTCTGTCTGAACCGTCTGCAATAATCTCTTCAGATTCTGCAATACTGTCCAGGGCACCTTTGTACTGATCGTAAACTCTTACAATTTTTCCCAAATCACTATATTCTTTGTTCAAAGAAGAATATCTTTTTTGGTCTGAAATGACATCAGGCTGTATAATAAGGTCTGCAACCTCATTATATCTTTGTTTTATAGCTTCTAATTTTGGAATTAATGATTTAGACATTGTAGAAATTTTGTGGGTGCAAAGATAAGGATTATTAATTCAAAATTAAAATTCCGAATCATCATAAATTTTTGAGCATTAGGGATAAAGGGAGCGAAAGTGTAAAAAGGCAGGATTGTCTATTTGTTTATTCAATTGAAATCAGGCTCTAAGATATTTTGGAAAGCTTTCTGTCTATTAAATATAAAGCAATTCCCACTGCGATAATTCCCAGTCCTATCAAGCTTTCTTTAGGGTTATGAATGAATGTAAAGTAGAGAATATAAAAACTGAACAGTAAAAAAACAGCCGGAAAAATGTGGAAAGCATTCGACTTAAAAATTTTCCTGTCTTTTTTCTTCAGGAAGAATACGGTTGAAATAGCGAGACTTGCAAAAAGCTGTAAAATAAAAGCCGTATAGACAAATATTTCTTTGAAGCTCCCTGTCAGAATAATAATGGCAGCAATTACTGCATGAGCGAAAATAGCTCTTACCGGAATTCCTTTTTCGTTACCCACTGCTAAAGGTTTCCAAATGGAGGTATGTTTTGCAAAAGCCTGTGTTAATCTTGATCCTACCCACAGATACCCGCTAATTGTTGCAACCAGCTGTAGAGCAATAAAAATATTGACAATCTTTCCAAAAGCGGGACCAAGCATATTGACGGCTGCTTCTCCCATTACATCTTCTTTTCCTGCCAACTGGCTTACCGGAGCATGCTTCAGCATAATATAATTTACCAGAATATAGCTTACCGTTACGAAAACAGTCCCTATAATCAGTGATTTAGGAAGGTTTTTCTGAACATCTTTTATTTCTCCCGCGATATAAGAAGCTGAATTCCATCCCGTGTAGGAGTAGGTTACAAATACCAAGGATGTAGCAAAAGCCGGGAGTATGATTTCGTTCTTCCAACTATCACCGAAGTTCAGGCTATTTCCAATCTGTGGTGAATCTGAAAGTACAACACCCAAAATAACCAGTACAATAATGAAAGCTATTTTAATGAAAGTAAAAAAGTTATGAAATCTGCTGGATGTTTTTAAGCTAAAGGATAAGGCAATTGCAACCAGGAAAATAGCAGCAATTGCAAAACCATTTCCAAAAGAATAATCAAATACAGAAAGGTATTTTGACATAGCTAAGGCTGCCAGAGCCACAGGAGAGGAAAACCCAATAATCAGAGAAACCCAACTTATCAGGTATCCGAACAGCGGATGATAGGTTTCTTTAAGATAAATAAAATCACCCCCGTTTCCTTTAAAATGCGAACCTAATTCAGCATAGCAAAAAGCCCCGAACAGCGCTAGAATTCCTCCGATTGCCCATAGCAGGAATATGCTGTAGGTATTGGTAATATCGGATAACTGAAAGCCCAGGGTTGTAAAAATCCCCGTTCCTATCATATTGGAAACCACGATGGCTGCGGCTGTTTTCCAGCCAATCTGATGTGAGGTAGTACTCATTTAATGATTAAAAATTAAAATTAAGCCTTCCAAAGAAATAATTCCCCAGTGTTCCCATCTGAACCGGCGCATATTTGAATACTCCATAGTATGAATTTTCATAAATCTGGCGATCCGGGAAGACATCAAACACATTGTTGGCTCCTACCGTAAAGTTGATACTTTTTGTAATATCATACCCAACACTGATGTCGGTTACTACTTTCGGGGAGAACTCCTGCACACCTCCAAAAGGATAGCCATCTCTTATTACTTTACCAAAATAGGTATTTCTTACGAGAAAATTAAATTTGCCGATTCCATAATTTAATCCTAATGAGGCTTTTGTTTTGGGAGACAATGTTTCAATGATATTAATCTGATCCGGACCAAAGAATTCATTTTGTGGAGTTCCCAGATTTTCCGGAAAATGGAAATCTGTGATTTTTGTTTCTGTATAATTTCCGGCAAGATTTATATTTAATTTTCCATTCCCAAGGATCCAGTCATAGGAAACCACTACATCTACTCCTTTGGTTTCTGTGTCTATGGCATTGGCAAAGAATCTTCCGCTTTCTACCTTAAACTGTTCTAACCTTGGATCAGTAATATTGCTGGTAATCACAATCCTGTTTTTCACCTTGATCCAATATCCGTCTACTGTAATAAATAATCCTTTTGCAGGTTTTAAAGTGAATCCTGCACTTGCATTGACAGACGTTTCCTGTTTGAGTTTATCAAATCCAAGAATTCTCGCAGCATCACTGTCATTTCTGAAAATCCCTTTGGTGACAATTCCGGAACCGGAAGTGGAGATATCGGCATAAGAGTTATTAAAATACTGCTGTTGAAGAGAAGGCGCTCTGAATCCCGTTCCCACTGCCGCTCTTATTGCATAATTTTTCACAAACTCATATCGTACCGCCAGTTTTCCATTCAGAGTATTTCCAAAATCTGAATAATTTTCAAATCTTGCAGCCGCATCAATATTCAGTTTTTTATCTAAATCATAGGAAACATCTGCATACACTGCTGTTGAATGTCTGTCTTTCTTCAATGCATTATTGGGAGAAAACCCGATAAAGGATTGAGATCCGCCTGCACCTAACACTGTTGATCCTTCTGTGGCAACATTTCCGTTGATGTCATACTGGGTATAAGATGCTTCATCTCCTGCTTTGATCTGGTATTGTTCAAATCTGAATTCTCCTCCGAACGCGATATTGAAACGGTTTATATTTTTGGAAACGTCAAGGTTAATGGTATTTTGAAGGAAGCTGTGTGCTCCGGCATAAAAACTCGTAGGTGATTTTGCTCCCAGTGAAGCATTATTGGTATTGTTTACATTGTAGTTAAAAGTATTGCTTCCGAAAGTATTGCTTAAGTCAAATAACCAGTCATTCAAATTATATTTTGCTCCTACAGCGTAAGAAACATCGTACACCTGTGATCCAAGAGTCGCCTGAAAACCGTTCGGATAAATGGATGAAACCACATTGGATGTTTCGCTCGGAAGTCTTCTGAAGCCAAAACCTTTTCCTTCTTTGATACTGAATCCTCCAAAAGAATACATTTTAAAATGATCATTAAAAGGATATTCTGCATTGAAAAACAGCTGTCCCTGCCTAATTTGGGCATCTCCAATCTGAAAATTAAAATCGTCACGGGTTAATCCTCGTTCTTTAATTTTTGCATCATCTGCTGCCCTTGCCGCTTCCGGATCATCAGCAAATGCATAGGCAAAATTATTCCCAAAAATATCCAGGTCATGATTTTGAGTTCGTGTTGTTTTTCCTCTGTGGCTTAATTGTAGTGAAAGGTTGATATATCCGTCTTTCTTTCCTAATGAAGTTCCATAATTGGCTCCTGCCTGGTAAGTATCACCATCATTTCTTCCGGTTAATCCATAGGTAAGACTTGCTGAAGCTCCTATATTTTTCTTCAGAATAATATTGATGACTCCTGCAATGGCATCAGAACCGTATTGCGCTGCGGCTCCATCTCTTAATACTTCTATCCTATCAATAGCAATAACAGGAATTGTACTTAAATCTGTTCCAACAGAGCCATTTCCAACAGTATTCTGATAATTAACTAAAGAGGTGGAATGTCTTCTTTTTCCGTTAAGCAATACCAGAACCTGATCAGGTCCCATTCCTCTTAAAGTTACAGGATCAATGTGCTCTGTACCATCTGAAGCAGACTGTCTCACTGCATTAAACGATGGAATAACGTAGTTCAGGAGATCCTGAGCAGTCATTTGTGGGGAGCTTCTCTGAATTTTATCGATATTAATTACATCTACAGGAACGGGTGTCTCCAGCTTTGTTCTTTTGACATTACGGTTTCCGACGATGACAATATCTTCGATCTGATTTCCTTTTTCCTCACTTTCCTGAGCAGCGACCAGAATTGCTCCGAGCAATAATACAGCTGTGCTTAATTTTTTCATTTTGTTCTTGACAATTAATAATACAGGTCTGGCGGATATTTCCGCAGATACACAAGACTTCAAGAAATGGAATTCATATAGAATATTGACTTCACTTATCTCCCCCTAAGGGTTGGAATTAGCACCTTTACACTTCTGAAACCGTGTAGGTTGCTAAGGTTTCACGGGGCCAAATCCCTCCACCTTTCTTGATAAATCTACTGCAAAAGTAGACTATTTTTTTAAATGTACAAAAAAAGGCAAATCTGCTACAATGCAAATTTGCCTTTTATTATTTTATATAAATTGTTTACACCTTTATTTTTGAACCATTAAGATGTAATAAGAGTTTAAGAGTATTAAGAGAAACTTCGCTATACGCTTAAGAATCAGAATGATTCATCTTAACTCTACTTTATTGCTTAAATCCTTCTTAATGGTTTTAATACATTTTTTATAAGTCTAAACATTTTTATTTAATGATCATCTTTTGAATGGCTATTCCTGTGTCTGATTTCAGCTGTACCAGATAAGTTCCTGCCGGATAACTGATTTTCGCTTCATAAATCCCGTTTTCTTTATCCAGTTTGAATGAATCAAGCTTTTTACCAGTCATATCAAAAATTAAAATCTCTCCGTTTTTAGCTTTACTGAAAACTAATTGGGCAACTCCATTTTTTACCGGATTATCTGCAATCTGAAGGGATAATTTGTTGGCTGCATTGGTATCTGCTGCTGACAAAGCACCTGCATAATTTCCAAAGATTCTGAATTCTCCAGGCTGTAGAGTAATCGGAGCTGTTGTGGAGACTACATTTGAGATACTGTCGTCCATCAGATTCTGCCATTGGCCTGTGTAAGGGAAATAAGGTACTACATTTTGCACAGAAGTGGTGTAATTGGCTAATACTACTACATTCTTAGTTCCTGTTGCAATAGACGTATCATACACGTAAATTCTTGTGATCAGACCATTAGGATCATTCGTAAGGTTATTGGATTCTATACTGTACGTTTTAGATTTAAAAACCGGATGACTGTTTCTGATATTGATGATTTTAGCCCAGGTATCGTAAACAGCTTTTCTGTTCGCATTCGTATCATATCCTAAAGTAAACGCGATAGGTTTCTCATCTGTTCTACAACCGCTGTCGATAGTACCATTCGCACATCTGTTGATGCTGAATTCATATCCTAATTCACCAAACTGCCAGATCATTTTCGGACCGGGAATGGTAAAGAAAGTTGCACCGAAAGTTTTCATTCTTTCAAGAGCAGTATTCAGGTCTTTCACATTATAGCTTCCATTAGTAGCTCCATATGTAAGATTTTTAAACATCAGTCTTTCTTCATCATGGCTTTCTCCATAGCCTACAGCACTCATATTGGTAAAGCCGTGAAGGCTGTGGCTCATGCGGTCATAATTGCTATTTTCCTGATAGCCCATTGTATTCTGATTGTAAGGATCTGTCTGTTTATTCCAAAGCATAACACCTTTTCCTTCTGCAATTCTGTAGTTCGCCCATTGCTGCTCTTCTGCATCTGTTCCAAGGTGCTCGAAGATCATGTATGAGTTCGGATCCAGAGCCCACTGTCTGTCTGCGTAGTGTTTCATGATATCCACTCTGTCCTGCTGATAGGCATTGGTACATGTTTCGTCGTTTTCGGAACAGCTTTGAGTGAATCCTTTTGTTAAATCCCAACGGAATCCGTCTATGTGATATTCAGTCAGCCATTGCTGAAGACATCTTTCAACGTAATACTGCGTTGAAGGACTTGTATGGTTAAAATCATTGAATACATTGTAGGAATGTTTCGGAACCTGATTGAAGTAAGGGTTATTCGCAGCCACATCTCCATAACCGTCTCCATCCGGATCTATATTCCAAAGTCTTACCAAAGGAGAACGCCCGGTAGCATGATTAAACGCGACATCCAGAATCACCGCAATCCCGTTTTGGTGGCACAGATCTACAAATTCTTTGAATTTTTCCGGAGTTCCATACGCTTTATCCAATGCATAATGGAAGGAAGTATTGTATCCCCAGGAAAGATTTCCTTCAAATTCCATGATCGGCATTAATTCTATGGCATTGATTTTTAAATTTTTTAAATAAGTAATTTTATCAATCAGTGACTGCCAGTTCTTTTCCTGTGTAAAGTCTCTCAATAATACTTCATAGACTAACAGATCTTCTTTTGCTGGTCTCTGAAAATTGGTGACCTGCCAGTTGTAAGCAGCCTGACCTGTTTTAAATGTTGAAACTTCAAAACCCTGCCCGGCAGGAAATGCAGGTAAATTTGGATAAGTAGTTGCCGAAATCCATTGATCGTCATAAGATGATAAAATCTGTGGTGAATAAGGATCTGCTACTTTTCTCAAATCATTGGTTCTATATTGGAAAGTATATAACTGCTGAGGAGTAATTCCATTAAGTTCTATCCAATACAAATCGGGATTTGTAGTATCTCTTTTCATTAAATAAGTATCATTCACCGCCCAGTTGTTAAAACTGCCGATGACATGTACAAAGCTTTTCCCCGGAGCATATAGTGCGAGTCCCACTTTGGTCTGATCTGTCGGGTGATAATTGATTCCCTGTCTCATCCAGTTGGGTATTGCTTCAGAAACCACATTTCTCGGAACCTGTAAAATAAATGTTGCATTTTTAGAATTGGTTCCCTGTGTTGCAACAAGCTCCATACTGGCATCCTGAGTGACTGTGTAACTGTAAGAATAGGATTGTGAAGGAGTTGCAGTAGAATTTACAACCGTTCCATTGGCTTTTAACTGAAATGTTGCATTGACATTGGTTGTAGCCGTAATATTAATGGAATTCCCCACAGGAACTGTGGTAAGGCTATTCGCCAGTGGATTGGTAAGATTTAAGCTTAAAGTCCCTACGTTTACAAAAATATCAGGTGAGGTCTGATGAGATCCTGTTTTATCTTTCAATAAAAACCCGAACCTTCCGATCCCTGTTCTTCCGAAGAAAGAAGTTGGTGTAAAAGTAAGTGAATAGCTGTCTGTTCCGGCGTTATAAACCAGCTTATTCAAATCATTGGAGTTGTTCCAGCTGCCATTCGTAGGACAATCCTGGCTGTTCTGATAATTGGTATCAAAAGACCAGCTCCAGATATAAATGGCATTATTGGAAACTCCCCATGCAGATTCGTCAATCTGATCTCCCGGAACGGTAAGCGTTACAGCATCTGTTTCATTGAATGGATTAGGGGTAATGGTGTAATTGATCTGCCCAAAAACAACAATTGTAATCAGCAGAAAAACAACGGAATAAAATTTTTTCATGTCTTATTTTTTATCGAATATAATATTAATTTTTATTCATACTCATTATTTTGATGAGATATTTCATTTTCAGAAGAAAAAATACATAAAAAAGGCTCATGAAAATTTCATGAGCCTCCCAATAAAAGTAATTGTAATGAACTATTTTTTATATGACGAATATTTTTGAAACAGCTTAATCTTTTATAATCTTTTTAGAAACAATCTGCCCGTTCTTTAATTTCAATTCTACGATGTATAATCCTGAGGGAAGTTCAGTCATGTTGATCTGATTATCCGAGAACTGTACATTCATTCTTTGCCCTACTGCATTGGTAACGTTTACTTTTTCAATCGCTGCGTCAGATTTTACCATCAGAATTCCTTTTGTAGGATTAGGGTACATTCCTACAACAGCTTTATTTAATTTAATATCAGATGTGCTTAAAGAAGATGTAGGCTTGATGCATCTTACGGATGCTCCCTGCCCTCTCATAGCACCAGCTGATGGATTGGCAATAGTAGTCCCGATATACAGATATTTTCCTCCTGAGCTTGAGGTATCAGAACTCCAAAAATATCCTCTTTGTCCTACATACGTAAAGTTACCATCACTTGAGCTTCTGAATCCTCCTGCCGGTAATTTAAGATGGCTGTTATAAGCCGTTGTTGGGCTGGCAATACTTTCAGCTCCTACTAAAGTGGTCCAGTCTGCCTGAGATGGCATTTTCCAGTCTGGTCCAATGGCTTTACAAGGATCTACTCCTACGGATGCATTTACATCTGCAACGGATGCTCCGTTCCATGTATCTCCACCAGAAAAACCTGCCCACCATGCCGGAGAGCCTGCAATATAACCACCTGCAGTTATGCTTGTTCCTTCCGGTGTGTTAGGTGATGGCGCCTGTACTACCTGAGAATTTCTAAGCTGGTGCCCGTCATCCCATCTTCCCCATTGGAAAAGATCTCCGTATGAGTTGGCATCAGCCATTGATGAAGCTACCTGTGCACTTCCCAGATTCTGCTGAAGCCATATTTTTCCGTCTGATCCTCTTACCGTAGTATAAGCAACCTGCTGACCACGATACATAAAGCTTATACATCCAATATCACCTGCATTGGCTCCGGGATCTGTATTGCTGCAAGTCTGAGGATTTAAGTTCAGAGAAATTCTTTTAACTTTTGTTGTAGTGTCAGAATAAGCCAAAACAAGGTAATTCTGTGCTTTATCTACTGCAAGATCATTGTATTTTGCCTCACCATCCGAAACAAAATCTCCTCCAAAAGGAACCCAGTTTTGTGAATCGTCTAATTTATAAACAGTATTTCTCAGGAAATTATCATTTTCAAAACGGCTGGCTACCACATAAGGTGTCCCGGATCCGGTTACCGCTAAAGCAACGTGCTGTACTCTTCCATCAGAAAAGTTGGCATTTCCAACCTGTACCCATGAGTTTCCGTCAAATTTTTTAACATTCACTTTTCTTCCTCCTCCTGAGTTGGATACATAGGCTACATAAATTCTATTGGATCCATCTAATGCAATATCAGCGTTGTACTGCTCTCCTGATGATGAAGCATCTGCAGCAGCTCCGCCTACTAAAGTCCAGTTTTGTGTAGAATTGGCATCTGTACTGTTTTGATACACTTTCAGCCCTCCGGAAACATTACAGGTATAGACCATATTATTGGTTCCGATAACCATTTCAGCAAATTCAGCGCCTCCTGAGAAGCCTGCATTTCCTACTTGCTCCCATGCTCCTCCAAAATATCTTTTTACTGTTCCCGAACCATAAGATCCATAAGTGAATATAATATTATCAGAGGATACCGCAGAAGCCTGGTAATTTACAGAACTTTCTGTAGCATTAGGAAGTTGAGACCACAATGATCCTGTATATAAACGTACTTCCATCCCTGAACCCGGATAACCAAGCTGGTTTGTATAATAAATACTGTTCCCATTAGGGCTTACAGATAATGAGTTGTAAGTGGCTGTTCCCGTAGTAACTCCGGCCGTTCCGCCTAAGTAAGACCATGAGCTTCCGTTGAATTTCTGAACAGAACCTTTTGCTACTGAAACATCATAATATGACAGATAGTAATTTCCTGAGTTATCAATAACAAGATTATTAAAACTGCTTCCTGCTGCAGATACATCCTGAACGCCTCCTACATTTTCCCATTGCTGTGCATACATACAGCTTCCAGCAAGGGTTAGCAGTGCTAATCCCGTTCTTATTTTCTGTATTGCAAAATGTAAATCTTTAAACATATGAAATATTATTTTTAATTATTCTAAATTTAATTTAATTTTGCGCAAAAGTACCTCACATTATCAACCCCGAGTTATCATTTCCGAACTTTTGGTTATCCTGCGAAGAACTTTTCCTTTAAGAAGTTGTACCATGGCCGTAAAAATGTGTTGTATGAGGAATCAATATAAAAGTGGACTTTTGTTCAGATCCGAAGACATCAAAATCATCATGCAGGAAGACCTGTGCCCTGACCAATCCTTCAAATCTCATATGCTGGAAGGGAGGTCCAGTTTTAATCTTATTTTCATGTTGAGTGATAGCATTAATTTAGAGGCTCATGACTGCGGTACTAAATTTCAATTCAAGAAAAATCAATACATCCTCCATTATTCACCAAAAGAAAGTGTTGCGGAATTATGGACAGAAAATCAGGAAATTTTGAGGTATCTTCAGATTCAGATTAATTACCAATATATTTTTAACCTCATCAATCCTGAGCTAAATCATGAGAATGCTGAAATTCTGGAAAATATGATTCATAATAATTTCATTTTCCTTCATAAAGAAACGCCGCCGGACATGACGGTTGAAATGCATATGATTGTAAAGGAGATTCTGGGTTATACCAAAAAAGGGATCATGCAGAAATTATTTATAGAAGCAAAGATCATCAAACTTCTTATTTTAATTTTTGAGCAGTTCAATGAGAAAAACACATTGGAATCTACTCCAAAGATACCGGAAATCATCAGAAAATTTATTGATGAAAATTACCACAGAAATATAAAAGCAGAAGAGATTGGAAAGTATATAGGTTTGAATCAAAATATCATCAGAAAGGAATTCAAGGCTCAGTATCATACAACGATAGCTCATTATATATCAGAGCTCAGAATGCTGAAAGCAAAAAAGCTGATTACCGATAAAGAAATTATGATCAAAGAAATTGCTATTGAGTGTGGTTATGAATACCTGCAGAATTTTACACGGGCTTTTAAAAAGAAATTTGGAGTGTCTCCGGAAAGTCTGAGGAATAATAAATAGAAAAACCGCTTAATTGCTTAAGCGGTTTTGTATATGTTGTTTTGCTTTGATATTACTTTTTCAGAATTAAGGTGAAAAAGCAATGACAATCAATTAATGATGATGTCCGTGATCGTGAAGGAAAGGTCCGTTTCCTTTAGGCTCGTTATAGATAACTTCTACACCTTCCTGCTCAGTAATAAGCTTTCTTCTGATATCTTCAGGATCGAAAGGTTTTACTTTTCCGAAATACTCTTTCAAACCTTCAGTTAGCCACATTGGGATTACTAATCCGAAGAACATAAAAATACACCAGAATCCTACTAGGAACATAGTAATGAAGAATATAGTCCAAAGGAACTGGTAAAACGGCCAAAATGCTGATAATATCGTTATCATTCTCTTAAAGATTTTAGGCAAAAATAGAACTTTTTTCCTTTTTACACAAAAGATCAGGGTTCTATTTTGTTATTTATTTTAATTTTAAACTAATTAGTGGGCAAGATTTGCGAAGAAATCATTCCCTTTATCATCGGAAATAATGAATGCAGGAAAGTCTTTTACTTCAATTTTTCTTACTGCTTCCATTCCTAATTCCGGGAAGTCTACTACATCTACAGACACAATATTGTCTTTGGCAAGAATAGCAGCCGGCCCTCCGATAGATCCAAGATAGAAACCTCCGTATTTGTGACAAGCATTGGTAACATCTTTACTTCTGTTTCCTTTTGCCAGCATAATCATGCTTCCGCCATGACTTTGGAACTCGTCTACATAAACGTCCATTCTTCCGGCAGTAGTAGGCCCGAAACTTCCTGAAGCCATTCCTTCCGGAGTTTTTGCAGGTCCTGCATAATAGATCGGGTGATTTTTGAAATATTCAGGCATTGGTTTCCCACTGTCGATAATTTCTTTGATTTTTGCGTGTGCGATGTCTCTTGCTACGATTAGTGTTCCGTTCAGTTTTAATCGGGTTTTGATCGGGTATTTTGAAAGCTCGGCAAGAATTTCCGGCATCGGTTTATTTAGGTTAACCTCAACGGCTTCTTCCAAGTGTGGAGGAGTATCAGGCAAGAATCTTTTCGGATCTTGTTCTAATTGCTCAAGGAAGATTCCTTCTTTGGTAATTTTTCCTTTGATATTTCTATCTGCAGAACAAGAAACTCCCATTCCTACCGGACAAGATGCAGCATGTCTCGGAAGTCTGATTACTCTTACATCATGCGTAAGGTATTTACCTCCAAACTGAGCTCCGATGGCACTTTCCTGGCAGATTTTCTGAACTTTAGCTTCCCATTCAAGGTCTCTGAATGCCTGTCCGGCTTCATTTCCTTCTGTAGGAAGATTGTCATAATATTTTGCGGATGCTTTTTTAACGGTTGCAAGGTTGGCTTCTGCTGAAGTTCCCCCGATTACCAATGCTAAGTGGTAGGGCGGGCAGGCAGCTGTTCCAAGATCTGAGATTCTTTCTTTAACGAATTCTTCAAGAGATTTTTCGTTCAATAAAGATTTTGTCTTTTGGTATAAGAATGTTTTGTTGGCAGAACCACCTCCTTTTGTTAAGAATAAAAACTCGTAAGAATCTCCTTTTTTAGCATAGATATCAATCTGCGCAGGAAGGTTAGATCCAGAATTCTTTTCATCAAACATCGTTAAAGGAACAACCTGAGAATATCTTAAGTTTCTTTTCTGATACGTATTGAAGATTCCTTTGCTCAGGTATTCACCATCTTCTACTCCAGTGTACACATTTTCTCCTTTCTTCCCCATTACAATTGCTGTACCTGTATCCTGGCAAGAAGGAAGAGCTCCTTCAACTGCTACTGCAGCATTTTGCAGAAGATTATAAGCAACGAATCTGTCGTTATCTGTAGCTTCAGGATCGTCAATAATTCTTCTAAGACTTTCTAAGTGTGAAGAACGAAGCATGAAAGAAACATCTGCCATCGCTTCTTCGGCTAACAATTCTAATCCTTTCGGATCTACTGTTAAAATTTCTCTGTCCCCCAGTTTTTCAACCTTTACATAGTCTGATGTAAGCTTCTTATACACCGTATCATCTTTCTGAATAGGATACGGATCCTGATATCTAAAATCCATTCAATTTTTGTTTGTGCAAAAATACGTCTCCTGTAAAAAAATATGAGTAAAATCAGTCATTTAAATTGATATTTATAATGATTATAAATTGGCGGTTTCTGAGTTTATAAGTACCTTTATAGAAAGTTATTGCAATAGATTTCAAATTTGCATAATTCAATTTAATGAAAAATACATTAGTCATTTTTTTCTGTTTTATAATGTACAGTAGCTATTTCGGTCAATATGAAAATACGATACAACTTTCAGGAACTTGGACCGGAAAAGTTGAGGGGCATCCAATTAAATTTGAGATTTTGGAAAAAACACCCAATTCTATTACTTTTTCGTTTATCAATTTTCAAAATGAAAGGTTTACAATTTTAAAATCTGATATAACAACTAATGAAAAAAATGAGTTTGTTATTTCTATTAAAGAGGCTAAATTTTCTTCACAACGCTACGAAGATTGCATATTTTCCACAGGAACTTTAACTCTATCTAATGTCTTGCAGGACAGCATGAGACTAAATTTAAAATCAGTTGGCCCAATATGTTTTATAAGCTATGATGTGGGGAGGAATATGCCCGATATAAAGGATCTCATTTTAACAAAAGAAAAATCAAATAAATAATATGAATTACAGAATTGAAAAAGACACCATGGGAGAAGTGCAGGTACCTGCAGATAAACTTTGGGGTGCACAGACGGAACGTTCCAGAAACAATTTCAAAATAGGACCTGAGAGTTCAATGCCGCACGAAATCATTGAAGCTTTTGCTTATCTGAAAAAAGCAGCCGCTTATACCAACACTGATCTGGGAGTACTTTCCGCAGAAAAAAGAGATATGATCGCTAAAGTATGTGATGAAATTCTGGAGGGAAAACTTAATGACCAGTTTCCATTGGTAATCTGGCAGACGGGTTCCGGCACGCAGTCTAACATGAATGTTAATGAAGTAGTTTCAAATAGAGCTCACGTCAATAACGGAGGAACTTTAGGCGAAAAATCTGAAATCCATCCTAATGATGATGTGAATAAATCCCAGTCATCCAATGACACTTACCCTACTGCCATGCACATTGCTGCTTACACAAAAGTGGTGGAAGTAACGATTCCCGCAGTTGAAAAACTAAAAAATACACTGGCTGAAAAGTCGAAAGCCTTCAAAGATGTGGTAAAAATCGGTAGAACCCATTTGATGGATGCTACTCCACTTACTCTTGGACAGGAATTTTCCGGATATGTGGCTCAATTGGAATTCGGATTGAGAGCTTTAAAAAATACATTACCTCACCTTTCTGAACTGGCTTTGGGAGGAACGGCTGTAGGTACAGGATTGAATACGCCTAACGGTTATGATGTAAAAGTAGCGGAATATATTGCTCAGTTTACCAATCATCCTTTCATTACCGCAGAAAATAAATTTGAAGCCCTTGCTGCTCATGATGCGATTGTAGAGTCTCACGGAGCTTTAAAACAGCTGGCTGTTTCTTTATATAAAATTGCTCAGGATGTACGATTACTGGCATCGGGCCCACGTTCCGGAATTGGAGAAATTCATATTCCTGAGAATGAGCCGGGGTCTTCTATCATGCCTGGGAAGGTAAATCCTACTCAGAATGAAGCCATGACTATGGTTTGTGCACAGGTTTTAGGAAATGATACTACGATTTCGTTTGCAGGAACTCAGGGAAATTATGAACTGAACGTTTTCAAACCTGTAATGGCGTATAATTTCTTACAGTCTGCCCAATTGATTGCCGATGCATGTATTTCCTTCAATGATCACTGTGCGGTAGGTATTGAACCGAATCATGAGAGAATTAAAGAGCTCGTAGACAAATCTTTAATGCTTGTTACGGCTTTAAATACTCATATCGGATATGAAAATGCTGCTAAGATTGCGAAGACAGCCCATAAAAACGGAACAACGTTGAAAGAAGAAGCCATCAATCTTGGTTTGTTAACTGCTGAGCAGTTTGACGAATGGGTAAAACCGGAAGATATGGTAGGAAGTTTAAAATAATGATTCTATAACTGATACAATGCAAAAACTCCGGGAGCTTTTCCCGGAGTTTTTCGTTTTGCAATCAAAATATATTCAATTTAATCTAATCCGATGGCCAAGCCGAATATCAGTGCTTTATCATCTTTGAAATAACTGTCTTTAAAGAAATTACTGAAATCCTTCTTCACAAAGACACTGAAACTGTTGTATGAAAAAGTAAGCTGTGCTCCATACACAAAAGGATTCACCTGATAATTTCCGCGGTCTCTGGTTTCGCCATCAATTCCTTTTACAATATTGTTGGTAGACATTTTTACGCCTCCATATACATTCGCTCCAATTTTAAATCCTGTGTAATAGCTTCTGTACTGAATATCCATTCCGGCATTTTTAAGCCTGGAAAAGTTATACTGCACCCCAAGAGGAACCATAATATATCCTGTTCTCAACTTGCTTTTCTCCAGATTTTCGCTGTATTGAGCCAGAGCAACTCCCTGGTTGGCATTTCTTATAAACATCATATTGTTATCTGCTCTTACGGTTCTCCATGAGAATCCTAATCCTGAAGTAATGGCCCATGGACTTGTTCTGCTAAGCTGGTAGTTCAGTTTCAGACCAAATTCCAGGTTGTTGGCATATCCTATGTTTTTATCCAGCTCATTATCTGGAGCACTGTTTGTCAAGGTCATAATTCCGTAAGAGAAATACCCTGTAAAGCTTCTGCTGGGACGGAATTTTTTCAATAATTTTTCTTTAAGTTCTTCTTTGGAAGTAACATCTGTGTTCAAAAGGGAATATCTTACCTGCTTCTGAATAACATCATCCAGGTCAAATCCAAGTTCCTCAATTCTTTTGTCCATTTTCTCAGAATAACGGTCTGCAATCTGAGCTTTTTCTCTGTCAAAATCCGCTTTATCAAGGTTTCTGGCCTGCAAAACCACCAGTTCCTCTTCCATCAGCTTTTTTTCTTCCTGGATGATGGTATTGATCTTCGTGGCATATTCTTCTACTTTCTCTTTTACAATCGGGCTTACTTCGGTGTCTTTCTTAGAAGACAGATTAATATTCAGTCCCTTTTTCTGTGCATGGAATGACGCTGAAACAGAGCATAGCAATCCCATTACGATTAATTTCTTGATCATATTATTAATTTTTATTTTTTTCGGGTAAATTATCTGGCATTCAAATCAATAGTAGCCACGTTGCTTCCATCCTTTGTTTTTTCAATCACATCTTTATGTTCTACTGAGAAAAGCAGTGTGGAAGGATCTACATATTTCTTCTTTTTGACCGGAATTTTTAAAGAATCGGCTTTTGCCATCAGCTTAGGATTAGAAAGCTGTGGAAGATCCAGTTTTTTCAGAGGAAGAGTTTCTTTGGGAATCAGTTTATTCTGACCTATCGCTACAGGGGAAATTACTTCTTCTTTGTTCTGGGAAAGTGTTTTCCTTACTTCCTTTTTATCAATATTATCAACTGCCAGCGGAACTGTATTCTGTACTGGATCTTTTACAATTTCTTCTTCTGTAGCTTTTTTTCCTGTTTGTTTTACCATTTTCGGTTGAGCTTCCGAAGGTTGGTTAAGAAAGTACAGAACACTTCCCAAACTGAATAATGCCATTAAACTTGCTGCTACCAAAAACCAGTTTACTTTTGATTTGAGGCGAGTATTATTGCTGTTATGAAGTTCAATTTCAGACCACAGATCACGGGATGGAGCAATCTCTCTTTCCTCAATCTGCTTTTTGATCTGCTGTTCAATATTATCTGTAAACGTTTTCATTTTTCATCTTTTTTTGTTGTTGAAAGTAGATCTTTCTTAATTTTTCTTTTGCTCTGAACAGCTGCGTCTTGCTGACAGCTACTGAAATCTGCAAAGTATCAGCAATCTCCTGATGAGAATATCCTTCCAGCACATACAGGTTAAAAACCATTCTGTACGCATCCGGAAGCTGATCCAAAAGCTCCTGCGCATTAAAATCACAATCTATTTCAAGCTCATGGATATCTTCGTGAAAAGATTGGTTAATCTCGTCCAGATAGAAAACTGTTTTATGACTTTTAATAAAGTTCAGGCACTCATTCACCACAATTCTTCTCGCCCAGCTATCCAGATTAGACTCTCCCCTGAAGCTTTCTATGTGCTTAAAAATCTTACAAAATGCTTTAATGAGACAATCTTCCGCCTGGTACAAATCACTTACATAGCTTTTGCTTACACTCAGGAATCTCTTGACATTCTGTTCATAGAAAAGTTTCTGTGCAGCCGGATCCTGTTTCTTCAGGAGGCTCAACAAATCATTCTTTTTATTTCCGAACAAAAGTTTCATGCTTATACTGTTTCTATACTAAAGACAATCAAAACAACAAAAGGTTACAACATTTAAAAAAAAGTTCTATTATTTAATAAAATAAGAAGGCTGTCTCATTCTAGGCAGCCTTGCATTTATCCTGAGAATTCATCAAGCATATTTCTGGTAGGAACAAAGAAAAGCGTTCCTGTAACCGCTGTACTGAAATCTAAAATTCTGTCATAATTTCCCGGCGGATCACCTATAAACATATTAGTCAACATCTTATTTGTCGTCGTAAATGTACTTGCATAAGCAATAAAATAAGTTCCAAATTCATTAGAAGAAGGGCTTCCAAAGGGCATATTATCTCTTACGATTTTCAATTCCTCTCCATTCTCACCTTCGATGTTGGCTAATGCGATATGAGAGTTTGAAGGTTTTACATCATCAGACATTTCAATATCATTTTCCTTAGATCTTCCAATGACTTTTTCCTGATCTTCTGTGGAAAGGCTTCTCCAAGCAGCCATATTGTGAAGGTATTTCTGAACAAAAAGGTAACTTCCGCCTTTGTACTGAAGATCTTCATCACCAATTTTAGCAAAATAATCGCGGTCTTCACCATGAGGATTTTCCGTTCCGTCTACAAACCCGAGAATAGAACGTGCGTCCCAATATTTAAATCCGTGAATCTCCAGAATACTTTCGGCAACAGTATTTAAGAGATTGGATATTTCCATTCCCATATCAAAAATAAGGCTTTTATTGTCTGCTCTTAAGTGAAAATGAAGATCTCCCGGCGTAGATACAGCAGTATGCTTCACTCCTTTTATCTCTTGAAAAGTGACTAATTCCTTTGGAGCAGGTGTAGGAAGTTCCAGCTTTTTCCATGCTTCAGCACCTATTCCCATTACACAGCTTACTCTGCTGTCCGGAAAACGGTTAAAAGCTGAGTTATTAAGATTTAATACCAGGGCACACAATTTTTGAAAAACATCTTTTAGCTGCGGGCTGTCATGAAGTTTCCAAACCATGAAAATGGTATTGCTGTTCGGATAGTCTGTTACATTCTGCGATTCTATCGTATTCATTTACGTTTTATTTTAACGTATTAAATATCTGAAATTGAAACCTGATCTGCAAAATATTGCTCCAATTCTTTCAATGTTTCCGGATTGGTTTGGATGTCTTTTACCAAAAGACCTTTATTTACCACCACAATTCTGTTACAGACTTCTGTGGTGTGGGAAAGATCATGACTGGATATCAGAAAGGTAACACCATCCTGCTTTGACAATTCTTTGATTAAGTTTTTGAGTTTAATCTGTGTAGACGGATCCAGATTGGCAAAAGGTTCATCCAAAATAATAATCTCAGGGTTTCCGATGATGGCACCTACAATTCCTACTTTTTTCTGATTTCCTTTCGAAAGATCGCGGATATACTTTCCTGATTTTAGGATCTCTCCGTTAAAAAGATCATGAAAAGGTTTCAGGAATTCGTCTACAGAAGCTTTATTCTGACCTCTCAACTCTCCGATAAAGTAAAAATATTCTTCCGGAGTGAGATAGCCAATGAGAAAAGTATCGTCAACAAAAGCAGAAACCTTGTTTTTCCAGGCTTCAGATTCATTGACTTTAATTCCGTCTATGCTTACAGATCCTGTAGTGGCCTGAATCAAATCCAGCATCAGGCTGAAAAGAGTTGTTTTTCCGGCTCCGTTGTTCCCAACAAGCCCGAATGTTTCTCCGTTTGGAATTTCAAGATGTTCAATATTAAGAACGATTGCTGTTCCGTATGTTTTGGATAAATTTTGTATGTTGATCATGGCTTAATCTTTATTTTTAAAGGCATCCAGTGTGCTGTATTTTTCTTTTTTATAGTGTTTCACAATGATATCGAAGATCTTTTCTCTCATAAAAAACCCGATAATCCCAATAATAGCAATACTTATCACTCCTCCGGTAATTCCTGTGAAATATTTTGCCAAAGCAAATACGCCCATTGGAAGAAGCATTTTTGGAATTAATAGAAGCATTGCGATCATATTAAAGCTTCCTTTCTGTCCCAGTCTTTTCTCTTTTGAATTCAGATCAATCTGGGTTTTGTTGAAGGCTCCTGACCACAAGGTAAATTGAGAATTCACCCCAATATTGTACAACCCCGCTGCAAAAAACGTGATATAAACCTCCCAGCCAAAATACATATAGCAAAGCGCTGCAATGATGGACACACCGGTTACGATGTTCATCAGCCACCATTTTGCTTTTAAATATTCTTTGTAGGGAACATTCAGAGTCATCATTAGAGGATAATAGGAGCTGTCAAACGCCGGTACTCTTTGGCCAAAAAGAAACTGAAAACCTCCTGTTACAAATAATCCCATAAACATCATCATTGCCGGAGTTTTGTAAATTGAAGAAGTAAACATCAGCAGTCCATAGAAAAGAAACATAAAACTGCCAAGCAAAATACCTTTGGTCACTTTATTACGCCTCAGCAGCTTAACATCGTTATTGATGAATGTTCCAACGACACCGTATTTATTCAGGAAGGCAATATTTTCTGTTTTTCCGATAGTTTTCTTCGCTTCAAGACCTTGATCCAGGTAAAATTCTTTACGCAGATAACGGAAGCAAATCCACCATAATACCACAAACAGGGCAACAGGAATCAACGCAAAGTAGGGTTTTTCATAGAAGCTGAAGAAAACTGACTCTGAATAAGACAGAACCGGAATAATCTTATAATATCCTAAACTTCCTATGATTACAAAAAAGATTCCTATGATAATGGCTAAAGTCTCTTTTCCGTTGAAGAAAATATTGATGAAATTATTCAGATACAATAATGCAATGACTCCAATAAGCCATACCAATATTCCTGCAACGCTATAACCATTGAATAAGGCAATCAGTGAAAATGTAATAAAAAATAAGGAACTCAGCCAGCTGAATGCAGAAAGAAAGGTTTTGCCCAGCATATAATTAACCAATGTATTCTTCCGGATATTCATAGTAAGAAATGGCTTAATATTCTGTGTAGGAACATCCTGCCATAGATATTTAATCACCAGATCTATAATCCAGGCCACAATCATGAATTTTGAAACCATCTTTAAAGGATTCTGATGCATTTCTTCCTGTACGTAGAAAAAAGCAATAAAAGCTCCGCCTACGAGACATCCAATGAAATAAAGAATCCCAATAAACCTGAGGATTTTCATGGTGAGATTAATCCCTAAAGATGTACCACGAAAAAAGCTTTTGATTTCAAGCCTAAGGAACTTTAGAAACATATTTTAGTTTTTATACATTAGTAAATATAATGTAAAATATGTTACAAGTTTTTAAGGAAAAATGTATTTAAGTAATTATCCGATAAGCTCTTTTGCCTGTGCTAAAGCCGCTTCAGTAATTTTGCTTCCGGAAAGCAGCTGGGCAATTTCGTTTAGCTTTTCTTCATTGTTTAAAGGAATAATGGTAGATTGTGTTCTTCCGGCAATATCCTGCTTCACTACTTTGTAATTGTCATTTCCTTTGGCAGCTACCTGTGCAAGGTGGGAGATAACAATCAGCTGCATGTCTTCCGACATTTCTCTCATCAGATTACCGATCTCTTCGGCTACTTTTCCTGAAACTCCGGTATCAATTTCATCCAGAATAAGAGTTGGGAGTTCATCACTTTCTGCAATAATTTTCTTTACAGCAAGCATTACTCTAGATCTTTCACCTCCCGAAATAGCAGTCTGGATCGGCTTCAAAGGAAAACCGGAATTCGCCTGAAACAACAACTGAATATTTTCTTTTCCAAACTGATTGAATTCTTCAGCATCCTGCAATTCGATATCTACTTTTGCTTTTTCCAGCCCCAGTTTTTTAAGAAGACTTTCTGCTTTTTTAATGAAAACAGAAATGTTTTTGTGCCTGTTTTTGGAAAGCTTTCCGGCAAGGCTCTGAAGTGTTTTTTCTTTTTGAGAAATATTTTCTTCTGTTTCTTCAATCTGTCCTTCTAAGTCAGAAGCTCCTTTCTGATCTCCTGCCAGCTGATTTCTGATCTCAATCAGTTCATTAAGATCTGAAACGTTATGCTTAAGGAATAAGGCGTTAATTTTATTATTAAGATCGGTAAGATAGACCAGATTTTCCGGATTAATTTCAACTCTTTCTGCTTCATGTTCCAGCTCGGAAATGATGTCTTTAAGTTCTACAAAAGAGGTTTCAAGCCTTTCATCAAGCTCTGCGAAACTAGTGGATACCTCAGAAATTTTTGAAAGCTTGTTGGTGGCTTCATGAAAGAAAGACAAAATTCCTATTTCTTCCTGATGGAATCTGGATAAGATCTGCCCTACATTTTCAGAAATCATTCCTGCATTTTCCTGAATGGAAAGCTGATTCTGTACATCTTCATAATCTACATCATCCAGCTTAAGCTCTTCCAGTTCGTTAAGCAGAAATTCTTTGTAATCGCTTTCTTTATTTGATTCTGAAAGCTGAGTTTTGAGTTTTTTCAATAGCAATTTAAGATTCTGAAAATCAGAAAACTCATGCTGATACTCTTCAATGATCTTTTTATTTTCAGAAAGCCCGTCTATGATTTTAAACTGGTATTCTGAGGTAAAAAGATTGGATGTTTCAAATTGGGAATGAATATCAATTAATTGTGAGGAAAGCTCCTTAAGAATATCCAGCGTTACCGGAACATCATTGATGAAGGCACGGGATTTTCCTGATGGAAGGATTTCTCTTCTGATAATGGTCTGATGCTCATAGTCCAGATCATTTTCGATAAAGAATTTTTTAAATTGATTATTAAGTGAAAACTCGGTTTCCACTACACTTTTCTCTTCCGTTTTGGCAATAGATTTTACATCAGCTCTTTCCCCTAAAATAAGACGAAGAGCACCCAAGATAATAGATTTACCTGCTCCTGTTTCACCGGTAATCACCTGTAAACCATTTTTCAGTGATACTTCAAGGGTATCAATCAGGGCAAAGTTTTTAATGTAAATTCTCGAAAGCATTGATAATCTGGGTTATGATCCAATTTGAATTTGAACTGTAAAAATAAGTTTTTTTTAATTGAAGTAAGAAAATGTTTTTTGAATACTTTTTAATATTCAGACTCATTCACGGATTTTTATACTTTCCATTTATTCCACTTATTATCAATATTTTTCGGCGAAAGAATGATCATTGTCTGTTTAAGATCATTAAGGATCAAACCTCCGTTATTTCCGGAATTGAAAATATTGAAGATCTCATCACTTTTGGTATCCATAAACAGGTTAAAGAAAAATGCCTGCTGAAAACTGTTTTCGTACATTTTCAATTGCATCAGGGCATCAAAAATTACTTTTTTCCCTGCAGTCTGATCCTGGTTGAAAAGATTATCCAATCCTGCTCTGTGGTAAGTATAAATGGTAGAACGTAACTGGTTCCAGTTGGGGTTCATGATCTCGTTAATCAAAATAGAACGGCTTCTTGGCTCATTGATGGTATTCCAGCCTTCGTAGTTTCTGTTTTGGGAGTTTTGTGCAATCTGCTGTGCTTTTGCAAACCATTGTGAACCGCCCATAGACTGAAAGCTGTCTCCATCCAATCCTAAAATAACATAAATGTAAAAGCTGACTACATCTGTTAAATTTTTGCCTGAAAACTGTCTTTCATTGAATATAAGACTTTCATTTTCAACATATTCAAAAGCAAATCTCTGATCCTGAAGATTCAGTAAAGGGGATTCATACGTTGTATTATAAACAGGACGCATTGCCTGAACAACAATAGATCCTTTAAATTTATTGCCATCTCTTTCTGAAATAACAACGGAAAAACCACATTTTATTTTTTCAAAGTTCTGAAGTTTTTTCCCCGTCCAACTGGTATTGTTGATAAAGTCCCTAAGACTCTTTTCTAATGACTTATATGCCTGCTGGTTACTCCCGCCAAGCTGCTGGGCATTTACCTGAACTGTTGCCAACAGCTCCTGAGAAAAACTTTGGGTATATATAAAAAGCAGAAAAAATAAGCTTATAATTCTTTTCATTGTCTACTAAAAATTGAGAACGGAAATTTATTAAAATTATTCTTAGTATCCGCTACAAATCACAGGAATTAGTACAAACTCAAATAAATAAGTATCAATTAAAAACAAACCGGAGATGAAAACAGCAATTGTTATGTTTAAAGACAGCATAAAATTCATTATCAATAGACCTTAAGTAGTTTTGTAGGAATATTAATTTTTCTGAAATTTTCATTAATATATTTCTCAATTTCATATTTTTTCCTCAGTTTCGCTGCATGAAAAAACTAATACCCACTTTATCCTTTTTTTTAATTGGTATATTGGCAATAAGGGCTCAAACGCCTATAAATGCGACCTTAAAAGAAACCAACTTTTTCCCAGGCTCTGAACCCAGCGGGTTATTACAGGTAGGGAATAATCTGATATTTGCAGCCAATACCGGTTCCGGAATTGAACCACATAAGTATAATTTACAAACACAAACTGCCGAAATAGTTCAGAATATCAATGGAAGCTTTACAGACAGTATGCTCAAAAATGAATTCTACCAGATAGGTAATAAAGTTTGTTATTTTGCGTCTGATAATTCTAATCTTCAACTATGGTCTACAGATCTGGCTACAAATTCGACTTCAAAAGTTAAAGATTTTAATACGTATTATCCATCCTCAAACACTATTGTTGCTAAAGTTTTAAATGGAAAGTTATATTTTATTTTCCAACAAAATCTTTACATCAGTGATGGCACTGCAGCCGGAACATTTCAGGTAAGCAATATCTATAATGTAGGAACTTCTTTACAGGAAAATAACGGATATGTATTTTTCTTCGGAACCAACAGTATATTTGGCAGAGAATTATGGAAAACAGACGGAACATTAGCCGGAACCACAATTGTGAAAGATATTATTCCTGGTCCTTATTCTTCCATTACGTTTAGTGAGAAGCTGTATAGTTTTAATAATAAAATTGTATTTGCTGCCAGAGACAGTAATTTTAATGTAGGATTATGGAGTACGGATGGTACTGATATCAATACTGAAAATTTTTCTTCTCTGAGCCCCAATGCTACGCTTTATGATTTTGATTTTAAAAATTATGACAATCTGCTTTTCAAAGTAAATGGAGATTTATGGAAAACGGATGGTACAGCATCAGGAACCACCGTAATATATAACAATATTCCCAACATTAATAAACTTACTTATTTTAAAAATAACACTTACATTGATACCGATACGGGCATCTATTTTGTTGACCAGATCGATCAGGTCAATACTTTAGGTAATCCTTCCGGAGCTATTCTTCAAACGATTTCTCCCAGTAATAATGGAAACTATTTAGCATTAAAAGAATATAACAATACTGCTTCAAAAGTATACTTCTATGATGGAAGCAACCTATCACAATCCAATATTAAATTTAACGGTGACAATAAGTTTATTGAATATCAGAATAAATTGGTGCTTTCCGGATATGTTGATTCTTATGTAGATTATTATACTACTTATAAAAACACTGAATTATTTTCCTATGATCCTTCCAGTCACATTTCAAAAGTTGAAAAAGATTTGATCTATTCCGGCCACGGTGCTCCTCGTTTTTATACGGAATTAAACGGAGAAGTTTATTTTCTGGCTCGCGATGGGTATTATTATCAGGTTTATAAGGTAGATTCCAATAACAACTTGATCAAGCTGAGTGATGATTTGCGTGAACCTTTTCCTGATAACTATGCAGACTATAATCCTGTAGCGGTTTCCGGAAATTATATTTATTTTCACAGTAATAAATTAGTACAAACCAATACTAACACAAATGCTATACAACAGATAACGCCTCCGTTAAATGAAAAAATCTATGGCACGTATTCTTTAAACAATGATAAAATTCTTGTCAAAACGTTTAATTTATCGGATAATTATATGAGGATGTGGAGCCTGGATAACAATACGGCAAATTTTACTTTATTAGTAGAAAAAACTGTCAGCAATTTCCCCTCCTCTATCAACAATGTCGATATTGATTTTGCGAAAACCGATTCCGGCATCTATTTTAAAATGCTCAATAATACCACATCAGAAATCTGGAAATCAGATGGAACAGCAGCGGGTACCGTCAAAATTACAGATTTATACAATATATATGCCCTCAACAACTTTTTAAGCCCGGTTAATCATAAAGTATTCTTTTCCGACAGCCAAAATTTCGGTAATAATACGACACTGTATTATATTGACGATACGACCAATCAGGTAAATCTTGTAAAGGACTCCTATTCTTATATAGACGGGAAATCATTTGTAAAAAACAATAAACTATATTTCTTTTCCGCCACAAATAACGGATTTATTACAGCCTTGAATGTTACAGACGGAGCACTACAAAACACTCAGCTGGTTACACAGATTAATTCTGAAGGAGCATATGTCATGAAAAAATGTGGAAACTACGATTATTTTGTTGATTATCACCGACAAAAACTATTCAGAACGGATGGAACAGCTACAGGTTCTATTCTTGTGGCAACAGGAACTCAGGGATATTCAAACTTCAATTGCATCAATAATGAATTATATGGCATATCTTCTTTACAAAAGGTTTTCAAAACAGATGGAAGTTCCAATGGTTACCAGGAACTGAGCTTTGCAGCCAACAATCAGGTATTGCAGCAACCCAATTATCTTTGGATAAGAACCCTGTTTACCTATAATTCTAAAATGTATTTTAGCGCCGATCTGTATAATACTTATGGTGAAGAGCTTTTCACTACGGGCCAGATAAGTACTTTAAACACTCACGAGGAAAATATTGCAGGCAATGATAAAATAATAATATATCCAAACCCTGCAAGTACTGAGGTCAATATTAAATTAAGCAATCAGGAAAAGATTATAAAAGTGATGATATACGATGTAAATGGCAGACAAATTTCAGCTCACAATACATCACTTATCAATGTTCAGAATATCCCTTCCGGCATCTACATCTTAGATATAGTGACCAATTTGAGAAAACATACCACTAAATTGATAAAGAGATAATTTTTAGTATGCTATATAAAGAATTCGGGCGGTTTAACAAAGTTAAACCGCCCGAATCTTATCTTATCGTTAATATTTATAGTAAATCTATAATGACTAATTCATTTGAGATTCAACGAAATTAAGAATATCCTTCGCTACATCGTCTTTAGATTTCAGATTGAATTCTTTCTTTTCCGTCTTGGTAAATATTTTAATTTTGTTGGTATCATTTTTAAAACCTGCTCCTTCATCACGAAGAGAGTTTAATACAATCATATCCAGGTTTTTCTTTTCCAGCTTTCCTTTTGCATTTTCCTCTTCATTCTGGGTTTCCAAAGCAAATCCTACCAAAAACTGATGCGTTTTCTTTTCTCCCATGGTTTTAAGGATATCCGGATTTTTTACCAGCTCGATCGTAAGATTTTCATCATTTTTTTTGATTTTCTCCTTCGCAACTTCTTTGGGAGCATAGTCTGCCACTGCTGCACTGGCAATACCGATGTCTATTTTATCATAAAACTCAAAAACTTTTGCCAGCATTTCTTTGGCCGAAGTCACTTTATGAAGCTGTACATTTGGATCATTGATGGTTTGAACACTTGGTCCGGAAATAAGAATCACTTTTGCTCCTCTCTTGGAAGCCTCTTCTGCCAGGGAAAACCCCATTTTTCCTGAAGAGTGATTTCCAATGAACCTTACGGGATCAAGAGCTTCATAAGTAGGTCCTGCGGTAATTAAAACGGTTTTGCCTTCAAGACTTTTAGATAGATTGCTGCTTGCAAAATAATTTTCAACGGTATTAAAAATAGTTGCCGGTTCTGCCATTCTTCCCTGCCCGATCAGTCCGCTCGCAAGTTCTCCGTTTTCAGCAGGAATAATGATATGACCAAAGCTTTCAGCAAGTTCCAGATTTTTCTTTGTAGAAGGATGTACATACATATCAAGATCCATTGCAGGAGCAATGAATATTGGGCATTTTGCAGACATATAAGTAGCAATAACCAGATTATCACACATCCCGTGAACCATTTTAGAAAGAGTATTGGCTGTGCATGGTGCTACAATCATAACATCTGCCCAAAGTGCCATTTCCACATGGCTGTTCCATGTTCCGTTATTGCTGTAAAATTCTGAATATACTGGCTTTTTAGATAGTGTAGACAGACTTAGCTTTGTTACAAAATGTTCTGCATCAGGCGTCATAATAACCTGTACTTCTGCCCCTTTTTTCACAAAATCTCTTATCAGAAAGTGAATTTTGTAGGCTGCAATTCCTCCAGAGACAGCGATAAGTATCTTTTTACCGGAAACATTCATTTAGTCCTAATTTTTGAAATACTAAAATACTTATTTTTTACCACACCATCAGGCTTTCAAACAACAAAGGTCATAAAAGAAAAAATTTCCTTTATGACCTTCATCTATAAAAACACAGAAGATTTATTTTCTTTCTTCTGTTTTTCTGAAATAAACATCTTCGTTTAACCACTCTTCAATAGCAATTGAAGTGGGTTTTGGAAGCTTTTCGTAATGTTTAGAGATCTCAATTTGTTCTCTGTTTTCGAAAACCTCTTCTAATGTAGAATTGTGAACGGCAAATTCATCCAATTTGTTGTGAAGTTCCGTACGGATCTCCGCATTGATCTGCTCTGCTCTCTTTCCCATGATAACAATAGCTTCATAGATTGAACCTACTTTATCTTCAATCTTATCTTTGTCGTAAGTAATAGTATTGACTTCTGCTTTTGTATCTTTTACACTCATTTTGAGAAAATTATTTTTATTTTAAGATGACAAATTTACGAATTATCTTTGAATTTTGAAAGTCGCTGCCGGAGGAGGGGTCTTAAGTGCTGCACTATCCCTCTGTAACTGCATTGCTTTCTTTTCATTGGTGATCTGATCTTTAATTTGCTGCTCGGTTTTATCTTTAGCGACAAGTTTATCAGCTTCTTTTTTCTGTCTTGCAGTTAAAGCAGCCATTCTTGCTTCTGTTTGTTTTTTAACGACAACAAAGTTTTCTTTTTCCTTTTCCAGTTTGGCTCTCAGATCTGCTGCTGTTTTAGCATATTCCGTATTTGGAAGTTCTTTTTCTACCAGCTTTGTATATGTTAATGCACTTTCAATACGCTCATCTTTAAGACTATATACAGACTTCGTTGCCAGTTCATAACGGGACTTCATGATATAGTCATAAATCTTTGAACGAAGTTTTGTACTTGGAAAATCTTCCAAAACGTTTTCCAAAGCTACATTTGCTGCTTTATACTCACCCATTTGGTAGTATTGCTTTCCATTTTCATAAGCTTTAAATTCCAGCTTATAAGAAAGCTCATCAATCAATTGACTGATATTTTTAGACCTTTCAGAGTTGGGATAATTGTTCAGGAATTCCTGAAGCTCATTAATGGCCAATTCTGTACTGGACTGATCTAAGTTATAGTCCATAGATCCTTCATAGTAGCATAATGCAGACATATATGCCGCTTCTTCAGCTCTTGGATCTTTTGGAAAACTTACGGCAAAGTTTTTAAACTGGTGACCTGCCAACTTATAACTCTTGTCATAATAGTTAGCATAAGCAGTATTGAAACCTACATTAGGAAAATCATCAGTTCCTGCCACAAGATTCGCCAGTCTGTCATAAAGAGCCAATGCATTTTTCCACTTTTTCTTAGCGAAATTTTCATTAGCTGCTTTTAAGATAAACTCTTTATCAGCACTCCTCATTGCTCTTTCCTGTTGGCTTACACAAGATGAAATTACCGCTACAGCAAAAAGACCTAAAATATATTTTTTCATATAAAAAATTCAACAGTTTTCGGATTATACAGCCGATTTACTAATTTGCAAAAATATAACTTTTTTGTCAATAGATTTTTTTTTATGAATATTTAACGTAATTTTAGTCTGCTGCGTATCCCAAAATAGCAAAAACACTTAATAAAAGATTCATTCTCACCTTTTTCTCTGCTTCTTTGGCATAAGTTTCTTCATTCTTGCTCGGAACATAGAGCTCATAGAAGTTTTTATTCCTGATCACAAATAAAGTGGATCCGATAATCATAGTAAGAATATCTTCAGGCTTTGGAGTAAAGGTAAATACTCCGGAAGCGACTCCCTTTTTGATGACCTCGTCCAGCTTTTTTACGAATAACTGGTAGAAATCAAGCAGCTCATCTTTCAGGTTTTCTGTATGGCGAAGTTCCTGGGTAACGAAACCATGGAAATAATTGTACTTGAAGAGCTGGGAAACGATATATTTAATCATTTCACGCATCTGCATTTCCGGCTTCCCTTCTTTGATGGTATCTGCAAATTCTGAAAAATTTTCTCTGGTCTTCAGCACCCTGTACTGATAGAGATAAGACATCATTTTCTCTTTAGAACCGAAGTAATAAGAGATCATAGCGACATTGATATTGGCTTTGGAACAAATATCTCTTACAGACGTTCCCTCATACCCTTTTTTGGCGATGAGCTCTTCTGCAATATCCAGTATATGAATCTGTTTTTCTGTAAATTTTTTTTTCATGAAGTGCACTTTGAGTAAAGTTAAGAAATTTTTAACACATTTATAAACGATCGTTTAATAATTTTAAATTAAATCTGAAAAATGCTATTTTTGAATATGGAATTTTTTGATTTTCACCATCATAAAAAATATATCAGAAACGGAATTTATAACCTTGCGAAAGAAATTCCGCCTGATTTCCCTTATTCTATCGGAATTCATCCACACGATATTGACGTAAACAACCTTGAACAGCAGTTTTCCTGGATGAGGAGCATGATATTTCAAAACTGTTTTGCTATTGGAGAATGCGGCCTGGATTCTTTGGTTTCTGTAGATCAGAAAACTCAGGAAGATGTTTTTTTAAGACAAATTCTGGTAGCCAATGAAGTAAAAAAACCTGTCATTATCCATTGCGTAAGAAAATTTCACGAAGTTATTTCTTTCAGAAAAAGATCCGAACAGCCCATGATTATTCATGGTTTCAACAAAAAAAGACAGATTGCAGAAGATCTACTGGCTCATAATTTTTATCTGAGTTTTGGAAAAGCTGTTTTGTATAATTTATCTTTGCAGAATATTTTAAAAAACACTCCATTAGATAAATTCTTTTTAGAAACGGACAATGATGATTTTAACATCGAAGAATTGTATGAGAAAGTTTCGGAAATAAAAGGTATTTCTTTGGAACAGCTGAACGAACAAATTTTAGAAAATTTAGAGACAATAAAAAATGGATAAATACTGGTTGGAAAGAACGGAACTTCTGGTAAAAGAAGAAGGTTTGGAAAAATTGAACAAAGCCACTGTTCTGGTGGTTGGTTTAGGCGGAGTAGGTTCTTTTGCTGCTGAATTTCTGGCCAGAGCCGGAGTAGGAAATATGACGATTGTAGATGGTGACACTGTGGATATTACCAATATCAACAGACAGTTACCTGCTTTGCGTTCTACTGTGGGAAAGCATAAGGTAGAAGTTGTTGCCGAAAGACTTTTAGATATTAATCCTGATCTTAATTTAACCAAAATTAATGAATTTCTAAATCCTGAAAGAATGGATGAAGTTCTGGATTCTGCAAAATTTGATTATGTGTTGGACTGTATTGACAGCGTTACTCCAAAACTTTGTCTGATTATCGCAGCCAAAAGAAGAAGGATAAAAATCGTAAGTTCAATGGGAGCTGGCGGAAAAACTGATCCAAGCAAGGTAATGGTAAGAGACATCAGCAAAACTGAGCATTGCCATCTTGCAAGACAGGTAAGAAAAAGGCTGAAAAAAGTAAAAATTGACAAAGGAGTCCGTTGTGTTTTTGCCAATGATATTCAGGATGAAGAAAGTTTGAAAATGACTGACGGAACTAATTATAAAAGATCTTTTTACGGAACAATAAGCTATATGCCCGCTATCTTTGGGTTGTATACGGCTTCGGAAGTGATTAATTATTTATTAAATCAGGATTAAAATATTCTTCTGTACATTTCACAGATCTGAACGTAATTTTTGCGTATTATTTTATGAAATTTGCAGAAGAAAAATAAAAAATATATTTACACTCCGTAAATGACAAATTCCAAATATCCCAGAGCGGAAAAGCTCAAAAAAAACACGGAAATCAGTTTGCTTTTTGAGAAAGGCAAATGGAGAACCAGTGGAAATCTGAGAATCATTATTCTGAAAGACAAGCCCCATCTTCCTGTAGATTCGGTAAAACTGGGAGTTTCTGTTTCTAAAAGATATTTTAAAAGAGCTGTACACAGAAATCGTATTAAAAGGTTATTGAGAGAATGTTACCGCCTGAATAAGGATGTATTTAAACAAGCTTTTGGAGAGAAAACAATGGCGATGCTATTTTGGGTTTCTCCTGAGATGCCTTCCAAATTCCAGGATGTGGAAGCACAGTTTATCAAGCTTTGTGAAGCGCAAAAAAAGTAATCGTCTTTTCTAATAGAATAATAGTACAATATTAAAGATCTGTGAGACATTTTCTTGCAGATTTTTTTATTTCTCACAGTTCGCACAGATTTTCACAGATAAGTATATATAAAATATTTTTTACTCAACAGTAAATCACGAGTAGCAAAGCTCGAAACACGAATCCCGAATCACGCAACCAAAATCAGAAATCAACATCACTCCAAATATCATATAGTTTTTGTAATTTAGGGAAAACATTAAATCTGAAAATTAATATGTTAGACAACATTCCCTATTTTTCTTATGTCATCAGTGCATTTATCGGCATTGGATTAGCTGCGGCTACGGGATTCCGGGTATTTCTCCCCATGTTTGTTGTAAGTCTTGCTTCCTATTTCAACTGGATTCCCATGAATGAACATTTTGAGTGGCTTGCAGGGCTTCCGACACTTATAACAACGGGAATTGCCACCGTGGCTGAGATCCTGGCTTATTATATCCCTTTTATTGATCATTTGCTGGATACGGTCTCTATTCCTATGGCAACGGTTGCGGGCTCTATATTATTTGCCAGCCAGTTTGCTGAACTGGGAACTTTCCCGCAATGGGCATTGGCATTAATTGCTGGCGGTGGCACAGCAGCTACTATAAGCTCCGGATTTGCAGGAATACGGGCTGCTTCTACAGCTACAACCGGTGGATTAGGAAATTCTGTGGTAGGAACAACGGAAACAGCAGGTGCTGGCATTATGTCTGTTCTTGCAATGGCAGCTCCGGTGATTGCAGCAATCTTTGCTGTAATTATTTTAATTCTTGTAATTGTTTTTGGACGGAAGGCCTGGAAAAAATTAAGAGGCAGTAAAAGTAATCCACAGGATGTATAAATAAAAAAAGGTACTGTTTAGAGCAGTACCTTTTTCTTTTTAATTTTTACTTCTGAAGTCCTTAATATCCTGAATTTTAGATTCAAAATATTTTTTCTTTCCGGGACTCTTTTTGATTAATATTTCAAACGCTTTGATGGCCTTTGTATATAATTTCTGTTCAAAATAAAGATTCGCCAATGTCTCTGTCATCAAATGCGAGATATCGTCGTTCTTTTCTTTTACAACATAAGTACTTTCTTCTTTTAACTGGCTGATTCTAGGATTATTCTCGATAAAGGCCTCAATAGCTTTTTCTTTAATTTCTATTTTTTCCTTTACAACTTCTTCCGTTCTGCCTATCTTAAGCCAGCTCTGCCAGGTATTGATAAAACCGGGAACATTACTGTCTGCTATTGCCTGAGTTGTATTCTTCATGCTAACCTCCTTTACATTTTCTACAGCTTCTTCTTTGCTTTCCTGCTGGTTTTCTTCTACCTTAAGGGTAGAAATATCGGTTCCGAAGAAAGATACATTCATCACAGGAGCATCTTCTTTTACCACTTCTGCAGTTGTTTTTTCTTCTTCAGATGATTCAACATCTTCTATTTTTTCTGAAGGTAAAACTTTTTCCTTAACAGCTTCAACCGTTTCCTCCGGTTTTGATTCTTCAATTAGAATTTCCGGTTCCGGAATGACTTCTGCGGCCGGAGCTTTTATTTCAGGAGCCGAAACTTCTGTTGATTTACTGATTAAAGAATCCGGCATATTGGATTCCACACTCATAGGTTTCCATGCAGACTGAACTTCAGGAGCTTCTTCTTGCTCTTGTTCTTCTTGTTTCTCAACAACTTCAGCCTTAACTTCTTCTACAGGCAATTTATCTTCAACAACTTCTTTCTGTACCGGTTCTTCTTTGATTTCTTCCGGTTTATCTTCACTTGTAGACCAGAAATGAAAGTTTTGGGTTTCCGCAAAGCTAATTTCATGGTCTTCAACAACTTCAGGCTCTGGCTTTTCTTCCTGAGAAGCGGGTTTTGCTTCTTTCATTTTTTTCTCCACTTCTTCAATCAGCCTTCTCATCTCATCCTCATGTTTATTGACATTGGATTGAGATACTTCAGCTGTTTCGGAAATTTCTTCGTTATTGGCCTGGATTTTCACATCCGGCATAAATGAGTCTGTACCATGGAAGCTTACTTCCGCATCTGATAATTCTTCTGCAGGCAGTTCTTCTTCAGATGCTTCTGCTTTTACTTCAGTATTTACAGGCTCTTCAGCTATTGTTTTTTCAATATTTTCTTCCGGTAATACAGGAACTTCTTCATGGAAACTGATATTTTCCTCGTCATCTATCTTTTCTTCTTCTGATGAAAGCTGATCCTCATCAATGATGGTTTCCGGCGTAAAGTTTTCTCCTGCTTTCTCTTCTATTTCAGTTTGCACTTCCTCCTGCGATTCCAGAACAGGCTGTTCTGCTGCAGGTTCGGGCTTTTGGGTGACCAAAGTACCGGATTCCAGAGTAGATTCTAGATCTATGGTTTCAGAATTTTGCTCATCCAGGAAGTTTTCTTCTCCTTCGAATAAAATTCTGTTTCGCTCACCATTTACATAAATATGTTTAATTTCATGGGAAGGGGGTAATGCACATGCATTTTCCGGCTCTTCTCCCTGCTGTTTTTCCGAAGAACCTTCATCTTCTCTCTTAATGGGAAAAGATTTACTTTTTGGCACATATGGAGCAGGTTTATCAACCGATTGGGAAGGTTTCTTCTCTTCTACAGTTTCGGATTTGATTTCCTGTAGGATCTTTCCATTGATCAGCTGATATAAAATCTTCTTATCTGTAGTATATGCAGCCGTAGTAGAAAGCTCTTTCTGATAGTTTTCTTTTTCATACAGGTGTACCCCATACAGATGGAGTGCCCTGATATTTTGAATATAAGGAAATGCGTGAATCTCTTCCTTCAAAAGACCAAGGTCTTCTGACTGAATCTTCTTTGGATTTTTTATTAATTCTAAAACTCTGGGATTCATCTTACCAATTCGCTACAATGTCGTTAAATATCTTGTTAATAATTCTATCTGTTACCAGCTTTACCTGCTGGTCTTCGATCTGACTTAGTGATACATCACTGTTGAAAGCTGCTTCATCAGAGTATGTTCTGTCAAAACTTGCATCCGGATGAATTTTATTTTCATAATGTACTTTCACTGTAATCGTAAGTTTATTCTGCCCCTGTTGAATCACTCCTCCAGAAGGGGTTGGTTGTGTGTTGGAGCTGATGGTAGTAGGAGTAATGGAATAATCTGTAATTTCTCCTTCTATCAGGATATCAGGATTTTCTTTTGTTCCTTTCAAAGTTGTTCTCTGGAGGAATCTATTTTGTATTGCTGTAGAAAACTGTTGGGATAATGCAGGATTTACAAGCGGGGCATTATTCGGAAATTCATTGATCTGAACAGTTTTTTCATCTGTAAGGGATGATCCTGTAAAACTGTAACATGAGTTCAAAACACCCAGCAATGCAAAAAGCATTACTGTAAGTATTGACTGTTTCAAACTGATATTTTTAATTTTAAAATTCATTTTTAATTCCAATTTCAGTAATTTCATCATACTCAATTTGCTGCATAGCATCTTCATAAGCAAAATATTTTGCGGTATATAAAAATGGTATTGTAAGGAAAAGTCCTATTCCGCAAGCCACAATACCAATCTGAGCCAAGATACTCACTACTAAAGAGAAAAGGAAAATTGACAATAGATTTCCTTTGCTCATTATTTTTGAAATATTCCAGGCATCTTTTATTTCTGTAATTCCTTTAAGGCTAATTAAAGGAATGATATAAAAACCTTTCAATACGAAGTAATAGATCGCAATGAACATCAGAAAAATGTAAGGAAATATTAAAAACATCATCATTGGGTTAGGCTGATTACCTTCAGACATGGCACCTGATACTGTCATAATAATAATCATTGGAATATAAAGTAATATAACCCCTCCAAAAATAATTAACTGCAACATAAAATAAGGCATGAAGTCTTTAAAATCAAAGATATCTCCCGGACTTGCCGGCTGGTTTCTGTTCAGTCTTTGAAGGTATTTGAACAAATTACCCATTGCAAGCACTCCACAAAACGGAATAATAGACATGATTAAGCATACTAAACATGCTATAAATATATTCCCGAAATCTTTCTTTAAAAGTTCGAAACCTTTATTAATGTATTCTCCGAGCTTAAAATTAATCGGTTTAGGCGTTAAATTTACTTTCATTCTTGTGTTAATCTTCCAGGTTATATTGTTTTATTTTTCTGTATAAAGTTCTTTGTGAGATTCCCAGTTCATCTGCAGCTCTGTTCCTGCGTCCTTTATGTTTCTCCAACGCTTTGATAATCAAATCTTTTTCGTTATTCTGAAGAGAAAGTGATTCCGGTCTGTTTTCTTCCACTTCGATGTCTTCAATATCTTCATAACTGTCATCAGGAGTGGAGATAATGGTAGGTGTCTGCACTACGGGTGCATCGTTATTATTTTCAAAATAGACTAAAGATCCAGTATTTACCTGCGGCTGAGCTTCAGGGGTATAAATCCTGTTGATCAGGTTTTTCTCATGGTTGCTCAGATCTGCTGTTCCCCTGTTTTTAATCAATTCCGAAGTTAACGATTTTAAATCATTAATATCATTCCTCATATCGAACAGAATTTTATACATGATCTCTCTTTCGCTTCCGAAATCGTTCTGCTTAGGAGCACTTTGGTTATTGACAACCATTGGCAGGTGAGTTTCCATAGGAATATACTCGGCAAGTTTCTCTGCAGTGATATTTCTGTTTCTTTCCACCACGGTCATCTGCTCTACCAGGTTTCTTAATTGGCGGATGTTACCCGGGAAAGAATAACTTTCTATGTAATGAACTGCACTCTGCTCAAGCTCAAGCTCAGGCATTCTGTACTTTTCTGCGAAGTCTATGGCAAACTTTCTGAACAGCAAATGGATGTCTCCTTTTCTTTCTCTCAAAGGCGGCATATCTATCTGAACGGTATTCAGACGATAATATAAATCCTCACGGAACCTTCCGTCATGGATGGCCTTCATCATATTAACGTTTGTAGCGGCTACAATTCTCACGTTGGTTTTCTGTACCTGCGAAGAACCCACTTTCATGAATTCACCGCTTTCCAGCACCCTTAAAAGACGAACCTGCGTCTGTAGTGGCAGTTCTCCCACCTCATCCAAAAATATAGTTCCACCGTCAGCTACTTCAAAATATCCTTTTCTTGTTGCTGTAGCTCCTGTAAAGGCTCCTTTTTCGTGTCCGAATAACTCAGAATCTATGGTTCCTTCCGGAATAGCTCCACAGTTTACTACGATGTATGGCTGGTGTTTTCTTTTGGATTCTGAATGGATGATTTTCGGAATAAATTCTTTTCCTACCCCACTCTCTCCTATCACCAATACCGAAATATCTGTAGGTGCTACCTGAATAGATTTTTCCAGGGCCCGGTTGAGTGCCGGAAAGTTTCCGATAATTCCGAAACGGTTTTTTATGTTTTGTAACTCGTTGCTCATAAGTAAATTTTTGATTATTGATTTAATGTTACTCTTCTACAGTGCTTCAATCTCTTTTCTGTAGACTTTGTTGAAGTGATGAGTGTAGACATCTTTCATGGTCTTTCCTTCATCATACGTTTGCAGGGCTAACATTTTTAAATCTAAATAATCTTTGTTTCTGATCTTAGAAACTTTACTTTTAAAGTATATATTCTCAGCAAAATTGTACTCTTTGCTTTGTTTTTCAAAATTTTCCAGGGCTTTGTCATATCTTCCCAGCTCGAAATAGGTCACCCCAAGCTGGTAATGATCAAACATTCCCTTCACATAACCTCTGGTATTCAGAAGGCTTTCTATAATCCCAGCGGCTTTTTCTTTCTGTCCTAAAGCGCTGTAGGACATAGCTCTTACTACGTCCAGATTATAGTCCCCGTTCTGAGACCTTCCTAAGTCTCCGGGCTCATATTTTTTTAAACTTTCTAAATCCTGAATAGCCCCTTTATAGTCTCTTAAAAACTGAAACTTCGTCCAGCCTCTGTAGCCAAGATGCATTTGGGGATTTAAAGCAACTGCTTTATCAATTAAAATTTTCCAGGTTACAAAATCTCCGTTTTTAAGATATGGAACGGCTTTTTCCATATACGCATGGGAGAAATCAGGACATAGTTCAATGGCTTTATCAAAGCCTTCCTGAGATTCTGCATAGCCTTGTAAATCTGAAGCCCAGTTGTATAACTCACACGCTTTTTTGCAGTTCTCACCCTCTACTGCATTACAGTTAACCTGTGCAATAGTATTGGTGTAAACGATAAGTAACAAAAAGCTAAGGTAATACCTCTGAAACTTTTCCATTTTCAATTTTATAGGTTAAATACTGGTAGTAATCTACTTGTAAACCTTTTATCTCTTTCGGCATCCAGCCATCGAGTGATTTTGTAAACTTCAGTATCTTATTTTCTAATTCTTCACCCAGTACAGTATCTTTCAGATCCGGGCTCATATGCTGTAATCTGAAGAGGCCTGTCTTTCCTTCACAATTTACTAAAAATCTTACGGTAATATAACCGTTGATCTTCTTTTCAGAATATATATTTTCTTTTTTAAGTTTTTCAGTGATCGCAATCTTTTCGCCTTTGTAGCTAAATTCCTTTGCACCCTGATAATACTGAAAGCTGAAATGTCCCCATTGTTTTGAGCCACATCTTTTAAAATCAGCATCATCCAGTGTTTTATCAAATTCGATATCTCCTACTGTGGCAGGGTATTTTTTTACATTCTTTTCTGTCTGACAGGATACCAGAGCAAATGAAAGCATTGCAAAAAGATAAACCGCTTTAATCACTTTATTTTATTCTGCTGTTCTCCCTAAAAGTGTGCCTTGTGTATTGTCATGTACAAAAACGTTCACAATGTCACCTATGTTCTGCCCTTCCAGTTTATCAAAGACACATACGGCATTCTGTGAGTTTCTTCCTTTCCATTGGTTTTTGTTCTTCTTGGAAATTCCTTCAATCAGAACCTCGTGTACTCTTCCGACATAAGATTTCATTCTTTGGTTTGAAAGTTCTCCTTGAAGCGCAATCACCTCAGCAAGACGTCTCTGTTTCACATCAGCCGGAATATTGTCTTCCATTTTCTTGTGAGCCGGAGTTCCAGGTCTCTCTGAGTAAGCAAACATATATCCGTAGTCATATTCCACTTCTCTCATCAAGCTTAGGGTATCCTGGTGATCTTCTTCAGATTCATTACAGAATCCTACAATCATATCCTGAGAAAAGGCAACTTCCGGAACAATTTCCTTCGCTTTTTTAATCAGATCAAGATATTCTTCTCGGGTATGTTGTCTGTTCATCGCTTCAAGCATATTATTGCTTCCGCTTTGTATAGGAAGGTGTACATATTTACAGATGTTGTGATGTTTTGCCATCATTCTGAATACATCCAGACTCATATCCTGCGGATTTGAGGTAGAGAATCTGATTCTTAGCTCCGGAACGGCTTTAGCCACTAAATCAAGAAGCTGAGCAAAGTTTACTGCTGTTGCTTTCTGCATTTCAGAAGCTTTGGCAAAATCTTTTTTAGGACCTCCTCCATACCAAAGGTAAGAATCTACGTTTTGTCCTAAAAGAGTAATTTCTTTATATCCGTTATTGGCAAGGTCTTTACATTCGTCTATAATAGAATGTGGATCACGGCTTCTTTCTCTTCCTCTTGTAAAAGGAACTACACAGAATGTACACATGTTATCACAACCCCTGGTAATGGTAACAAAAGCTGTAACTCCGTTTCCTCCCAGACGAACAGGATTAATATCTGCATAGGTTTCTTCTTTGGAAAGAATTACGTTGATAGCATCTCTTCCATCATCGGTTTCTTTTAAAAGATTCGGCAGGTCTCTATAAGCATCCGGACCTACAACAAGATCCACCAGTTGTTCTTCTTCTAAGAATTTGGTTTTCAATCTTTCCGCCATACATCCCAGAACTCCTACCGTCATATTCGGTTTCTCTTTTTTGAGATTTTTGAACTGAGAAAGACGCATTCTTACGGTCTGTTCAGCTTTTTCACGGATGGAACATGTATTTAAAAGAATAAGGTCTGCTTCTTCTACTTTCATGGTTGTATTATATCCCTGTTCATTAAGGATAGATGCAACAATCTCAGAGTCAGAGAAATTCATCTGACAACCATAGCTTTCTAAAAACAGTTTTTTAGAATTCTCCGGTCTTTCTGCAATAGCAAAAGCTTCGCCCTGTTTTGTTTCGTCTATATATTTTTCCTGCACGATAATCAATTTAAGGTCCGCAATTTTAAATTACGAATAAATAAGTCTGCAAAGATACAAAATATTGTGACAGAATGTCAGCGCTATTATTTTAACAAAATCATAAATTAAAAAAGTAATGGAACTATTTTTTAATCATGATCATAGGTATTGTTATCAAACCTGATTTTCATGATGGTTTTATAATCAACAGGTACTCCATTTTTAGTGGCAGGTGTCCATTTTCCTTTCACCTTTTTAGCAGCATACTTCATATCATCAATAAAAGTTTCGCTGTTTTTGAATTTAGGGAGCACATCTACTTTATCTATTTTACCTTTCTGATCAATATTAAATATAAAAGTTACTTCTCCTTTGATGGCATATAACGCGACATCAACATAGGCATACACCATTTTCAGGAATTCTTTTCTAAAGGCATCTTCACCTCCCGGAAATTCTGCTTTTTTAAAATCTGCATCATTCTGATATTGATATTGAATAGCAGCTGTCTGTTGTGAGAAACCTTTGAAACTGATCAACAGTAAAGGTAAAATTAAAAGATATTTTTTCATGGTATTAGTCGATATCTACGGATACTGAAGAGAAGTTCATTTTAACTTTGATTTGTGAAGCCACAGGTTGTCCGTTACAGGAAGCGGGAGTCCAGTTTTTCTTTATTCTTCTCACCACATATTGCATATCATCAAAAAAGACTTCACTGTTTTGTACTTTAGGCATTCCTTTCACATCTATCACTTTTCCTTTAGCATCAAGCACTAAGGTAAATGTAAAATCACCTGTAAGGGCATAGAAATCTGAATTCAGATAAGCATACATATACTTGTTCAGGATGGTTTTATAAGCAGCAACCCCACCTTCATAAGATGCTGGTTTAAAATCATTACATTTTAAGGCAACCTGCATAAAGGGTTCTTTGATGTCTATTTTCAGAACATTTTTATTGCTTTCTCTTATAAAAGAGTCATCACGGTCCTCCTGATCCTGCGCGAATGAAAAATTCATTACACATAAGGCTAAAAATAAGAATATCGTTCTCATAGCTTTGTTTACTAATAATGAACAAAGGTAAATATTTAGCCCATTTATAGAAAAGAAAAACTTCACACAAAGCATGAAGTTTTTAAATATTGATTCTGTATTTCAGATATACACTGAAAATTGTTCACTTTTTGTCTTATAACAAGCCCTTAATATGCTTGTAATTTGTCTTTACAGTTTCAAAAACCTCATCCATTTTGCCACCGAGCATCAGCTGCGTCATAGACTTTGTCATTCCCATAATCTGATCAAATTCAATTTTGGGAGGAAGAGCCAGTGCATTAGGATTGGTAAAGATATTCAGAAGATAAGGGCCGTTGTGATCTAAACATTCTTTGATAGCAGCTTCCACATCTTCCGGCAGATGTACATTCTTTCCTGGATATCCCATCGCGTGTGCTACCATTGCAAAATCCGGATTAATCATATCTGTTTCGTTGTCGGGCATTCCGCCTACTTCCATTTCCAGTTTTACCATTCCCAGCGTTCTGTTGTTGAATACAATTAGTTTTATTGGTAATTTATACTGAAAAATAGTAGCCATATCACCTAACAACATAGATAAACCTCCGTCTCCGCACAAAGCAATCACCTGTTTTTCCGGATGAGCCAGAGCAGCCCCGATAGCCATTGGCATTGCATTCGCCATTGATCCGTGGTTAAATGATCCCAGCATTTTTCTTTCTCCTGTTCCTGTAATAAAACGAGCTCCCCAAACACAGCACATTCCGGTATCTACCGTAAAAATAGCGTCATGTTTAGCAAGTTTGTCTAAAGTATGGGCAACATATTCCGGCTGGATAGCGTTCTCTTTTCCAAAATCCTTTACGTACTCCAGCTGACCTTCTTTTACTTTATCATAAAACGCAAGCTGTTCATTCAGAAAGTGGACATCAGTTTTTTCTTCCAATAAAGGCAGCAATGCTTTAATGGTTTCTTTGACATCTCCTGCAAGCCCCAGTTCCAGTTTTGCTCTTCTTCCCAATCTTTCAGGACTTTCATCAATCTGAACTATTTTATTTTTTACAGGCATGAATTTTTGATAAGGAAAATCTGTCCCCAAAAGAATCACAAGATCTGCTTCGTGCATAGCGTGATAAGCGGAAGGAAACCCTAGTAGCCCAGTAAGCCCCACTTCATTGGGATTATTAGGCTGAATAGCCATTTTCCCACGGAATGAATATCCTACAGGTGCTTTCAAGAGATTGGATAAGGTTATTACCTCATCACGGGCTTCAGCAGCACCTATTCCGCAATATAAAGTTACCTTTTTACTTGTATTAATTAATTCGGATAAATTTTTCAGCTCGTTATCTGAAGGTCTTATAACAGGGTTTGTTTTAAAGATTTGAGTGGAAGTAGAACCTTCTTCTGCATCCAGTTCTGAAACATCTCCCGGAAGGCCTATGACAGCAACTCCTTTTTTGGAAATAGCATGTTGAATAGCCGTCTGAACAGTTCTCTGCACCTGTTCCGGCCTTGTAATCATCTGGTTATAGTAACTGCAGTCATCAAAAAGCTTTATTGTATTGGTTTCCTGAAAGTAATCCATTCCCATTTCATCACTGGGAATGGTGGAAGCAATTACCAACATGGGAACATGGGAGCGGTGAGCCTCGTAAACTCCATTGATCAAATGAACATGTCCAGGACCGCAACTTCCGGCACATACTGCCAAACCATCAAGCTCCGCTTCGGCTGCCGCTGCATACGCTCCTACTTCTTCGTGCCTTACATGAATCCACTGGATGCTGCTTTTTTTAACCGCTATATTCAGATGATTGAGACTGTCGCCTGTTACTGCATAAATTCTTTTCACATTGGCATTTTCGAGCATTTCAACAATCTGCTCTGCTATGTTTTTGGCCATAATTACTTTGTTTTGGTTGATTTTAAGTGAAAATAGGATTAAAAAAGGATAATAATTTTCCTATTTCTATCAAATTTAGCTAATAAAATTGGAACCTCCATCCGGATTCAATGTTAAAAACTGGTAATTTAATTTTAAGTTTTTTCCTATTTAAACCTCACAGGTTTTGTAAACCTGTGAGGTTTAGCACATGAATAAACTAACTCAAGAACAAAACAGCCACCCAAAAAGGTGGCTGTTATTATAATATGCTCAAGATTTACATAACTACTTCGATCTGATTTCTCAACAGATCTTCAAATTCGTCTCTCTTACGGATCAAATGTGCTTTTCCGTCTAAGAATAATACTTCAGCCGGTTTTAATCTTGAATTAAAGTTGGAACTCATTTCAAAACCATAAGCTCCTGCATTGTGGAAAGCAAGAATGTCTCCTTCTCTTACTTCATTCAGTTTTCTATCCCAAGCGAAGGTATCTGTTTCACAGATATTTCCTACTACTGTATAAATTCTTTCCGCTCCTTTTGGATTGGATAAGTTCTCAATCATATGATAAGAATCGTAGAACATTGGACGGATCAAATGATTAAATCCGGAATTCACTCCAACAAAAACAGTAGCCGTTGTTTGCTTAATTACGTTAGCTTTCACCAATAGATATCCGCTTTTCCCTACTAAGAATTTCCCCGGTTCAAACCATAATTCAAATTTTTTTCCTGTAGATTTTGAAAACTCAGAAATTACTTTTTCTACCTTTTTACCTAATGTTCTCACATCAGTTTCCTCTTCGCTATCCTGATAAGGAATTTTGAAACCACTTCCCATATCCAGATATTTCAGGTTCGGGAAATGTTCAGAAAGGTCCAGCATGATTTCCAAAGCCTGAAGAAATACATCCGGATCTTTGATCTCACTACCTGTATGCATGTGAAGTCCTTCCACATTCAGGTTTGTACTTTTCATTACTCTTTCGATGTGACGAACCTGGTGAATGGAAATACCGAATTTGCTATCGATATGTCCTGTTGAAATTTTATAGTTCCCTCCGGCAAAAATATGCGGGTTAATTCTTACTAAAATCGGATAGGTATCTCCGTATTTATTCCCGAACTGCTCAAGAATAGAAATGTTATCAATGTTTATATGAACTCCGAAAGTCATTGCTTCCTCTATTTCAGCAAGATCAACACAGTTGGGAGTAAACAATATCTTTTCCTTTGGAAACCCTGCCTTTAGTCCCAGTTTCACTTCATTAATGGATACACAATCCAGAGAAGCGCCCAGATTCTTGACATACTTAAGGATATTGATGTTGGTCAACGCCTTCGCTGCATAGAAGAACTTTGTATGTTTTAAAAAAGAAGATGTAAGTTTTTCGTATTGAACTTTGATGGATTCTGCATCATAAACATACACCGGGGTGCCAAACTCATTGGCAATCTTTAATAATTCTTTTGAATTCATAATTTCATTTTAACATAAAAAAAGGCAGATTCTTATAAAAAGAGCCTGCCGCATTGATTATTTTTTATGCAAGACAACTCTTTTAAATATTCCAAACCTTAGAGAACCTTACAGCTCCCTTTTTTCCAGTTTTAATTTGTTTAAAATTTTGCATTGCTTCTATTTATTTTTTACAAAAATACTATTTATTTTTTATTTTTCGAAAATTGATTTGAAAAGCACCTTCTTTCCGGTTCACTTATAAAGTGCTAATTCCTATATCATTTCGGCAGCGGCAGTGTTTCAAAATCGCTGCGAAGGAGTGCCAATTGCAATTCATTATTCAGATCTGTGGAAGATAAGGGAAGGTCTATTTTTAATTTAGCAAGCTTACTCATCGTCTGGATCTGCGTAAATAATTCGTAGAAACCGAAGGAAACTACTTTTCCGTTTTCGATGATTAAAAATAATTTTTCACCTAATTTTCTTCCCTGCCCCAGCCATAATTCATTTCTTTTTCTGAATTCAATTTTCTGTTTCAGTACGGAAAAATCTTTAAATTCTTCCTGGGAGCCAATAAACTGAACCGCTTTTGTTCCCTGCGTAAATGATCTGAATTTTAAAACTGGTTTTTCGGTTTTATTAAGCGTATTTTTCTCAACCACATATTTATTATTCCTGAAATATAAGCCGAAAGGTAAAACTTCTTTCTTTTTGACATTCTTAGAATTAAGAATCAGTTTGGCAATAATATCTGTTCCGGTAAGCTCAAAATTAATCTGCTCAACATCTTTCTGAATCTTTTCCCATTTTTTTGATTTGGAATTGAATACTTTTTTGGAAAATTTATTGATATCCTGAACATAATCCGAGAACATGATACGTCCTGCTTCATCCTGAAAATAGACAAATCCCTTATCATTTGGAAGATCCTGCGTAAGTTCTTTGATCTTGTTGATGTAGGTTTTTGCATTGGATTCATCATGCTGCTTCTGAATGATTTCATTTTCAATATCTTTTGAGATCAAAAGCTTGAAAAGCTCTAATGTAGCTCTTGCATCACCCTCAGCCCTGTGATGATTGGTTAAAGGAATTCCTAACGACCTCACCAATTTTCCCAAAGAATAACTTACCTCATCAGGAATCAGTTTTTTCGCCAACGGAATTGTATCTAAAGTATTGATTTTGAATTCATAACCAAGCCTTTTAAATGATTGGCGAAGCATTCTGTAATCAAAGTCAATATTATGACCTACCAATGTTGTATTTTGAGTTATTTCGATAACTCTTTTGGCAATTTCGTGAAATTTCGGAGCAGTTTTGACCATTTTTGGGGTAATACTGGTCAGTTTCTGCACAAAAGGAGTAATATCACCTTCGGGATTTACAAGGGATATAAACTGATCCGTAATTTTCTGACCGTCATATCTGTAGATGGCGATATCTATAATGCATTCATTTCTATAACCTGCACCATTACTTTCTATATCTATAATTGAATACATTGAATCTGTGTTAACTGCTGTTTTGTCATTTGTATGTAAAACCGATGTCTTATTCCCCAATAAAATCCGGTTTTATTTTTTACTGCTATGTAAAGATAACCTGCTAAAATAACAAAAAATATGTCAGAATATAGCAGATTATCCTTCAAAATTATCTTCTTCTGCCTCCCAGACCAAACATTCCCAGGATTGCTTTTGCTCCCTCTCTCATCAATGTATTGGTAAAAGTACGGCCTGCTTTACTCTGTAACACCTGTTCAAACATTCCCGGCTCTTCTTTTACCGGTTTTGTTTTTTGAGTTGGGGCTGGATTTTGTGCGGCCTGTTCCATTCTGTTGGTCAGCATCTCATAGGCAGATTCTCTGTCAATTGCCTGCTCATATTTTGCAACAAGTGCTGATCTTGAAGTAAGATCTGAGATTTCTGCTTCACTTAACACATCCATTCTTGATTCCGGAGAGATCAGATAAGTGTGTACCAGAGGGGTAGGAATTCCTTTTTCATCCAGAGCTGTCACAAATGCTTCTCCAATTCCCAAATTCTGGATCAGGCTGGAAGCATTGTAATATTCTGTAGTAGGATAGTTTTCAACGGCTTTGGTAATTTCTTTTTTATCTTTTGCCGTGAAACCTCTTAACGCATGCTGTATTTTTAATCCTAACTGGGAAAGCACATTTTCTGGAACATCACCAGGGATCTGGGTAATAAAATAGATTCCCACTCCTTTGGAACGGATTAGTTTTACCATGGTTTCGATCTGTGAAAGAAGAGCTTTGGATGCTTCATCAAAAATCAAATGGGCTTCATCTATAAACAGCACCAACTTTGGTTTCCCACTATCTCCTTCTTCCGGAAACGTCATATAAATTTCAGCAAAAAGCGAAAGCATGAAGGTTGAGAAGAGCTGTGGCTTATTCTGAATATCTGCTACTCTTAAAATATTTACAACGCCTTTTCCGTCTCTTGTTTCCAGTAAATCCTGAACGTCAAAACTTAATTCTCCGAAGAAACCCGCTGCCCCCTGCTGTTCCAGAGCAACAATAGATCTTAAAATTGTTCCAAGAGATGCTGATGCAATAGATCCGTAATTAGCAGCCAGTTCTGCTTTTCCTTGTGCATTATCCGTAACGTACTGCAGTACTTTCTTCAAATCATTAAGGTCAATCAATGGAAGCCCTTTATCATCACAGTATTTGAAGACAATAGACATGATGCTTTGCTGAGTATCATTCAATTCAAGGATCTTGCTTAATAAAACAGGTCCGAATTCCGTAACGGTAGCTCTCAATTTCACTCCCTCCCCTCCGGAAATACTCATCAATTCCACCGGAAAACCCTGCGGGTTATAAGGGAGCTGTGTCTTCGCGTATCTTTCTTCAATAATGGGATTCATCTCCCCTGCTTCGGCAATTCCGGAGAAATCTCCTTTAATATCCAGGACCAGAGAGGGAATTCCGGCATGTGAAAGCTGTTCTGCAAAAACCTGTAATGTTTTTGTTTTACCTGTTCCTGTAGCTCCGGCAATAAGACCGTGACGGTTAATTGTTTTCAGGGGAATGGTTACGTTTACCTCTGTTACCACTTCACCATCCAACATTCCTTTTCCCAGTATAATATGTTCTCCTTTTGGAGTGTATCTCGTGTTTAGTTCTTCAATAAATTGTGTTTTGTCTGCCATTTGATCGCTTTTTTAAACTTATAAATATAAAATTTTTTGTAAAACATTTAAATATATTTTCTGATGAACATCTCTTTACTACCTCGGAAAATAAAATTCTTACCTGCCTAAGCAAATTTTAAACCACGACCATTAACAAACTTCTTCCATTATAAACATGATATAAAACAGCATTTCCTTATTGTCTCTATATAAGGCATTCTTTTTGCTGAAAAGAAACCGATACTAAACGTTCGTTTAACAAAGTATTGAAAGAAACTATCAATGGAATTTAACATTTCATTTAGAATCTATCTAATACTTCGTATCTTTAACTCATTAAAAAAAGACCCAATGAAAATTGAACAAATATATACGGGCTGTCTGGCTCAGGGTGCCTATTATATTGTATCAGAGAATGAAGCAGTGATTATAGATCCTTTAAGAGAAGTAAAACCTTACCTGGATCGTCTGGAAAAAGACAATGTCACTTTAAAATATATTTTTGAAACTCATTTCCATGCCGATTTCGTATCAGGGCATTTGGATTTAAGTAAGAAAACAGGTGCTCCAATTGTTTACGGACCTACTGCCGCTCCTGAATTTGATGCTATCATTGCTGAAGATAATCAGATTTTTGAGATTGGAAAAGTAAAAATAAAGGTAATGCACACTCCCGGACACACTATGGAAAGCAGCACTTACCTTTTAATAGATGAAAATGGTGTTGAAACTGCCATTTTTACAGGTGACACACTATTTTTAGGAGATGTAGGAAGGCCGGATCTTGCACAGAAAGCTACAAATCTTACTCAGGAAGACCTTGCGGGAATTCTGTATGACAGCCTTCAAAACAAAATCATGCCATTGGATGACAGCATTACAGTTTATCCAGCCCATGGTGCCGGATCTGCTTGCGGAAAAAACATGCAGAAAGAAACTGTTGATATTTTAGGAAACCAAAAGAAGACAAACTACGCTCTTAATCAGCCAGATAAAGCATCTTTTATCAGAGAGGTTCTGGATGGTTTAACTGCTCCGCCGAAATATTTCGGAATGAATGTCGCACTTAATAAAGGTGGCTATGAAAGTCTGGATGTAGTAATGAACAAGGGGTTACAACCTGTTGCACCGGAAGATTTCGAGGCTTTGGCAGAAGAAACAGGAGCATTAATTTTAGATACAAGAGGTGCAGCCGACTTCCATAAAGGATTTGTCCCAAATGCTATCAATATAGGACTGAAAGGAGATTTCGCCCCTTGGGTAGGAACACTTATCGTAGATGTAAAACATCCTTTATTACTGGTAACTGACGAAGGTACCGAAGAGGAAGTTATCACCAGGCTAAGCAGAGTCGGTTTTGATAATGTGATAGGATATCTGAAAGGAAGTTTTGAAGCATGGAAAAATGCCGGTATGGAAACTGACGAGGTTAAAAGAATTACTCCGGCTGAATTTGCAGAGCAGTTTACAGAAGAAGCAAAGGTAATTGATGTAAGAAAACTGACAGAATATTCCGCGGAACACATTGATAATGCTTATAACAAGCCATTGGACACGATCAGTGACTGGGTCCGTACGATTGATGATTCTGAGCACTTCTTTTTACACTGTGCAGGCGGATACAGAAGTATGATTGCCGCAAGCGTCCTTAATTCACACGGAATCAGGAATTTTACTGAAATAGAAGGCGGGTTTAATGGAATTAAAAAAACAGAAAAATTCCCCACTACAGATTTTGTATGTCAATCTAAAACATCTTAAGATCATAAAAAGCTAAACTATGTCACAAAAATTTCAGGAAATCATTGATTCCGAAAGACCTGTACTGATTGCCTTTTTCGCTACATGGTGCCAGCCCTGTAAAGTACAGTCATCAGTATTAAATACGGTAAAGGAAAATATTGGTGAAGGAGCCAGAATCATCAAGGTAGATGTAGACCAATATCCCGCACTGGCAGCTCAATACGGAGTGCGCGGAGTTCCTACGCTGGCAATTTTCAAAAAAGGAGAAATGCTATGGAAAGAAAGTGGTGTTCATGATGTGAATACCCTCACACAACTTTTACAACAATATGCTTAAAACTGTGATTTTTCACAGTTTTTTTTTATAATTCCCACATATCGCACAGATTTTCACAGATGATTATGCTTATTTTTCTTTGTATAGAACTTAAAAATCTGTGAAGATCTGCGAAATCTGTGGGAAAATTCTAAAATTCAATAGAAAAAGAATCTCTGTCATTTAAAAACTGGAAATGGCTTCTAAAATCTTTCAATTCTTCCATATATAGTTCTGCAGATACAAGATTTCCTTGTTTTTGAGAAATTTCTTTTCCATCCGCAAAAAAACAGTGTGAGCTTTCCTGATAAAACAGATCATTTCCATCGGTCCCAATTCTGTTTAAACCAAATACAAAAGATAAATTTTCAATGGCTCTGGCTTTCAACAGATGTTCCCAGGCTCCTACCCTTTTCTCAGGCCAGTTGGCAACATACAAAACAGCATCATAGTCATCATTATTTCTTGCGAAAACAGGAAAACGAAGATCATAGCACACCTGAAGGAGGAAGCGTATTCCTTTATATTCAACAATTATTCTGTCTTTTCCAGGCGTATACACTTTATCTTCTCCTGAAAAGGAAAACAAGTGTCTTTTGTCATAAAAAGAGGTTGCACCATCCAGCTGCACAAAATACATTCTGTTATAAAAATTTCCATTCTGCTCTACAGGAGCACTTCCACAGAATGCTGCATTTTTCTCTTTTGAAATCTTTTTTAAAAATTCCAGAGACTCATTATTTCTGTCTGAGACTTCAGAAGCATCCATACAGAAACCCGTTGAAAACATTTCGGGAAGAAGAAATATGTCTGCCTCTACATTTTGCAGTTCGTTTTCTATGAGTTTAAAATTCTCATTCTTATTTTTCCAGATGATATCTAAATTAAGCCCTACCACTTTCATCTTTTATTCTTTTTAAATTATTTCAAATGTGAAGTATAAAAATACAGCTTTTATGATTACAAAAAGAGAATTAAGCAGCTTAAAAATAGGTATCACCCGCAAAAATCAGCCTTTATTTCTTAATAATTTATTAAAGTCAGGCATTTTTACAGCCCGTGTATTCTTTCGGTTTCATTTTTGATAGAGATATCTTTTATTAATATCCTTAAAAATTAGAAATTTATGAAGAAATTGTTTTTTATGGTGATGATCTGCTTTTTTGGTGCTATGGCGAATGCTCAGGCCTGGACAGGAAAAGGAGATCAGAAAATACAACTGGGGCTGAGTGCCTGGGGATATGGAACCGGAATAACGGGAACTTATGACTATGGACTCAATCAACTTATTTCCGTAGGAGCCGGGATTAATGGCTACTTTGACAATTATAAAAACAACGATAAGGATAATCGTGTTTTTGTTTTCGGGAGACTGAACTTTCACTTACAGGAAGCTTTAAATTTACCTGCCAAATGGGACATTTACCCTGGAGTAGACCTTGGAGTGCTTGGAAAAGACTTCGGAGTGGGCGCTCACATAGGAGCTCGGTATTTCTTCACAGAGAAAATAGGCGTATTCGCAGAAGTTGGTAATAATGGCAGCCTTGGAGTTTCTTTCAATTTATAATCAAATCGTCTTTAAATATGACAAAGCTTCTCGTTTCGGGGAGCTTTTTTATTTGGCATAGTTTTGATAATTGTTACCTTTGCAAATTAAAATCTAAAATTTATTAATGGAAATAGCAATCAAACTTTTTCAGTTCATTCTGAGCATCTCTATACTTGTGCTTCTTCATGAGCTTGGGCATTTTTTACCGGCAATATGGTTCAAGACCAGAGCAGAGAAGTTTTTCCTGTTTTTTGATCCTTATTTCTCCATATTCTCTATGAAGAAAATTAACGGAAAATGGCAGTACAAGTTTTTATCCAAGAATCTGCCGGATTCTGAAGTAATAGAGGTAAACGGAAAGAAAGAAGAAGTTCCTATCGATATATCAAAACTTCCGGACAACGACTGGAGAAAACATCCTGAACAAACGAAATATGGTATCGGATGGCTTCCTTTCGGAGGGTATGTGAAAATTGCAGGAATGGTGGATGAAAGCATGGATACTGCCCAAATGAAAAAACCGGCAGAACCATGGGAATTCAGATCAAAACCGGCTTGGCAGAGACTTATTATTATGTTAGGAGGGGTTACAGTTAACTTTTTCCTTGCATGGTTAATCTACAGCTGCCTGTCTTTCTTTAACGGAGAAACGTATACGGATATTACGAAATTCAAAAATGGTATTGAAGCTACTTCTGCCGGCAAGAAAATGGGATTCCAGAATGGTGACAAAATCATCAGTGTAGACGGAAAACCTGCAGAAAGACTTGAAAATACTTCAATCAATATTCTTTTAGGAGACAACGTTACTGTAAACAGAAACGGGCAGGAAGTTACTTTCCCTGTAAATGCAGATGGTGTAGCAGATGTTCTTAAACAGAGAGAAGCAAAACTGTATATCACACCAAGAGTTTCTATGGTTATTGATTCATTGGCAACTCCTTCTTCTCAGGCATCTGGTCTTGCGAAAGGAGATAAAATTGTAGGAATCAATGGTAAGAAAGCAGCGTTCTTTGATGAAGTAAGTGCTCTTTTAAGTGAAAATAAAGGAAAAACAATTTCTGTAGACGTTGAAAGAAACGAGGCTGTCCAGACATTGCCAGCGGTTTCTGTTGATAAAAACGGTAAATTAGGTATTGCAATTGATACAAAGAGCATCGCTAAAGATATTGTAACGAATAAGAAATATTCTTTCGGTGAAGCTATTCCAAGAGGGTTTACAAGAACGATTGAAGCTTTAACAACACAGGTTAAGCAGTTCAAAATCATGTTCAACTCTAAAGTTCAAGGATATAAAAATGTAGGAGGTCCTATTGCCATTGTAAAGAATATGCCTGTAGATAAAGATGCGGATGGAAGCGTTAAGATCAATTGGGTTGCTTTCTGGAGCTTTACAGCAATGTTTTCCGTATGGCTGGCATTCCTGAACCTTATTCCGATTCCGGGACTTGATGGTGGGCACGTTTTATTTACTTTATATGAAATGATTGTAGGAAAACCAGTTCCGCAAAAAGTTTTGGAAAACGCACAGATGATTGGAGTTATCTTCCTGTTAGGATTGATGTTACTGATCTTTGGAAGCGACATCTTTAAAGTATTTATGGGTAAATTATAATTTTTCCGAAATTTTTCTTAAAAATATTTGTAGGGTATAAATATTCGTCCTATATTTGCACCACTTAAAACAAAGGACATTCCTCCTTAGCTCAGTTGGTTAGAGCATCTGACTGTTAATCAGAGGGTCGCTGGTTCGAGCCCAGCAGGAGGAGCCACTGAATATCAAGCACTTGCAGTAATGTAGGTGCTTTTGTTTTTTACATGGGTCACGGTACAGGTCAAGTTTCAAAGTAAATAAAAGTCAATTTTACGCTCGGAAATAATGTCCGTTACTCTCAAAATAGTCAAACATTATGCTTCTTGCCGTAGCTTCCCAATCGATTATAACCCAATTAGGAATATTAAACGTATCATCTTCATATAAATACTGTACAAAATCTTCATCGCTTCCAAACTCACCGTAGTAAAAATTGTTTACGTATTCATATAGGCTCTGGAAGTCTAGTTTGCCTAAGTTATCCAAACACGCTTCGTAAACTTCAACATCATTTCCAGAATCATTGATCTGTTCAAGTACATCGTAAATATCTTTTGATATATGGCATTCACTCAATAATCCCAGCTTTTCCAGAATCGGACAGTCATAATCTTGGAATATAAATTCAGGATCATCTTCATCACTATGAAGCTCCCGCATTGCTTTTAAAAGATCTTCATAATCAGAATAGTCTGAAAGATTTAGCCATTTGCCGTAAAGGCTTCCGTTATTATACTTGGCATACGTGCCACAATAGATACTAGCAGTATCAAGACAATTTGTTAACTTTGTCATGTTGATAAGTTTTAAGTCAGATTTAAAATTTATTGATGTCGCCTTGTCGTGCTCCAACACTTCAAGGCATTTTTGTTTTATATCGAACCTTGTACACAAACACACAAGGCTGTTTTAGTAGTAAAGAACAAAGTAAAGATACGTAAAAAACACGATAACCACCAGTTTTTCAAGTGCTTTTTACTCAAAATATCAATGCTTTTTGGATGGCTTAAAAACTTTTTAATCACTCCAAGCACAGACTCCATACAAACAACTGTCAAAAAACCTAAACTCTTTGATAGGGGGCAGGCAAAAAAAGTCCGACAACCCTCGCCAAAATTCTATCAGTACCCTTTGTCCCGATGCCTATATAAAATTTTTGAGATTGGGTATAGGGGGGGTGCATTTTTACATGAAAATTTGACGGGTGGTGTAAATAGTAGACCAAGTATTATACATTTTCCCGAAACTCCGCAGACAAAACCACCACTCCACGCAAAACACCACAAACCGTTTACCACAGTTTCCCGAAATATTGGTTTAGGATTGTTAGAAGTGTGTTAGAGAGAGATTAATTAAGAGATAAAGTATAGTATATATTGGTACTATGTAGCAGAAACTCTGAAAAAACCTCTGTTTATAGCAGTTTGCAGAGATTATGAGTAAGATTTTGCAGTTTGGTTTTGGGGTAAATAGCTAGATATATATTGACAAAATTACGTCCAGAAAGCTTTAACAGTGTGAAAAAAAAAAAAATGTTTAAATCAGGCTTCAGAAATTCAGTTCTTCATAATCCTCCGAAAAACTGAAAAACTGAAAAACTGAATCTTAAAAACAAATCTTTTTTATAATCCTAGGTCTTATCCGTAAGTCTGCATACAAACAATTACCAATTGAGAACATAGTAGTGTGACATATGCAGAAACTCTCAAAAACACATATGTTTATGGCAGTTTACAGAGATTATATATACCGTAAAAACCAAAAATAAGAAGTTAGTACTGGAGGAGTCTCTCGTTTTTTTTGGGGTAAATTGAGCGGTATATATTAGCAAAATTCATAAACTAAAAATCTTTTTCTTTAATCCCCGCCACAAAACCGTCCACACCGTCTACTATACCTTTGAAGATATCTCAGATATCAAAAGCATTTATTAAATATAACCAAGTACACATTGGGAAAACATAATATACTTGACAATTTAAAATATTTTTATTTACGGAAAACATAATAAACCGTATATTTGAGCAGAAATAATTTTTTTTCAAAACCAGTGCGTTTTAGGTCTCTCGATACTTATTGAGGGGCTTTTTTATTCCGCCACAGTATATCCCTTTACAGAAAAACTACTTCACCGCCCACACACAATACCGCTGCCTATCATAAAAAATATTCTGCGCTCCACTCGCTCACACTCGTCACGTCAGCCACCCGAATAACTACTGCTTCCATATTTCAGCTACCTACTACTAACTGTCTACCACCTGCATACAGAGACCGCATACCAGCATACCGTATTACTATATACCATTATATGATAGTGAAAACCCCGCAAACACCCTCTGTCAGGCTGATAGCGGATTTCGCAGGTTCCTGCTTTAAACAGAACATACAACCAAGACGAACAGAGATGTTGTATAAAGATCTTGTCAGCATTACCCCACACAACCACAAAATAGAGATAGTCAAAATTTGATACCTTCACGGAGCTACACAGGCATATTTGCCCCAGCAACCTTACAAATCACAAATAAAGACGTTTTAAGATATTTTAATAGTTTTTGAGAGTGTTCAGCACAAAACAGAGATGGCGTACGGGAAAATTAAGTAACATTAACCACCCGCTTACATTTAAAAACGAAAATAAGAGCGTTTTAAAGTACTTTTATAACTTTCGAGGGTATTGTGCTACAAAATGGAGATAATCGAAATTTGACACCTTTATGAGGTTATAGAAGGACATCAAGCAGCATTCACTGTTCCTTAAACTCACAAAACGTAAATAAAAACATTTTTAAGACTTTTATAGCAGTTTGACAGCAATACACTACAGAGCAAAGATAATGGAAATTTAACGCCTTTACATACTTGTATGAGGACGTTCGCTCATAGCACGTAATACATTTCTAAATTAAAGCATCATTGAAAAAAAATGTTTAAATCAGGGTTCAGAAATTCATTTTTTCGGATTCGTGCTATGAAAAACTGAAAAACTGAATCGTAAAAACAAATCTTTTTTTGAACCCAATATAATCATACCCTATAAGTAAGTAGCTTTATAATAGTATTATAATGGGTACTTTTTACTACTGCCCTACTGTGGTACAGAATTTACATAAAATCTTCTTAAAAGCATCCATATTGATTCTAAAAAACTGTCAAACAGAACAATAATACGTTCCTGCATTCACCATTATATTTCCACGTAAAAACAAACTGTCACATAATTACAAAAATTCTTATATTAGCACCTCAAGTTTACTCAGCAACGACTACTCAGTTCAATTAAGACGTATAGACGAGTTAGAAGCAAGCTAAAACACCAGAAAATGTCATTAATAATCGCTAGAAATACTCAATCTGACTTCATTATCTCATCGGACACTAAAATTTCTGTAGCAGCTAATTCTCCCAATAACGAAAAACAAACCACATATTTTAATAAAAATTCACAAAGACTAGAGATGAGGATACCTCCTATTGAAGGTTGTCTAAAATCAGTACTTGTTTCCCCTATTGTATGTATATGTTACGCAGGAGATGTTGAAAATGCTAGAATTTTAATTAAAAATTTTGTCGCTATTACTAAGATTCAATACTTAGATGCCATTACAGAGGAACAATTAAAGTGCATAGAATCTTTTTTTGAAACAAATACGCCAGAAAATGTTGATATAATTTTAGCAATTTCATTCAATAAATTGCCAGTTTTACATGAGATAAAATCAGGAAAGCTTAACAAACAAATTCAAGTTTCACACATTGGAGATGAGAGTGTTTTCTCAGATTTTCAATATTTTTTTAATGAGACACATAAAAGTCAAGAAAATTTACTTTTAAGACACTCTTTTTCATTTGACGACATGATAGCACAACAAAGTTCTATAAACTCTTCTGTTGGAGATTTTGTTGTTGAAGTGCTATTCAATTCTGAACATTCAATGTTTTATTATAATCAAAAATTTAAGGGATATGATTTATTTAATCCAATTGTAGGCTTTATAGCTAATGAGGCACAAACGACTAGCGAAGAAACAACAATCAATGGTAAACATATTGAGTCTTACTTAATCTCTGATACTTTTGAACCAGCTTTTGGGATATACTTTGGAACAACATTTGGATTATTTTATCATCCAATTAAAATGTTGGAAAGAAACGATTCATTGCAAGGAATAAAAATCAACTGTTCAAACATTGACGATTTTATTCAAAAAGTTTTTGATGAATATGATATTTGGCTTTATGGGTTGGGATTTGAAAATGGTATGTTAGTAGAGAAATTAACTAGGGGACAAATTTCGCGAAACAAAAAATAGTCAGCTGCTAACAGAGATTGAATAAGATTTCAGCAGACAGGACAATCACACACTCCTACACTCACCATTATATTTCCACGTAAAAAAACATAAACTGTCACATAATTACAAAAATTCTTATATTAGCACCTCAAATTTTATCGAAAACGAAAAAGCGTTAATAATTATTCTGCTAATAGGAATCTGGTAAATTCAAAAGTAGTGCAGAATGGTGAGTTGAACGCTCACGTCCTTATTATACGGGACGTGGGTTTCTCTTGCTTGCACTACAAGGCTTACCAGAGCCTCTATTAGTAAGTAAGAATTACGAGCCTGCGTCCTTTTTCTATTATACACCCTCAATAAATTACACTTTTAGGCTCGGAGTGATACAACATCACAATGAAAAAACTTTTATTATCAGCAGTACTGGTACTACTAAGCACATTATGCTTTTCCCAAAACTACTATTTCTCACACAGAAAAGAAAGTATTAAGTACACGGACAGTTACGGACAAACTCAATACAAAGCCATTGCAGACCAAACCTCTAACTATAAGTTTTATTTTGAACTGTCAGCTGACGGAAGAGGAACACAGCTTTTTACAGTTTATAACAATGGCCAGGAAGCCTATTGGGCAGCTGAAATAAAAAAATCAGGATATAAAGAGGTTTCAGGAAAGATTTTTAAACAATCCCTGTACTACAACACCAGTTCTAAAGAGAATGTCTATGTGTTCGTTTCTCAGGATTACAAAAAAATCATTGTGATGTCAAATGATGGAATAGCAGAATATTACTAGTATGGAAAAGAAAACTATTCAGGTTTACCGCAACATCCCTAAATCGATAATGATAGGTTTTGCATTAGCTTTTGTAACAGTATTTGCAGTCCAACATTTCAGTACATTCTCATATATCCCAAATACCAGTAATCTACCTGATTATACTTCCGATGGGAAATAATTGTAAGCCAGGAATATGACACCCGCACAACGCCTGTTGGTGTATTATACCAGACGACACCATTTGGAACAAAGATAGATTTACCCACAAACGGAATGATGTGCAGTGAGTTATTGTATGATTCTGAGTTTAAGAGATACTCTAATAAAGTTGTGTTGTATGCAAAAGCTGTATTTGCCGACTACAAATACCTCCTGCTATTTTGGTTAGCATACATGCTTATCGTCCTGTTTTTCAAAAGATACCGATTAAAAGTTTTGATACTCACCCTCCCAATCACTTTGATAAATTGCGAAAACAAGATTGTACAGGAAAAAACTCCAACAACAACAGCAATACAAGCCGATACATCCATTCAGTATACCCCACCGACTGTAAGCCTGCCTGACCCACAAACAATTCAAAAAAGATACTCTTTTGTGGTTTTTGAAGGGGACGCTTTCTTTTCGCACGAAGGGCAAAAGATAGTAGTTACAGGAATATTTGAAACGGATGCATTTATCAGCAAAGACAAAGAATACCAGCTCATAGACCAAGCACAACAAAAAGCTATGATAAATCTAGAACTAAAAAACGTTGAAAAAAGATATATTCTCAGTTTTGACAGTTACGCAGAAGCCAGTCAAAAAAGAGAAGCCTTACTGGGTATCAATCAAAACAACCGAAGTGAAACAACAGCTAATGAGGGAGAGCAGCCATATCAGGAATATATTGTAATTCAACCCAGAGCATATTTTCACCAAAAACCAAATCAGAACAGCAGAAAAGATACGTATTTACCGTATGGAGCAAAAGTATTTGTATCAAATGAAACCCAATATTTTGCATACACCACCTTCACAAATACTGATGGGGTAATAAGTAAAGGCTGGATTCTTAAAACAGACATTGAAATATATTAAACTCTATATTATGAAAAAACATTTATTACAAGCATTATCGCTAATAGCTACATTATTAATTACAAGTTGCTCGGGCAACAATGATGATGATAACAACACCACGACCAATCAACAGCCACCTGCAACAACCCAATATTTCCATCCCCAACATGGATTCAGGGAACTTGGGGCGTAACAAATGGGACAACCTCAAACAAACTGTATAAGTTTACATCAAATGATGTTATTACAATTACAGGTACATCAGAACTAAGTTTGACAGGAACAATCAAAGCACATCCTTATGGTGGAAGTGTAGATGAAAGTATTAACAGCACTACGCAGTATAACTTTACGTTAAAATATAACATGTCACCAACAACACAGAATTTTGAGTTCAGGAAAATATCAGCAACTCAGATTCAGTGGAAAAGCTATGGAACTTGGTTTGATTTGGTAAAGATGTAACACCTACCAACAGCCTTGTGTCTTTGTATACAAGGCTTCTGTAAACACCGATGAAAAGAGGGGCTGACAAAAAACCTCGAAGATAATACCATAGTACTATAAATATCTATACTTATTATTACACTACTCCCAAATCCATCCAAACCCACTAATCGGGAAAATTCAGAGATAACACGTCAAGTTTTGACGCTTTGACTGTATATCTTTGAAAACAAATAAAGATCAATAATAATATCTTTATATTTGCGCAATTTTTAACATAAAACAACAAAGGATGACAAAACTGTACCTTAGTGCATGTATAATATGCACCTCCCTCACAATGTCCGCCCAGCAGACACTCTGGCAACGGGACATCAAATCCAGTTCGCAGGATTTTTTAAGCCAGATTACAACAACAATTGACGGCCAGTACCTGATCACAGGAAGCTCCATACAGCCACCAAGAGCAGGAAGTAAGCAGAACAACGGCTACGATTTTCACTTGATCAAATTGAATCAGCAGGGAAACCAAATCTGGGAAAAGTACTTCTCTGGAAACAATCACGACTACCTATCTTCAACTGTCACGACCCAGGATGGTGGTTTTTTGATTTCAGGCACGTCATATTCAAACAAGGGACTGGATAAAAAGGACGATTCTAAAGGCAGTTCAGACGTTTGGCTCATTAGAATTAATGAATTTGGAGACGAGCTATGGCAAAAAACTATTGGAACTTTAGCAGATGAAGAAGCAAGAGCTGTAATTCAGACTACAGATCAGGGATTCTTTGTAGCTGGCAACGTGCAAAACTCTCCTAAAGGCTACGGTTCGAAAGATGTACTTGTCATTAGATTAGATAAAGACGGAAAAGAACTCTCCCAATTTATTTTTGGATCGAAAGGATTAGACCAGGTCGAGAAGATGATCCCTACACGGGATGGAGGAGCATTACTCGGAATATACTCCAGAAGCGGTATCGGTGGCACAAAGAAAACAGAAAACTACGGGGAAGGAGATTACTGGATTGTCAAGCTCTCAAAAGATGGAAAAGTAGAATGGGAGAAGAACTTTGGAGGAAAAGGTGATGATCATATAAGAACACTTGCGTTAACAGCAACGGGTTACATTATCGGTGGAGAATCCAGATCAGAAAGATCAGGCAATAAAACCGAAGGAATAGAAGAAGGAACTGATTTATGGGTTATTGCTTTAGATCAAAACGGGAATGAAGGGTTCCAGAAGTCTTACAGCTTTGGAAACAGGGATATTCTGATGGGAATGAGTGTGATTCAGTCTTCGGATGATAAGTCTATAAAAGGCGTATTATTAGGTGGCTATACGCAGGCTGAAGGCAGGATAAAAGCCGATGACGAGACGTTTTGGCTATTGTACATTGATCAGCTAGGGAACGAATCATGGAAAAAACATGTCAAAGGTGAATCCAGACAAAAAGAAGAAAGGTTATCTGACCTGAAGCTTAACCGTGACGGATCAATCGTAATTGCAGGAACGAGCGCAGAAGAGCTGGGAAAAGAAAACTGGAAGATTGTAAAGCTTGGAGATAAGCAGGTAGGTGATCTGATTGAAAAGTATGATATCAAGATCTATCCGAACCCAGTCTCTGATTATGCTTACGTAGAAATAGGCTTTGATTTTAAGGATGCTGATATTCTATTATATGATATGTCCGGAAGACAGCTTCAAAATCTTACAACCAAAAACAGAGTCACCAAGTTAAACACCCAGGCACTCATTCAGGGTGCCTATCTGGTGACTATCAAAACTGATACTAATAAAACGGCTAGTGCCAAACTCATAAAGAAATAAACAAGATGAAAAAAACAATCATTTCACTGGCAATTCTTATTGCTGGTATGGGGCAGCTTTATGCCCAGCAAGAAGTGAATTTCGGAGATTTTCCCAAACCAGTACCTTCCGTTTCTTCCCTTGCTACCTATGCCAATACTCCTGTTTCCAATGCCACAGGGCTTTCTGATGTTTCATTTTCTTTGTTGGGATTACCCACTTATAATAGCGGAGTGAGCTTAAATGTGGGATTATCTTACAACCCTATGAATGCTTCTGAAAATGAACCAGCGAGTCAGGTTGGTAATGGTTGGTCGTTATTTGCAGGAGGTGTTATTTCCAGAAGTATTGTTGGAGATGTTGACGAAATGTATGATAATGCCAGTGTAAGCGGTTATGAAAAAAATAATTTTGATGATATTTACTACTATAGTTTACCTGGAGCTTCAGGAAAATTAAGATTTAAAAGAAATATACAAAACAATACTTTTGAACTCGTTAATTTATCTTCAAATAAGGTTAGAATCAATTATGTGCCGGAAAGCAATAATGCAACGCTTATTATAAAATCATTTACAATAACAGACACGAAGGGAATACAATATATCTTTAATGATTACAGCAGAAGTAATCAGAATCCTGATTCTAATGCACGTGGAGGGAGAATTTATAAATCAGCCTTCTTTTTAACACAAATAAAAGATGCTAATAATATTGAACTGGCTAATTTTTCTTATCAGAAAGATATAAAATATAAGACCAATGGAACTACCCTTTTATATGAAACCTGCAAGCTAAAAACGATTACTTCTCCGGGATATGGAAAGATAGAGTTTGATAACGTGTATGAGCCTTCAATGGAAGGTACAATGAATGACCCTTATAAAGTAGATAAAATCATTTTAAAAGATAATTATAACCATGTTATTTCGGGATATGCCTTTGAATATATTAATGCTTATAAAAGAACATTAAACAAACTGAAAAAGCTGAATAGAAATTCGATAGGAACAGAGACTACAGAATTTACATATAGTAATGTTTCTTATGGTGAGCCTTCATATCCTGGAATCAATTTAGCAGTTCTATGTCCAAGCTATGGTAATGCATTACCTGGTAATATCGAAGTTTTAAAAAAGGTGATCAATCCTTCTGGAGGAGTCGTTGAATATAATTTCGAGCCACATCAGATGTATTTTAACAGAGCGGATCCAAATTATCTTAACACTATTATGGATGGTGATAATTATGCAGATCCTGCAGTTCAGTATCTGGAACCAACAAAGGATATAATATATAATACCAATCAGGCAACTGACTATTCGTTTACAGTGTCAGGAACCAAACCAAGAAAAATATTTATAGCATTTGGTTATGACGAATTATTTACACCCCCTTTATATTGGGATACCAATACTCCTCCATATGTCGACTATTATGTTACTAATAATAATGGCGAACAGTTTTTTGGAACAACATGTGGGGCTAATACAATTACAAGAGAGTTTAGTTTAGCCCCGGGAAATTATAAACTAAGAGTAACAGGTTCTGGTGGAAGAGGCTTAGCTCATATATTTCAAATTGCTCACCTTCCGCTTCCACTTAAAAATTCTACTCAAATTGGGGGAGTAAGAATTGCGAGTATAAAATACTACAACAGTAAAACAGATGCTACTCCTACAAAAACCACCAAGTTCGAGTATAATAGTTTTTCAGACAGCAATGCTTCTTCTGGATATGCTTATTTTCCTGAAATAGATCAAAATGCCAATACTTATTTACTTTATAAAAATGTTAAAGTCACCAATGACAATGACAGTAACGGATATATAAAATACTATTATAAGACACCTGATGATTATCCCCAGGAACCATATACAGTGAATGGAGCCAGTAAAATGTATTGGCCATATTATGCTTTTACAAGTGGAGGGCTATTAGACAAAAAAGAAGTCTATAATTCCCAGAATAAACTACTGGTTTTAGAGAAAAGTGAATATACATTTGCTGATATTCCGGGAGCTTCGGACTATAATCCTTTTGAGGATGTGTATTCTAAATTAGGATGGCTGAAGAAAACGGTGAATACATCGATTTCTTATTTTGATAACGGACAAAGTATAGAAGAGAAATTGGAAACCAATTTCAATGCATTCAATTTTGGCGTAGCATCTACTAAAAATATAGTAGACGGGAATACCGTAGAACAATTCTATACCTATCCTGAAACGGGATATGCCAACCTTTCTAACGCTCATATTTTAGACGCTCCTGTTCTAGCGGAAGAAAAAAATGACGGAAAAACAGTGTCCAAAGCGGAGACAAAATATGATAATGCAGGCAGTACGTTACCTACTTCGGTGCTGGCTACTAACCTAAGTGACGGAACGACAAAAACAACAATGAAATTTGATCTCTATGACGAAAAAGGAAACCTCCTGCAATTAACGTCTTCCGTAGGCATCCCTACAGCTATTGTGTATGGATATGACAAAACACAGCCTATTGCCAGGATAGAAGGAGCAACATATGCACAGGTAACTCCTTATATTCAGGCTATTGTAGATGCTTCCAATGCAGATGCTCAAAACCCGGCTAATGAGCAGGCACTACTTACAGCACTGGATAATTTCAGAAAAACAGCAGCATTGAAGGACTTCCAGATCACCACCACCACCTATGATCCTCTCATAGGAACCACCACCACTACTCCACCTAATGGAATCAGGGTAATCTATAAGTATGACGCTAATAACAGGTTACAGAAAATAGTGGATATGAATGGGGTAACGCTGAAAGAATACCAATACAACTACAAAAACTAAACACAATGAAAAAAATAACGCTACTCCTAAATTTGTTTGTGGTTGGCTTTACTTATGCACAGACCAACCTTACACAGACAGAAAATTATATTTATGAGAAAACCTGTTTAACAGAAGACTGTTCCAAAAAAACAGAAACCGTACAATATCTTGACGGGCTGGGAAGAGTGAAGCAGAATATCGCTGTAAAAGCAACACCCTCAGGAAAAGATATTGCTGTTCCTGTGGAATATGACACCTATGGAAGACAGGTAAAAAGCTACCTTCCTGTTCCGCAGTCAGGGACACAGAATGGAGCTTTATATGCAGACCCGCTTTCTAATGCTTCTTCTCTTTACGGAAATGAAAAAATCTATGCTGAAAAAGTACTGGAATCGTCTCCTTTGGGAAGATCATTACAGCAAAAACAGGTCGGGAACGACTGGTCTGGACATCCCGTACAGTTTTCATATGATGCCAATACCTCAGCAGATGCGGTAAAAAAATATAGTGTAGTTACAAGCTGGATAGAGGGACGAACCAACAGCGAGTTGAGTCTTTCAGGAACCTACGCTGAAAACACGTTATATAAATCTACGGTTACAGATGAAGACGGTAATATAACCACCCAATTTAAAAATAAGAAAGGACAGACCATCTTAACCAGAAAAAAAGACGGAGTCCAGAATGCAGATACGTACTATATTTACAACGAATATGGCGGACTGGCTTATACCCTTCCTCCATTAGCTTCAGCTTCTGCATTAACCCTAGATATGGTAGATAATTTATGCTACCAGTACCGGTATGATGGCTGGAACAGACTCGTGGAAAAGAAAATTCCAGGAAAAGGCTGGGAGTTTATGGTGTATGACAAGCGGACAGAATGATTCTATCCCAGGATGCGAATCTAAGGAAAACTTTCGACTGGATCATCTATAAATACGATGTGTTGGGAAGACCTATTTATACAGGAATCGTAAAGTCTAATAATAGTAGGATCGGGATGCAGAATCAGATCCTTGGGGGAGCTGTCCTTGAAGGAAGGGATAATACCCCTCTGACAGCAAATGGAATGCCTTATTATTATACCAATATGAATTGGGGGCTCAATACGCTTTTGTCTGTTACGTATTATGATTCTTATCCTCAGCAGTATGGCTTTAATCCCCCTGTACCTTCAAGTATTATGGGGCAAACTGTACTGACAGACACCCCTACCACAGATGGAAAGAGTACAAAAGGACTTCCTGTACTCAGCCTTGTAAAGAATATTGAAGATGATGGCTGGACAAAAACCTATACCTATTATGACAGAAAAGGAAGAGTGATTGGAGCTCATTCTATTAATCATTTAGGCGGATATTCCAAAACAGAATTATTACTTGACTTTGCTGGTATGATACAACAAAGTAAAGTGCTGCACAAAAGACTGGCAACAGATCCAGAAAAAGTAATCACACAGACTTTTACCTATGATCACCAGAACAGATTGTTGGTGCATAAACACCAAATTGATTCTAATCCAGAAGAAATTTTGGTACAGAATGAATACAATGAGCTTTCACAGCTGAAAAACAAAAAACTTGGGGGAACCAATCCTTCCCAGCCATTACAGAGCATTGACTATACTTATAATATCAGGGGATGGAATACTAAGATCAATGATCCTTCCAATCTGAACGGTAAACTGTTTGGATATGAAATGAAATATTCCAGTCCGGTAAACTCCAATGTAGCTCCTGGAAAATTCTCAGGAATAATCACAGAAGTAGACTGGAAAAATGCTTCCGAAGATATACTGAAAAGGTATAATTACAGTTATGACGGGCTAAGCAGGCTAAAGGATGCTGTCTATTCTGAACCTAATGCTACGGTTCCCTTTAACAATTATTACAATGAGCACCTTACTTATGATCTGGGAGGAAACATCAAGACCCTAAAAAGAAATGCCTTCCCTGTGAACGGAAGTACAGCCACACAGGCAGATGACTTGGTATATGATTATACTGGAAATCAATTGACTAAAGTAACCGAAAATGCATTGAATGATTCAGGGTATGAAGGCGGAAATAATCTTATTACCTATGATCAGAACGGGAACATGAAAGATATGCTGGATAAAGGAATCAAATCCATCCAATACAATTATCTGAACCTTTCCACTGAGTACACTGTTCAGCAGTCAGACGGATTTGGGCTGACGCTGAACAGCAGGATGAACTATCTTTACCGTGCAGACGGAACCAAACTGCGTAAAACCTATTCCAGTGCACCCCCAAGAGGATCTACCACCACCCGTATTACAGACTATCTGGATGGCTTCCAGTACACCTACAACGAAGGAGGCGGAATATGTCTTGAATGCAGAACGGAAAGTGCCTTTGAACAGCAGGCTTATAGAAATGCATCATTTGTATTTCCTGGAAATCCAACCCCAGAATGGAAGCTGGATTTTGTTTCCACAGCAGCAGGATATTACAGTTTCACAGAAAACCGCTATATTTACCAGTACATAGACCACCTTGGAAATGCCAGGGTAAGTTTTGCAAAAAACAGCGAAGGTGCTCCTGAAATTATAGATACCAACAATTATTATCCTTTTGGACTGAACCATATTTCAAATTCGTTCAGCAATTCAGGTTTTGGAAGCTTCTACAGTTATAAATATAATGGCAAAGAACTTCAGGAAACAGGATTGTTTGACTACGGATGGAGACAGTATATGCCTGATCTTGGAAGATGGAACGGAATAGACCAGTTGGCAGAAGCCTATACCTCGACCAGTCCTTTTGCGTATGTTGCTAACAACCCTGTTTTAATGAGAGATCCTGATGGAAGATGGATGGATGATTCAGGGCATATTACCGATACATCAGGCCAGACCTATGGTTTTCTTGGTGCATCATTTAAACCTAAATATGCTACCAATTTTCTTGGAATAAATCCTGGAGACGGTGGCGGTGGAAGTGGAAAAGTAGATTACTCTTTATTAGATGGACTTCGAAGTGAATGGGAAAAAAGAGGAATTTATTCAACTATTTCAAAGAACGGATATCTAACTTATTGGATGGCAGGAGAAGAAGGAGATGCTAATACATCAGAAGAAATGGTAGCTAATATGTTTAAAATTGCCGATGGTTTGCAAAATAGTCTTATCGATAATTCGTTCAACTGGATTCAAGGTAATCCAATTAAAGTATCACAATTTGCAGGAATGATACAGGCAGGTTCCACAGTAGCAGAAAAAGGACTATCAAACTGGAATGGTGCTTCAAATATTACAAAAAGTCGTATTTTTGCAGAAATCATAAGTACAAAACTACCTTTTTCTGCTAAAGCATTGGGAACTGCTTCAACAGTTTTAAAAGGGTTAGGAACAACTGTTGGTATTGTTGGTTTAACAAATACAGCTTATCAATATAGCCAGGGTAAAATCTCAGGTACTAGAGCTGTTGTTGATGGATTGATGGGAGTTGCAGGCTTTTTTCCTGCTACAGCTTGGGTATCGGTAGGCTATTTTGCCATAACGGCACTTTATGAAACATATGGTAACGATGGTAAACCCCTATTTTAAAATGATTAGATTTATAAGATTGCTTTTTTATCATATTTATACTTTTTATTATAGAAAAGAAGGAAAGTCATATTCAAAATATACAACTTTTGGAGTCTTTTTAGTTTTAATTTCTGTTTTAGCAACAACAATCTATGATTTGGTTTACCAATATTATGATATTAACTACACTACACTTTCCGGAAAGGCATACGTGATTGCTTGTGTTGTTATCGGTATCATTAGCGCTTCCTATCTTTATAAAGAAGGCTTTGAGGATTTTAATGAAAATTATGACTATAATAAAAAGTACTATTATTATTTTTTTATTATAGTACTCTTTACTCTTGGTTTATTTATTTATAAGGCTAATATCAGTAGAGAAAGAATTTTCAAGCAAAGAGAAATGCATAAAACATCTGTTGAAATGAAAAAATAAAATGACTTGATATTAAGGTTATTATTGTGGAGACAGGTAATGTTCCAAACAATTTGGTAATAAATTAGGGCATTGGATTTCATGCTCTAACTTTGATCACTCCACGAAAATGGTTTGAGATATTTGATAATTAAGAAACAGGCAATCTATTATGGTTGCCTGTTTTATTTTTACTGCTGAATATAAGTTATTTTTGCCCATTAGATAGTACTATGTAGTTTAATTCAAATAAACATATCGGTTAGAGTAAGATCTGTAAAATGTGAGATGTGAGATGTGATTATTCCATAACAGCAAAAACATTAATATGTGTTGAGGTTGTTTGAAAAAAAATATGTTTAAAATGAGCTTCAGAAATTCAGTTTTTCATAACACACTGAAAAACTGAAAAACTGAATCGTAAAAACAAATCTTTTTTTTCATACTTACAACTAATTCAAATAAACATACCCAATTCTATCTTTCCATTTTGACAGTGCTTTATCTACAATGTGAATATCCGAAAGATCTTTTTTACAGAGATTCCATACAGGATCATTTTCACGATCTAAAAACTGTAGTAAGAATATTTCTACCTGTAAAGGCTGTATCTCATACTCCGGGTTAATATCTACTTCAAGCCAGCCGTCAAACTTACTATAGATCTCTCCTAGTACTGAACCATCTGTTTTGTCGTATAATACAATAACATAATCAGATTCAATCTCAAAGCCGATCTCATTTTCAAAATCCTGTACCGTCTTTCTGTTGATGATATATTTTTCTCTAATCATATTTATATCTGTTTGAAAAAAAAATGTTTAAATCAGGGTTCAGAAATTCAGTTTTTCATAACACCCCGAAAAACTGAAAAACTGAATCGTAAAAACAAATCTTTTTTTTAGAAAGGCAAAAAATCATCAATATTATCTGATTGAGCGGAAGCCATACCAAAACAAATAGAGCCATTACTCGCTCTGGATTTTTCAAATTTTTTGTTTTCCAGTTTTTTGAAAATTTATTTTTTCCCAACGGCTTATAACCGTCATCCTGACAAAACTGCTTATAGTCTTTATACAGGTCGGATAAATGAACTTTGTTTGTATCCGATGCCGTATAGTTAAATTCATCTATAAACAAATTAACCTTATCAGACTGCCATTTAAACTCACCTATTGCATTATTGACTTTTTCGCTATGGTAAATCTTCTGTTTTTAACAATTCTATCAAGCCCCTGTAAAAGCCAGTTGAAAACTCCTGCTAATTCATTTGCAATTATTTTTTTAGACAAATCAATATCTTTTTCTTCTTCGCTGATTTGAACTTCAAAAGGAATAATAATCCATCTTCTGAAAAAGGCATCTGTAAGCTCAATTTCACTAGGAAGTTCATTGGCGTTGATGATAAATCTGACGGTATTATGCAAAGTAAAGCTTCTGCCATACGGCTCTCTTGCCTGTAACGGCTCACCACTAACTAACGCTTTAAAAGTATCGGGGTTTACATCAGTTCCTTTTTCACTGCTGTAATTAAGCAATACATCCGTCAATTTCGCTCTGTTGTACTCGCTTGAAAATGCCCCTAGCGTATATTGTAAGACATTCTCTCTGCCAAGCAAAGCGCATATTATATCAAAAAATACACTTTTCCCGTTTTGCCCCGAACCCGTAAGCATCAACATTTTTTCAAGATTCAGTTTGGTAAAAATATACCCGGCAAATTCCTGTAATATCATCTGACTTTCTTTATCAGGTAAAACTTTGTCCAGATAACCGTTAAACATCGGACAAGTGGCTGTCTCATCATAGCAAAACGGGAGCTGATAGGTCATAAAATCCGCTGAATCGAAGTCACGAAGCGTCCACGAGTCATTTTCAAATTCAAAAGTCCCATTCTGTAGATTGATTATCATTTTATTTTCATCAGGGACTGGCTGTGATAAATGGCAGTCGGTCAAAAACTGCTTTAATAGTTTGTCTTTGAACTCATAATGAGCAGCATCATAATCAGGGCAACCCATTTTAGCGGCACATTTACCTAAAAAGTCTTTTAAATCGTCTTTATCCAGCTGTTTACAGTACTGTCCATTATAGATATAAGTATAATCAAAGCTTTTGCATAAGCTCCATTGATTAGCCTTTGCAACCTCGCTCAGGTTTTTATTATACCTACAAAAGATGTTTTTGTTTATGTTCTCGTTTTCGGGTAAGTTCAAAAACGTCTGAAATCTACGACATGATTTCATTCAATAATTTTTCTAAAATCTCATGTTGAGATTGTACTGGTTTTTCTTTGTTCATTTTTTTCTTTGTTTTCTTAAAAAAAGACATAGCAAGGGCTATACACGGCTGTTTTTGCAATGTCTTTGGTTTATTTCTTTAAATTTTTAGTTGATTCTTCAGGTGTCTATAAGGCTTTTACAGTATGCGCACGGCATGGTGTGTGGTGTAGTAGCAAAGATTCTGCTTTCCCAGCCTTGTACACCAGTGCATAAGGTTTATTATGCTGCTTTTTTACCTTTTTTTGAGAAATAATCATCTACCTGATTCTGAAAATCATTGAAATTATTTCTTTTATGTTTTGTCATCCATTCCAACAGTTCCAGTCTTTTAAAGTAAAGTTTCCCATTACCAGAAGATGAATAAATGGGTAAATCTGTTCCGACACTGCTGAGTTTATGAAGATAACTTACCTTATAACCCGTGAGTACGGCAGCTTCGTTTACGTCCAGTACTTCTTTGTTCAGAATCGTTGACATTCGGACTGTTTCTTTCAGTTCTTTGAGTTCACCTGCAATGCTCATTAGCATTTCTTTAAATTCTTGTAAAATTTTTACCATATTTCTTTTTTTATTATCCAGCTTCGTTGCTGAATCTGTTTACAAAGCTATGGCGGGAAATGCGGAACAATCGAGGAATAAAGCATTCCGCAAAAAACAAAAACTCCCTGTAAAAAGGAGTTTCAAGAACTATGTGTTAAATTTATGCGGAATTACTGTGGAATGGCTTTGAGGTTTTCGACAATTTCAGCAATTGCTTGTTCTTTTGTTGGTGGTCTATAGCCCGTTTTCACCTCGCTAATTATCTTGCTGATGTCGTTTGGTTTTTTGGTTTTCGGGTTCCGGGAATCACCATTAGTCTGAAGCTCGAATCTGTCTGCCCAAAACTTATTAAAAAACGTAGCGCCCTGATAATCTTCCTTAAAGAACTCTCGTAGCGACCCAATCAAACACCCTATATCACGCTGATTCTTACCATGTAGCACTATACGAGTTTCAGGAACAGTATCTACAAAAAAATGCTGTAAAAATATTTCTTTCGTACAGGATTCATCGATAAATCCTTTTGCATCAAGATTATAATGCAATTTTTCGATAAAATCAAACTTCAATCCAAAAACCGTTTGTCGTACAGCATTAAACGAAGGAGTCGGAACTGTTGAAACTGCAAAATTTGAAAAACCAAGATATTGAGAAAATTCATTTTCTATCATTGTCAGAACTTGCTGGTATAACAAATTTATTTTTTCGGTGAACAAATAAACATCATCTTTAGTTTCTGAGTTTGTATGTAAAAACTCGTTATTATATATGATGGATTCCTGTAATTTATTGATAATGTCGTTGAAAACTTTATTCTTGCTGATTGGGTCAATTTCTAAATCATCTATGAGGTTTTTAAATAACTCGTAGCAGTCTATCATTAAATCATTCTGTGAGATACTGTATGAAAATGGCTCAATCTCATATATTGGTAAGTCTACACACCATTCATTTATTTTTTGTTCTATATCATCCGCAGAATCATTAAAAGTATTTGGAAATTCAGCCAGCAATGATTGTTGCCAGTCAAAATCCTCAAATTCTCCTCTTGTTCCAATGACTTTGATATCCTGATTTAGTTCTTTAATTATATTATTAAGAACAATAATTTTTCCATTATCATTTAGATTTTCGTACTTTAGATTGTACTGTTCGGGGATGAAATCTTTAATATATCCGTATTCCAGATATAAATTTTGCTCAATTAGGTTTTTAATACCTTCAAAACCCCCTTTTCCAATCTCACGCATTATTTTGTCGTAAGATTTGATATCACATGTGCTAATATTTTTCATTTATGCTAATTTACTGAAAGCATCGTCTACAATATCATTCTCAAAATCTTTCAGGTAGGAGTTTGTGACAGCAACAGAGGAATGCCCCATAATCTGACTGATTACATCGGCTGAAACATTATTGAATTTTAAATGTGTAGCAAAGGAATGACGGCTTACATAGCTAGTCAAAGATTCGTCAATTCCTGTTTGCTCTGCTATGAATTTCAGATTGATGTTAAAGATTTTTAAACACCGTCTGTATCTTCCAAACAGTTGTTTTTCTGTAAGGTCGTTCTTTAGGATAACAGGAAAGATATATTTTACCGGTTCTGGTTTTACATAGCTTCTGTAATACTCTAGTATCTCTAGTGCTTCTGCTCGTAAAGGAACGTTAAAATCCCGACCTGTTTTGCTTCTCGTATAATACAGACGGTTATCTTTTATGTTATCCCATTCTAAAAATGCCATATCTTTAAAGTTCATTCCGCCAACGTAGTAAGAAAACAGAAACATTTTATAGGTATTGGTGTATTTTGGAAATTCTCCACAATCAAAAGTTTTGAACATGGCAAACTGCTCTTCGCTCAATGCTATTTTTCTAGCTTTTTGTTTTAACTGTTTCTGAATACTGTAACTTTTAAACGGATAATGTTCTTTTTTTGCATAGCCTGAATTGATTGCAAAGTTGTACAATGTCCGTAAATCAATCATTTTTATTTTGATACTGGAGTTTTTGCAGGTTTTAGCCAAAAAAGTTTCGTATCTGACCAGATATTCAAAATCAATATCTTTAAATCTAAGGTCTTTGTTTTTCTCAAATTTGAAAAGAGAAGTCATGGAATCTTTAATTGTTTTTGCATAGTTAAAATTACCTGCTTCATTCAATGTATCAATTCTCTGCTGAAATAAATCTTTTACAGAAATAGACTTTATTTTGTTGTCTTCGGTGTAGTTCCTGAATCTCGTATCAATATCACTCAAAGTATAATCTACCTCCTCTGCTTCCAAATCAACAATAACCTCATGAAGACGGGTATCTAGTTTTTCAGAGATTCGTTAATTTCACGGGCTTTGCCGTGAGAAGATTTCACTTTCTTGTTTTTGGTGTCCCATTGGTTCTCCTGTACAGAAAACGGTGTAGTAATCACTTTAGATTTAGTTCCGTGATAAATTTTAAAAATGATGGGTAGGCTTCCGTCTGCTTTAGGTTTGTTGCGGAGCATGAGTTGTATTGTTGCCATAGGTCAAGTTACAGGTCAAGTTGAAAGGTCAAAATTAGTAAAAAGATGTCAATAGAAAAAATGTTTATAGTTTATAAACACCATAAATCCAGTATATTTGTAAACAAAAGTAAAACAAAGAAAATACCGTGACCACTTACTGTTAATCAGAGGGTCGCTGGTTCGAGCCCAGCAGGAGGAGCCAAAAAAGACTTACATTTCTGTAAGTCTTTTTTTATTTCTGAATCATAAAGAAATAATCCAGGAATGCTACTCTTTTCATTGCTTATTAATCCTCTGATTCTTATTCATTAAGCATTAAAATTTCTCATCCAATTTTAATGAATGCGTATATAATTTTCGCTACATTTGCCGTTTTATACTATAGAATAAAAATATTTTATTTTTTTACCTATTTTTTTAATAAACTGCATGCTTTTTGTTTATGCTAATTGCCTGAAGAAACGAATGATGTTAAACAATAACTCCCAAAAACACTATCTTTTATTTTTTTTTCTGATTCTCTCCAGTTCCGTATGTGCTCAAAACCGGGTCAGCGGTAGGATAGTTGACGAAAAAAGCAATAAGGAGCTCAATAATGTTGATATTTTTATCAACAATGATAAAACACCTTCCCTGACGACCACTTCAGGAAGCTTCGCTATACAGTCAGACAGCATCATTCATCAGTTAAAATTTTCCAGAAAAAGCTATACTACGGAAACGCTTGACATTACTCCCGAAAATGCTGAGAATATTTTTGTGCAGCTATCACAGGCTAAAGTAAGTGACATCCAGGAAATTGTCCTTCAAAGCGGTAAGACAAAATACAAGAATAAGAAAGAAAACCCCGCTTATGCCATTATGCAGAAAGTATGGGCACATAAAAGAAATAACGGACTAGAAAAATTCGATACTTATTCCTACAAAGAATATGAAAAGACCCAGTTTGATCTTAATAACATAGACAGCACGTTTATGAAGAAAAAGATTTTCAATAAACTGGATTTCATTTTCGATTATGCTGATTCTACAGCAAGCGGAAGATTGGGGCTTCCCATTTTCCTGAATGAGGCCGTTTATGAAAATTATGGTAAAAACAAACCCGACAAGGACAGCAAAAGAACTTTAGTTGCTCAAAAAACATCTGGTTTTCAGGACAATCAGGTTATTACCGTTTCTGCTAAAAACTTATACCGTGATATTAACATCTATGATAACACTCTGAATTATTTCGATATCGGTTTTCAAAGCCCTGTAGGAAGTGATGGTTTCAGCACTTATGATTACAGTTTGATGGATACTATTACTATTCGTGGCGAAAAGGCCTTCCAGATCAGGTACCAGCCTAAAAGAAAAGACATCCTTGCATTCCAGGGAAATCTCTATATAGATACTGATACGTATGCCGTTTTAGGCGCAACATTAAAATCAACACAGAAAATAAATGTTAACTTCGTCAACAGTGTCTATACCCAAGTGGAATATGACAACCCTGATGATCAAACATTCCTTCCTAAAAAACTGGTTACCGAGTTTGAGATGAGTCCTTTCTCAAAGAAAAAGGGATCAAAAAGTATCATCGCCAAAAGATCGGTAGATTATTCCGATTATCAGTTCAACAAACCTCTTGATCCGAAAGTATTCAAACGTACCGAAGAAGAATACGAGGACAAGTTTACCAATAAAGACGATGCATATTGGGTAAAAGCCAGACCTGACACACTATCCAAATCAGAGCAGGGAGTTTATAACATGCTTGACCAGCTTCAGCAGACCCCAAAATTCAACCGAATGGTAAAACTGTTTGAAACACTCGGTTCACGCTATTATAATGCATTTAAAGGAATTGATATAGGTCCTATATTTTCAATCTACGGAAGAAATGAGGTAGAAGGCGACAGAATAAGATTAGGAGCAAGAACTTATTTCGGATTGAATGATACCTGGAGAGCTCAGTTTTATACCGCTTACGGTTTTAAAGATCAACAGTTTAAATATGGTGTAGAAGCAAGATATATGTTCAATAAGCTTAACCGCTTTATGATTGGGGCTGCAACCAGCAGAGATATCGTTCAGCTTGGCGGGCAGCTTACCTCCGGAGACGGGGTTACTCCACAATCTTCATCTACCAGTACCTTTTTTGCAAGAGGAGAAAATATTTCTTTAAGCTCTGTAAACAAAACAAGCGTTTTTGCAGCTATTGAACCCTGGAAAAACTTTCAGATAAGAGTAGACGGGGTAATGCAGAGTATTCACTCCGCTATTCCGGAGAAATTCAACCTGATGTATTATAAGGATGGACAGCTGAGAAAAACAGTGAATGATTCCCACGTTACCATCAGCTTAATTGCAAAACCGGGAGCTAAATTCTCACAAACCGGAATTGACCGTTATCAGGCCCGAAACCTGGCTCCTACTATCGTTTTAAGATATACAAGAGGTATTGAAGGATTATTTAATGCAGATTTCAACTATGATAAGCTGCAGTTTATGCTTAATAAGCCATTCCTGATTGGAAGCATGGGTAAATTAGTGGTTAATCTTGAAGCAGGGAAGAATTTCAGTACGGTTCCTTTGGCATTGCAGAATATTATTCCCGCCAACCTTTCCTATGGTTTGGTTCCGAATACATTTTCCCAGCTTAACTATTACGAATTTGTAGCCGATGCATATGCTACACTTCAGCTGGAGCATCATTTTAACGGAAAAATACTTTCTTATATTCCTTTGATTAAAAAACTAAAGCTTAGAGAGGTTGCATTCATCAGAGGAGCTTATGGTACATTAAGTGATGCTTCCAAGGCAATTAATGTGGAAGGATTCAGATATTCTGCACCAAGTGATCAGATCTACTTTGAATACGGATTCGGTATTGAAAATATAGGAATCGGAAATCTTAGAATTTTCAGGGTTGATTTCAACTGGAGAGGAAATTATCTGGATAGACCGGATATCTCAAAATTCGGAGTTAAGGCAGGATTCCAGGTAGGATTCTAAAAAATATAAACTAAAACAGGTTCGGCGGCTTCTTTGAAGCCGCCGAATTTTTATTTTTCAGCTTTATAAATCAGGTACTGTTAAAAGCATTCGCATCCTTCTACATCAAGCAGACAGCGCATTTTCTGTTCCTTTGTCAGTCCACAAAATACATTACATGATGTAATAGGTTTTGACGGACACCACACTTCACCTCCGTTAATACTTCTCAGACTGTTCTTTGTTAATTTTCTTAAATTTTTCATGATTATAGTTAGCTTTATTTTATTACGGACAAATATATAAATATTTCACTACTACAAGATATTATTTAGCTTTTTTAACTTAAAATAAAAACTGAACATATCTAAATATTCAGTTTTATATGAAATCTCAAAGAAATCTAAGGTTTCTATTATTCAAAGCATTCTGTACAAGGCTGAGAAAGCATACAGTGTGATTTCTGCCATGGAGACCATCTGCACCACTCATCACAGGACTGAAACATAGAAGGACAGGCCGCTGCCACTCCTCCGGTTACTTCTTTTAAATTCTTTCTGCTTAATTTTCTTACGTTTTTCATAGTTATTTTGTTTTAATATCGGCCTACTCTGTATGCTTTTCGGCTTTCGCAACTGATTCATAATTGAACAGTAAACAAATATAAATATATTTCACAAAGAAATGAATAAATCTAAATTAAAGAATAAAAAAACCTCAGCAAAAACTGAGGTTTTAATTTTTATAAAACGCTTTTAATTATGCGTTTGGTTCTACAGATACGAAAGATCTGTTGTTTGCTTTCTTTCTGAAAACAACTTTACCATCTACTAATGCAAACAAAGTGTGGTCTTTACCGATTCCCACGTTATCACCTGGGTGGTGCTGAGTACCTCTTTGTCTAACAATAATATTTCCGGCAATAGCTGCTTGTCCTCCGAAAATCTTCACACCTAATCTTTTAGAGTGAGACTCTCTACCGTTCTTGGAACTACCGACTCCTTTCTTGTGTGCCATTTTATTACTGGATTATTTATTAAGTGCTTTAAATTGATCAATATTCTTGATGATAGCAGCATCTACTTCTTCATGTGTAAGAATATTTTTTTCTAATTCCACTTTAACTGCTTTACCTAAAGTAATTAAAGTTTCTCTGTTCTCTTTAGACTGAGACAAGTTGTTTTTCTTTAAGTGGTAGTTCAACTCGTGATCTTCACCAAAGTTAACAGTTGCGTTGTCTGAAAGAACTTCACCTTTCACAGTTTCTTTTTTAGCAGTAGCTTTTTTAGCTCCACCTTCAAAACCAGTAATACCAGTGATTACGATTTGAGTTAAAGATTGTCTGTGACCGTTTTTCACTTTGTAACCTTTTCTTCTTTTCTTTTTGAAAACGATTACTTTATCAGCTTTAACGTGGTCAAGGATCTCTGCTTCTACAGTGATTCCGTTTACAGCTGGGGCGCCAACAGTGATTGAACCGTTTACAGTAAGAAGAACTTTATCGAAAGAAACTTTTCCTCCTTTATCTCCTTTTAAACGGTTTACAAACAACTTCTGGTCTTGCTCAACTTTGTATTGAAGCCCTGCTATTTCTACAATTGCAAACATTGTTTATAAATTTTTAGTTATTTCGAGGTGCAAATATACATATAAATTTCTAATTAGCTTACAATCAAAGCAATGTTTTTTCAAATAAAATCCTATTCACTATGTTTTGAATAATTTTTTGCAATAATGTACTCACACTTAAGAGATAATTTATTACCTTCGTTTTACCAAATTGAATTTATATATGAAAAGAAACTTTAATCTCTGCTTATTAGCAGGTGCCATTGCTGTTACATCCCTTACAGCATGTAGTGAAGACCAAATGGACAACAGTGTTCAACCTCAGCAGGAAACACTTAATGCCAAAATTGACCAACCTGGAGATCTTGAAAAAAACTGCTCTTATGTAGACAACAACTGGAGCAACAGTTCTGTTTTAGTGACCGGACTTCAAAACTCCACAGACACCAATTTTATGAATGCACAAATGACTAAAATTGCAAGCATGTGGGGAAGAAGCAACCCTCTTCTGCGATTTGTGAATGATCCTAGCAATTTTAATTCCACCTATAATGCCATCTCATATGGTAATGGAAGAATTTATTACGGGTATGCGATCTATTATGATGCAAAGGCAAAAGGCGGTGATATTGTGAACGCAATGATCCTTGCTCATGAGTATGGACATCAGCTGCAGTATATTTTCGGGCTTCCTTCAGTAAGCGAAAATACAGCAAGACCCAACGAGCTTGAAGCAGACGGATTCGCAGGATACTATCTGAGAAGACCAAACGGTTACAACAAAACCAATTTCTCTGAAATTGCAGCCGCTTACGAGTTTGCGCAAAGCATTGGAGATTATCAGACCACTAATCCCGGACACCACGGAACACCTGCACAGAGAAGATCTGCAGTTCGTTTAGGATTCCTTTTAGGACAGTACGACCTTAACGCTTCAAATTTCGATTACAACTTCTTCTATTATTATCAGGGAGTATTAAACGGAACTTATAAGATGGCTAAGAACAAAGTAAATCCTGAAATTGACGCCTACATGAGCCAATATATTGATGAGCTGAGAAAAATTCAGTCTGGAGAAATTTCTGCAGAAGAGTTTAAACATCTTCAATAAAAAAGAACATTCATTTTTAGCATATTTAAGAAAGGAGGCGGGCAGTATGTACCGCCCCTTTTTTATTTAGGATCAGGCAGACCATTTATATTTTATCAAATCAATTTCTTTGTATTTTTGAAAACATAAAAAAGAATATTCAAATAACAATAATGAACAGAGATCTCTACATTGATTTCGCCAAAGGACTGGCCACACTTTCCATCATATTTATCCATACAGCTTTCTGGTCTGGACAGTTTTACATTCCCGCTGAAGTAAGAGTTTTCTCTCTTGTTTTTGATGTCGCTCTCTTTTATGCACTCAGTGGTATTACTTCCGGAGCCAATATTGAAAAAACATTGTACCGTCTTCTGAAGCTGCAGATCACTTATATGATTTTTGTAACCTTCCTGTTCTTTTTAGATTACTTCTTTAAAGTATTCGGACTCACCTTCTTTTCCATGGAATGGCTCCAGAGTTTTTATTCAACATTTGGATCTAAATATTCTACTACCAGCATTTCAACCTATCCTCAATGGGAAAACCTGGGAAACTGGTATCTTCATCAGTACACCAACGCTGATACTTTCCCGGTGGTAATGGGAAGTTTCTGGTACCTTAAAGTCTATTATATTCTTACTATTTTCGGAGTGCTTATCTTAAGATTTTTCCCAAGACATATTAATTGGTTCATTGGACTTTGCATTGCTTTAACTCTATTATTCAACATCTTCCCGGAATATTATCCGGCAGGACAGGTGGGGTATGTTGCTTTTTATCTTGCGGTATTTTTAATCGGTCACACAATGCGAGGAAAAAAGATTCCCACCAAAGTAATTCCTGTATTATATGGACTTGTAGGAGCTGCGCTTATATGGATGTTCTGGTATTACGGAGGAGATATCTTTTATAAAATCAATAAAAATAAATTCCCGCCGAAAGTCCCTTACATCATCTGGGCGCTATTCTCTTTGGTAACCTTATTCGTTCTTTATAACCGATTGAAAATCACAAAAGAAAACTTCATCACTTATATTGGAAAGAATGCCATATTCTTCTACTTTGCACAGGGAATCAGTTCTTCACTGGTTTATTTTCTGGTTGTTCCATTAAAAGAAAATATGCCGTGGTGGCTGCTGATGGTCATTATCTATGGGATTAATATCGTGCTAGCCTTCATTATTTCTGCAGGATTGAAAAAGGTAGATACTTCAGGCTGGAAGATTCTGGAATTCCTAAGAAGAAAGACCGCATCTTAGCACTTTAATGATCAAATTGAAATAAAGTCACATTTCTTACCTCAATTTGTTTAAATTTACAAAAATTTTACAACATGTTTAAGTTGAAACTACCCACCGATCCAAGGTGGGCAAATATTGCAGAAGGAAACATTGGAGAAATTTTAACGGATCATGCCTGGTGCGAGCAAAAAGCTGCTACCAATGCCATAGGACTAATTACAATGCTTCCGGAATATCCTGAGATTGTGACCGAACTTCTTGCCATTGCACAGGAAGAACTGGATCACTTCAACCAGGTTCACGAGATCATTAAGAAAAGAGGTTTTACTTTTGGAAGAGCAAGAAAGGATGATTATGTGAATGAACTGGCTAAGTTTATCATACAGGGAACAAGAGAAGACCTCATCGTAGACAAAATGCTTTTTGCTGCCATGATTGAAGCCAGAAGCTGTGAAAGATTCAAGGTTCTTACCGAAAACATCAAAGACGAAGAACTTAAAGTTTTCTACAAAGAACTTATGATTTCCGAAGCTAATCATTACACTACTTTTATAGGATTTGCAAGACAGCTGGGAGATCCGGAAAAAGTAAACAAACGCTGGGAAGAATGGCTAGAATATGAGGCCAATATTATTAAATCCTACGGAAATAAAGAAACCATACACGGTTAAAATAAAATAGTAAAGAATATAGATTAATTTACCTTGAAGAAGCCAAGCTTTGAAAATATCGCCAACTTATTCCTGAAAAACTTTTTCCAGGGATTGGTTATCATTGGACCTATTGGCCTTACCATTTTTGTGATCTGGTATATTGTAAGTGCAATTGACAATCTTGTTCCCTCACTTGCCAAGCAGATTCCGGGGCTTGTTTTTGTATCTATTATTCTGTTTACCGCTATTTTAGGATATCTGGGAAATAAATTCGTGGTTGGAAGATTCTTTTTCGACACGATGGACAGCTTACTGGAGAAAACTCCGGGGGTAAAACATATTTACACCCCCACAAAAGACGTAATGTCTTCATTTGTGGGCGACAAGAAAAAATTCAACGATCCTGTATGGGTAAAAACCAATGAGAATCCGGAAATCTGGAGAATCGGCTTTTTAACTCAAAAAGAAATGTCGGACGTTGACAAGCATAATTACGTTGCGGTATATCTTCCCCACTCGTACGCCATCTCGGGCTGGGTAATTGTTACTGAAGAAAAAAACATCAAACCTGTAGTGGGAATGACAGCGGCTTCTGCCATGAAGTTTGCAGTAAGCGGCGGTGTAGCCGGATTCCATTCTGATGAAAATATATTTAAGGCTCCGGAATAATCCCCTTTTCCGTCTTAATTATACATTGATGAATTTTGAAAAATTATTTTCAAGCACATTTTCTTTACAAACAATTTAAAACATACTTAACTCATGAATTTACCGTACGCGGAACCTTTCCGCATTAAAATGGTGGAAGAAATCTATCAATCCACCAGAGAAGAAAGAGAGCAATGGCTTAAAGAAGCTAATTATAACCTTTTCAACTTAAGATCTTCGCATGTTTATATCGACCTGCTTACCGATTCCGGAACCGGAGCAATGTCTGACAGGCAATGGTCTGCTTTGATGACCGGAGACGAAAGCTATGCCGGATCACGTTCTTTCGAGCAATTACAGCAAACCGTTGAAAGAATTACAGGATTTAAATATTTATTGCCAACACATCAGGGAAGAGCTGCAGAAAATGTTCTTTTCTCAGTACTGGTAAAAGAAGGTGACGTAGTTCCGGGGAACTCACATTTTGACACCACAAAAGGACACATCGAAATCAGAAAGGCACATGCTATTGACTGTACAATAGACGAAGCTTTTGATATTAATGATCTTCATCCTTTCAAAGGAAATATCAACCTTGAAAAACTGGAAGAAGTTTATAAAAGCCATCCTAAAGAAAATATCCCTTTCTGTTTAATTACCATTACCTGTAACTCTTCAGGAGGACAGCCCGTTTCTTTGGAAAATATGAAAGCTGTAAAAGCTCTTTCTGATCAATATGGAATCCCTGTATTTTTCGATTCTGCCAGATTTGCAGAGAATGCTTACTTTATCAAAAAAAGAGAAGCCGGACAGGAAAACAGAAGCATTAAAGAGATCTGCAAAGAGATTTTCTCTTACGGAGACGGAATGACAATGAGTTCTAAAAAAGATGGTTTAGTAAACATTGGTGGATTCATTGCGTTAAATAACGAAGAAGTTTTCAGAAAAGCATCCAACTTTACCATCATTTATGAAGGATTCATTACTTACGGAGGAATGGCCGGCAGAGACATGGCTGCACTGGCAGTAGGTCTTGACGAAGCTACTGAATTTGCCTATCTTGAAAGCAGAATTTCTCAGGTAGAATATCTTGGAAATAAACTGATTGAATATGGAATCCCTGTTCAGAAACCGATCGGGGGACACGCTGTATTCATTGACTCTTTAAACTTCCTTCCAAATGTTTCCCGTGAAGAATATCCGGCGCAGACATTAGGATTGGAAATTTACAAAGAGGCAGGAATCAGAACTGTAGAAATCGGGACTTTACTGGCAGACAGAGATCCTGCTACAAGAGAAAACCGATACCCGAAATTAGAATTGGTACGTTTGGCCATTCCTAGAAGAACCTACACCAATAACCACATGGATTATATTGCTGCTGCTATTAAAAACGTATATGAAAGACGTGACGAAATAGCAAAAGGATATAAGATCACCTGGGAACCGGAAATCTTAAGACACTTTACTGTTCAGCTTGAAAAAGCTTAATCATAAAACCGGAATTTTTTCCGGTTTTTTTATGCATTAAAGTTTAGAAATTCATGATAAAAAACAATCCTATCTTTTCACGTAACGAACTTAAAACCATTTAAGTATTACAAATAAATATATTTTATAGATAAACATAAATCAATCATATTTTTTTATCATAAAGTATGTATTATGTTTTTCATTCTATTTTTTACAAAACTCAAATCAAATTAATTCATTTTTTGAAATAGTGAATGTTTTTAATTTTAATTTTGTATCCATCTAAAGGAGATAAAAAATACTTAAAAAACCAACCTGAAAAACACGTTATTCCGAAAATGAAGAAAATTGCTGTCGTGGGCGCCGGTATTTCCGGCTTAAGCATGGCGAATTACTTAGAAAAATACAAGATTGATTATCACATTTACGAAAGGAGAAACAAGAAAGATCTGGCAGGCCATGGCTTTCTCATTCCGAAAGAAGGAATGGATTATCTTTATCAAATCATCGACCCTGATCTCCTTCTCAAAAATGGAAATTTTTTAAAGAAGTATACCCAATATTCCCATACAGGAAAGATTCTGGCAGAAAAGAATCTGGACTATGTTTTTGCTATTTCAAGACATTCATTAATTGATCTGTTAGCACAAAACATTTCTCCGGAAAAGATCACCTACGAAGAAACCATCATTCCCGATGAGCAGCAGAGCGGAAAACTAAAACTTTCCAATGGAACTGAGATAGATGCAGACATCGCTGTGATCTCTGATGGTTCCAGAAGCAGAATCAGAAAACACCTTTTTGAGAATGAAATCATGAATATGGTAAGGGAAAGCGAAGTAGTGAACATCATTCAAAATAAAGAAATCGCACATACTATTGAAAACGATTTTATGAAGTTTCATCATGAAGATGGCGGTCTCACTTTCGGGATTCTTAAGCTTTCTGATGATACAATTCTCTGGTATTCGCAGTTTGACAACCAAAAATACATGATCAATGAATGTTCACCAGAGAACTTAAGGAAATACATGCTTGAAGTTTTTGAACACTGGTATCCTTTAGTTCCGCAAATCATAGAAAAATCAGACTATAAAAATGTACATTTATGGAATGTTTATGAACTGGAACAACTGAATCCATTTTATAAAGATAACTTCGTATTCATAGGAGATGCAGCCCATCCGTTAATTCCATTTACAAGCCAGGGGGTTACCTCAGCACTGAAAGATTCATTCTCATTAACGAAATATTTAGTTGAAGAAGACACTACACAACAGGCATTCGGTAAATATGAGATCGAGAGAAAACCTGAAATAGAAGTTCACATTCAGAATGGAAGAACATTACTTAACCAGTTTCTACTTCCACTCAATCAACAAACAGAAAATATTATCCCCATATCCTATAAATAAATATGTTCACCAATAACGATATCAACTTTGAAGCACTGAAAAGAAAAGCCTACAACGGAAGATGGGCAACACTGGAAGACGGAATTATCCCTCTTACGGCCGCTGATCCGGATTTCAGAACTGCACCTGAAATAGAACAGGGCATTATTGAATACCTGAAAGACGGCTACCTCAGCTATGGCCCATTCTCAGGACTTCCCGAGTTTAAGAAAAGTGTTGCAGATCATTTTAATCAGGAAAAACATGGAAGTTTCATTCCTGAAAATGTTCTGGCTGTCAATAGTGCCGCCCAGGGAATGTTCCTGATTGCATCGTATGTCCTCCAGCCCGGTGATGAAGCCATCATTCTGGATCCTGTAGATTTTCTTTTTAAAAAATCCGTAGAGACTGCAGGTGGAAAAGTAATGCTATGCCCTGTTGATACAACAACGGGAGAAATTGATTTTGAAAAAATGGTTTCCTTAATCAATCCCAAAACCAAACTTATAAGCATCTGCAATCCGCACAATCCGCTTGGAAAGGTTTACTCCAAAGAAGTTTTGATAAAAGTATCAGAAATAGCATCGGCTCATAATCTTTGGGTGATGAGTGATGAAATCTGGAGTGATATTATTTATGACCAAAAAGAGTTTTACACTTATTCTTCTGTTTCAGAGAAGGCGAAGAGAAAAAGTTTTACCGTGTATGGCTTTTCAAAATCATTTGGAATAGCGGGGTTGAGAATTGGCGCAGTACTGTGTAATGATCAGGAAATTCTTGAAGATTTTACAGAAAAATCTAATTTCAACTCCACCATAGAAGGCGTTTCTACTTTGTCACAGATTGCCGGAAGTGTAGCGCTGGAAAAGGCTAAGCCTTGGTATAAAGAGTTTCTAGCTCATTTGCAGAATAACAGAGACCTTACTTTTAGGTTATTAAACCGTTCAGAAATTGTAACACCCAACCTCCCTGAAGCCACTTTTGTGCTGTTTCCAAAGATTGAAAACGGAATGACTAGTGATGAATTTGCTCAGCATGTCCTAAAACAAGGAAAGGTAGCGATTGTACCGGGTTCGGAAAGATGGTTCGGAAAAGGAGCTGAAGGACATATCAGAATTTGCTTTTCTACTTCGCAGGAAATTTTAGAAGAAGGAATTAACCGACTCATTACAAGTTTTTTGCATTAATATTTTTCATTGAATTTGAAAATTAAATTATTATTTTTCTCAAATAAGTGAAATTTAAATAAAAATTAAGACATTCATAACAAATATTTTATTTTACTATTGATTTAAAAACAAATATTGATAATTTTGATCGAATTACTGCTTAAGATTATCATTATGAGAATAAAATACATCAGCATTTTTTTCCTTGGAGCTACTACCCTAGCCTATGCCCAGCAGGTAAAGGACACTTTGAAAGAATCAAAGATTGACGAAGTAGCCATTACCGGAAGCCGAAACAAAAAAAGAACAGTTGTAAATACACCCGTTCCTATTGATATTATAGACATTAAACAGGTAAGCCAGTCAACTGGGCAGGTGGAGATCAACCAGCTCTTACAGTTTTCTGCACCCTCTTTCAATTCCAATAAACAATCAGGATCTGATGGTGCTGATGCCGTGGATCCGGCCACTTTAAGAGGTCTCGGTCCCGACCAGACTTTACTTTTATTAAATGGAAAAAGATATCACCAGTCCTCACTGATCAACCTTTTTGGAACCAAAGGAAGAGGAAACACCGGATATGATATGAATACGATCCCGATTGGTGCCATAAAAAGAGTGGAAGTACTTCGTGACGGAGCTTCTGCCCAATATGGCTCGGATGCTATCGCCGGGGTAATAAATGTTATTTTGAATGACAGAAATAAAGGTTTTGAAGGAAATTTATTCACAGGTATGAATCTTTTTAAAAGCCCGGGGAACAATGATGTGGTTTCTGACCACAAAATAGATGGTACCACCTTTGATTTCAGTGGAAATTTAGGTACTACAATAGGTTCAAAAGGAGGTTTCGGAAATTTCACTGTAGAATTTATCAACAAAGATTATGCAATTCGAAATGCCAACCCTGATATTTACAATGATCCGGCTCCGGCTCCAAGACAGCGTTTCGGAGATGCTAAAGCGCAAAATATCTACTTTTTCGGAAACATTGAACTTCCCTTGTCAGATGGATTGAAATTCTATTCCCGCCAAGGTTTTTCGCACAGAAATACCAAAGCTTACGCATGGACCAGATCAGCGGATGCAGATGGAAATATTCCAGAAGTTTACCCTACAGGATTTAACCCGATTGAAGATACCAGCATTACAGATTTCACATTTGATAATGGCTTAAAATTCAAGGTTGCTGACTGGGATGTAGATGTTTACAATGCTTTTGGCAACAACAGATTTACTTACCAGATAGATAATACCATTAACGCTACTCTAGGTGTAAAATCTCCTACAAGCTTTAATGCGGGAGGACATTCCCTGCTGCAGAACACAACTGGTTTCAATGCTGTGAAACAGTTCAAAGTACTGGAGGGACTTAACGTTGCTTTCGGATCAGAATTCAGATATGAGAAATTTGACATCATCAAAGGAGAAGAAGCTTCTTACACCATGTATGATGTGAATGGAAATCCTGTAACTCCAAACACACCTCCGAATTTACTTGTTACCAACCCTTTAAGCGGTAATGTAAGACCGGGCGGCTCGCAAGGATTCCCTGGTTATTCCACAGATACCGGAAAGAGCAGAAATAACTTTGCGGCCTATGTAGATACTGAACTTGACATTACTAAAAACTGGATGGTAAGTGTGGCTGGAAGATTTGAAAATTATAATGATTTCGGAAGTACCCTGAATGGTAAGTTTGCGACAAGATATGCTATTACTCCTCAGTTTGCCTTCAGAGGTTCCGTTTCTACAGGATTCAGAGCACCTTCTCTGGCTCAGAAATATTACAGCCAGCAGTTTACCAACTTTCAGGGTGGTCAGTTGGTTACTATTCAGCTAGCTTCTAATGACAGCAAGTTGGCAAACAGTCTTGGAATTCCTCAATTGAAACAGGAAACCTCATTAAACGGAAGTGCCGGATTTACATTTAACACAGGAAAATTCACTGCAACCATAGATGGATATTATATTCGTGTGAAAGACAGAATTGTTCTTACCGGATATTTTGCACAAGCAGATTTGCCGGCAGAGGTTCAGGCAGAAAATCCATTTATTGACCAGGTACAGTTTTTCTCCAATGCTATAGATACCAAAACAAAAGGGGTTGATCTTATTTTAAGCTATAGTGAAAATTTAGGTTCAGGAAAATTGACTGCTACTTTAGCAGGAAATTATAATGATATGCAAATCACAAAAGTGAATACATCAGAACAGCTGGCCGGAAAAGAAGATATTTACCTGAGCGCAAGGGAGAAAGCATTTATCCTTGCTTCTGCACCTAAAACAAAAGTGAATTTAAATATTAACTATAAAATCAATAAGTTTAATGTAAACCTGCAGATGGTAAGATTTGATAAAGTAACCTTAATTGGCTATGACAATGCAGAGCAGGTTTATAATCCAAAAGTAACAACCGATCTTTCTTTTGGTTATGAATTCTGCAAAAACCTGAATCTGACTTTAGGAAGTAAAAACTTATTCAACAGATATCCTACTTTACAGACTACTCAGGTGACCAGTGGAAATACGGAATCCGGAGGTATTTTTGATCCTGTACAAATGGGATTTGCAGGAAGACAGGTTTTCGCCAGACTTAATTTTAAATTTTAAAAGAATAAAAGGAAACTGTATCAAAAATTAATCATTTCACCTTTGTCATTCTGACGAAGGAAGAATCTCATTAATAAGATAAGATTCTTCACTACATTTCATTTCGTTCAGAATAACATTTTGATACAGTTTTTTCCTATTTTTTCGAGATTTTATACAGCTTACCGCTGTCTGTTACCGCATACAGATTCCCATCCATACCGTTCAGTACATCGCGGAAGCGTTCTTTCTGATCTGCAAGAAGACGCTCTTCACCCACAACTTTATTATCTTTCATAACAATTCTGCCAATATGCTCACCACTGAGGCATCCGATAATCAGATTTCCTTTCCACTCATCAATATTTCCGGTATAAAAAGTAATTCCGCTTGGTGAGATCACAGGATCCCAATAGTATACTGGCTGTTCGGTTCCTTCTTTTTGGGTAATTCCTTTTCCTACTTTATCTCCGGAGTATTCAATTCCATAGGTTACATCACCCCATCCGTAATTTTTTCCCGGCTGGATCAGATTGATTTCATCACCACCTCTTGGCCCCATTTCTACATCCCACAGATTACCATTAGGATCTATTGCCATTCCTTGAGGGTTTCGGACACCATAAGCATATATTTCAGGTTTATAGCCAGATTTTCCGATGAAAGGATTTCCGGGAGCAGGCTTACCGTCTTTTGTAATCTTTAAAATTTTTCCGAGATAATTATCTGTTTTCTGGGCATATACTCTGGTTACTTTATCTGATCTTTCTCCAGTGCTGACAAATAAATGCTCATCTTTATCAAATGCCAAACGGCTTCCATAGTGCTTATCACCATAATAAGAAGGTTCTGCACGGAAAATAACTTTTACTTCTGAAATATTTTTAAGATCTGCTGATAGTTTCCCTTTTGCCACGGAGGTTAAGTTTCCTTTTCCAAATGGTTCTGAAAAGCTGAAGTAAATCGTATTATTAGTTTTAAAATCAGGATCAAGGGCTACATCCAGCATTCCTCCCTGTCCTTTTGAATCCACTTTCGGAAAGCCTTCTATTTTAGACACCTGTTTTCCATCTGTTGAAACAACATTCATATGCCCTTTCTTATCTGTGATGAGAAATCTTCCGTCCGGTAAATTGATAATTCCCCAGGGTCTTCCTAAATCTTTATTCAATATTTCCACGTTATAGGCTGTTGCTGTCTTCACCGCCTTGATTCTTGTCTGTCCTTTAAAGGCTGGCTTATAGTCAGAGTTGGGATTTTCCATCTCTACACTACCATCGTTTCCGGTCTTTTGTGCATTGGCATGATTCTCTTTACATGAGGATAAAAAAAGAAAAAGGCTTATTACAGGAATGTAAAATTGATTGATTTTCATAGCATTATGATTAGGTGATTCTATGCTAAGAATGGAAAAATAATGCCATAAAATCTGGTCTGAAAATAATATTCCTTAAAAATAAATAAAAAATTATCCTGAAAAAAGATAAATAATCCTTTCTCAACGCTTACAATGTGTTAAAATTTTATTATCAAAATATTCATCTCCAAAACATTATACGGCCTAATAATTTCTTTCGTATTTTTGTTATATACATTCTTTTCTATGGATTTTAAGCTTCAATCAGAATATAAACCTACCGGAGATCAGCCTCAAGCTATTGAAAAACTTACCGAAGGAATAGAGATCGGTGAGAAATATCAAACGCTTCTCGGGGTTACAGGTTCCGGAAAAACCTTTACCGTTGCGAATGTTGTAAAAAATGTACAACGCCCAACTTTAGTACTGGCCCACAATAAAACTCTTGCTGCACAGCTTTTTATGGAGTTCAAAGAGTTCTTTCCGGAAAATGCCGTAGAATACTTTGTCAGCTACTATGATTACTACCAGCCTGAAGCTTATATTGCTACAACAGGAACTTATATTGAAAAAGATCTGAGCATTAATGAAGAAGTAGAGAAACTACGTCTTTCCGCTACCGCCAGTCTTCTTTCAGGAAGGAGAGATGTTTTAATTGTAGCTTCTGTTTCCTGTATTTATGGTATCGGGAATCCAACGGAATTTCACAAATCATTAATTTCTATAGCCATTGGTGAAAAAGTAACGAGAACGGCACTTCTTCATTCATTAGTTAATGCACTGTATGCCAGAACACTCAACGAGTTCCAGAGAGGTACATTCCGTGTGAAAGGAGATGTGATTGATGTTTTCCCGGCTTACACTGATAATGCGATCAGAATTCAGTTTTTCGGAGATGAAATTGAAAAAATACAAAGTTTTGATCCCGTTACAGGAAATGTAGAAGATAATTTTGATCAGATACAAATTTATCCCGCCAATCTTTTTGTGACATCAAAAGAGACTTTGAATGGTGCCATTAAAGATATTCAGGATGACATGGTAAAACAGGTTGATTTCTTTAGCTCTGTTGGGAAGCCATTAGAAGCAAAACGTCTTCAGGAAAGAACAGAGCTGGATCTTGAAATGATCAAAGAACTGGGCTATTGCTCAGGAATTGAGAACTATTCAAGATATCTGGACGGCCGTCTTCCGGGAACAAGACCTTTCTGTCTGATCGATTATTTCCCTAAAGATTTCTTGATGGTTATTGACGAAAGCCACGTTACCGTTCCACAGGTTCATGCCATGTACGGCGGTGACCGAAGCAGAAAAGAGGCATTGGTGGAATATGGGTTCAGACTTCCGGCTGCGATGGATAACAGACCTCTAAAGTTTGAAGAGTTTGAAGCTATTCAGAATCAGGTTATTTATGTTTCTGCAACGCCTGCAGATTATGAACTGGAAAAAACAGGTGGGGCTTATATTGAACAGATTATCCGACCTACAGGACTTCTTGATCCGATTATTGAGGTGAGACCTTCTTTAAATCAAATTGATGACCTGATGGAAGAAATTCAGAAAAGAGCTGATGCAGATGAAAGAGTTCTTGTGACTACTTTAACCAAGAAAATGGCAGAAGAACTTACGAAATACTTCACAAAATTCGGGATCAGAACAAGATATATTCACTCAGATGTAGAAACGCTGGAACGTATACAGATTATGCAGGATCTTCGTTTAGGGCTTTTTGATGTATTAATTGGGGTTAATTTATTGAGAGAAGGTCTGGATTTACCTGAGGTTTCTTTAGTTGCTATTCTGGATGCTGACAAAGAAGGGATGCTGAGAAGCAGAAGATCTATGATACAAACCGTAGGACGTGCCGCAAGGAATGTGAACGGAAAAGCGATCATGTATGCAGACAAAATCACCAAATCTATGCAGGCTACTTTGGATGAAACCGAATACCGCCGTGCTAAGCAAATGCAATACAATGAGGAGCATGGTCTGAAACCAACCGCTTTGAATAAAAAGATTTCTGAAAATCTTGTGGGAAGAAGCAAAGACTTCCCTGACGAAAAATATACCCAAAAAGAAATCCTTCAGAAAGTGGCTGAAACAAAAGCTACTTATGCCACTGAAGATATCGAGAAAATGATAGAGCAAAAGCAAAAAGAAATGGAAGCTGCTGCTAAAAATCTAGATTTCATTAAAGCTGCTAAGCTAAGAGATGAGATTTTAGCTTTGAAAGCTTAATATGATATAAAAAAGTTTCGGCGGCATCTTCGATGCCGCCGAAACTTTATACTGTGAGATCAGTTTATTTTAATTTTTACAATCCGTTTCTTACCGCTGCCCTGATAGGAGTCAAAAGATCCATCAGTCCATTTAATTTGATTTCATACACTGTTGAAAGCTGCATCCCCAGTTTTCCCTTTGGCATTCCGTTTTTATTGAACCATTCAAGATAGCTGATCGGAAGATCAATCAGAATCGTTCCTTCATATTTCCCGAAGGGCATTTTCATGACACAGATTTCTTTTAATATTTCAGGGTTGAGTCCTTCCACGTTGTATATAATTAAATTAATTTTTCCTTGATATCATCCTGACCGGGCAATTCAAGATCCGGAGGGGTATCTTCATCTGAAAATTCATTCCTGTACACCTGAACCAAAAGTAAGGTCAGAGAGATCAGAATAGGCCCGAAAATAAGCCCCATAAAGCCAAACAGATTCATCCCCATGATAATTCCGAATACGGTATTCAGCGGGTGAATGTTTTCCAGTTTCTTTAAAAGGGTAAAACGAAGAAGATTATCCGTAAGGCCAACAACTACAAGACAGTAAATCGCCAGACCTACACCCTGTCCGGTATTTCCTTCTGCAATCATAAAAATACATACCGGAACATACACAATTGCAGTTCCTACAACCGGAATTACCGAAGCAGCAGCCGTTAATGCAAAAAGCAAAACAGCTCCCGGTGCTCCAAAAATAAGATAACCGATAAGGGCTACAATACCCTGCCCTACAGCAACAACCGGAATCCCAATAGCATTTGCCATGATCAGTTTTCTCATTTTATCGCCAATCAAAGAAATGTTGGATCTCTTCAACGGTGCGGAAGAAGTCAGAATCTTTTCGAAGAGCCTTGGTCTTTCCAGCATAAAATAAAGAATAAAATACATAGACATCACTACTGTAAGCGTATTGAATGTACCACTGACTGCAGATGTAGAAAACTTTCCTACATTGTCTTTCAGTTTTGCCATATTTTCTTTGCTCAGAATATCGAATCCTGTTTTAGAGAAAATATAAGAATGAATTTTGTCCAGGAAAACATTGAACTTAGCCATGTAAGCCTGTGCATTTCCCAGTTTGTCAATAATCAGATCAGCAATAAAATAGATCGGAAGAATAAGCACAATAAGACTTGCAAACATTAATGCAAAAGCGGCCAGTGAAGGTTTCCATTTTTTTTCTTCCTGCAGATAAAAATTATATTTCCTGCAGACTACATAAATGGTAATCGCTCCCAGAACCGAAGGAATAAACAATGCAAGATTAAAACAGATTAATCCTGCCAAGATCAGAATAATGGCCAGCAACGACATCTGTTTGATTGCAACACTGCTTATTTGTTTGTCCTTATTCATTATTTATATTTTTTTATTTACTGTACATAATTTGTCTTGGTTTTCCTAAGAAAGCACAATACGTAGAGTACATTACGATCATAATAAAAGGAGCCGTTAAGATCACTCCTATTCCGCAAAGAATAACCCCTGCTATAGAGATCAGAAATCCTAAAAATCCTGTTAATAAGAAGATTCCATAGTTTTCTTTAGCAACATTGAATGATTTCCCTAAAGCATCTGTAGCCGAAGCATTTTCAAATAACAAAATTGGATATCCTAATAAAAGAAAAGGATACACAAAAATAATAGGAAGAACACACAATGCAAGAGCTATGGAAGAAATAATTCCGGAAAGAAGACTGTAGATCAAAATATTTACAAAATTCTGACGGTAACCAATAAAAAGGTCAGAAAACTCAATTGGAGTTTTCGTGTTGTATTTGTTCACCATGTAAATTAATCCTACATACAATGGAGATAATAGAAGTCCGAAAAGACTGGAAGCTCCCATATACAAAGGAAGTCCCGGAGCGCTCCAATAATTAAAATCGCCTCCTGAAGATTTCATCTCCTCCATCATAGAAGCAGAATCAAATCCTGTAAGCATCTGAATAACAGACCCTCCAATCAGGTAAATAATCATAGCGACGATTCCGTAACCGAAAACGCCCTTGTACATTTCAAAAGCATGAGAAATAATAGACCCCGTATCTCTGTTAGGCACAGAGCCTTGCTGATCAAATTCGTTAAATTCAGACATAGTTTAAATATTTAATGATTTTACCAAATTTAGTTTTTTTTAGCAAAAGAAAACATTAAACATGAATGAAATTTCAACTTTTCTCCGAAAAAACCGTTTTATAAAGGGAGTAAATCATGGCATTCCAAAAAGGGAATGTAAACAATCCTCCTATAAAAAACAGGGCAAAACCTAAATACTTAAATATAAAAGCAACGATCACACATACCGTTATTTCCAGAAAATACATCCTGAGTGCTTTAAAATTAAGGGAAATTGATTCAAAAATCCTTTTATTGGTAAAGAACATCAATGGAGCTACAAACACAGTTATTATCACCCAAACAATTCCAAGAATAATAGTCTGGGCAGCATTGACATAGATGAAAAACCAGAAAATATAATATCCTATGTACTTAAAAAAGTTAAGTCCGTTATATCCTACCAGTAAATCGCCCAGCTCAAGCTTTTCCTTAAGATCAATCTTTCTGTAAATCTGATAAAAACCAATATTAAGAGGATAAAGAAAAATCATAGTCCCCACAATCATCAGAGAAAAATTCTGAAATTCCGGAGTAGAAACCATTTTAGTATACTGCGTGGCATAAGCCTGCATTCCATCTTTAAGGTACTTGCTGGTTTCCATATACTGGCTAAAAATATTATATTTCAGATCTGCGGCAAAAAACACCGTCAGGAAAATTCCAAAATAAAAAATTGAAAACATCAACTGAAAAACGAGTGTTTTATTCCAATAAAAAAATGCCTGCTTCAATATAAAATCTAGTCCCGGTTTCTGAGGATATTTGTTCTGCATCATAAAAAATTTATGCAAAAGTAAACATCAATAAGTATTTTTGCAGAATGTTTTCAGTGAATCATCAAAAATTTATGGAAATGGATGAACTTTCTCTTCAGAAGGTTCCCTATTTTTTCGTCATCGACTTTCTCTCGGAGAACGTTGAAATATACAAAGAAAATGAAATTGAAAAAGAAGGTTTAACTATTGATTTCCAATTATTTTCAAACACAAAAGAAACACAAGCACTAGACAAAAAAGTAGTGTGGAAATCATTTCCTGAAACATTGGAAAGCTTTCAGGTTGGTTTTGACAAAGTTCAGGAAAATATTCATCTAGGAAATTCTTATTTAGTAAATTATACTAGAAAGACAAAAATAGAGACCAATTTAACCTTAGAAGAAATTTTTTATCACTCAAATGCGAAGTATAAATTATTTTATAAAGATTTTTTTGTATTTTTTTCTCCTGAAACTTTTGTAAAAATCATTGACGGAAAAATTTTAACCTATCCTATGAAGGGTACCATTGATGCTTCTATTGAAAATGCAGCAGAAATTCTGAAGAACGACAAAAAAGAAAAGGCAGAGCATTACACCGTAGTAGATCTGCTCCGGAATGATCTGAGCATGGTGGCAGATGATGTAAAAGTGGATCAGTTCCAGCATATTGACTTCATCAAAACCCAGCAGAAGGATCTGTACGCAATGAGTTCTGAGATTTCAGGAATGATAAAACCTGAATTTGGCGGAAAAGTAGGAAGTATTATGCAAAAACTGCTTCCTGCGGGCTCTATTTTAGGAGCTCCCAAACCTAAAACACTGGAAATCATTCTGGATGCGGAGGGATATGACAGAGGATATTACACTGGAGTTTGCGGCTGGTTCGACGGCCAGAATGTAGACAGCTGTGTAATGATACGCTTTATTGAAAAAGAAGGAGATCAACTTTATTTCAAAAGCGGAGGCGGTATAACGCACATGAGTAAATTAGAAGACGAGTATCAGGAAATGAAAAATAAAATCTATGTCCCAATTCATTGAAAGCATTAAAGTAGAAGATCAGGAGATTTTTCTATTGGATCTACATCAGAAACGTGTCAATCAAACATTTTCCCATTTCGGGAAGGAAGACTCTATTGATCTGGCCAAGATCTATAAAAATCTGCAGCATGATGAAGATGGTCTTTTCAAACTGAGAATTGCCTATGACCTTGATAAAAGAATCAGGACGCAGATGATTCCTTATGCAATTCCTGAAATACAGGATTTCAAGCTGGTGGAAAATAACAGTTTTGATTATTCATTCAAGTTCGAAGATCGTAAGGAACTGGATAAAATGAAGATGAAAGCGAAAGCTGAAGAAATTATCATTGTTAAAAACAATCATATCACAGATACCTCTTTCTCCAACCTCTTGTTTTTAAAAGGGAAAGACTGGTTTACACCTTCCACTTATCTGTTGAACGGTGTCCAGAGACAGCACCTTTTAAAGCAAAAAAAGATCAAAGAAACGGAGATCACTTTACAAAACATAAAGCAATTCACCCATTTCCAGATCATTAATGCGTTGAATGATTTTGATGATATGTTTATCTATCCTATCGACAGAATTATCAATCTGCCGGGGAATGAAGAATATCTTGACCTTTAGGCTTATTTCATAAACTCAAAATACGACTTCAGCACGTCTGCGCTATTTTTCCCGTAAGTATTTACTTCCAGGATTTTTGGCTGTGCGTCTGGCTTAAAGAAATTCTCAAGAACTCTGTCCAAAGTAATCTCATCTTCTACTCTGATGTAGGAGAATCCGAAGTGTTTTGCCAGGGATTCTGCATTCTTACGGTGTTTTGTAGCAATAAATTCATCAAGCGTATTCGGGTTGGCATTTCCAGGTCCCGGAATAATTTTAAAGATATTTCCTTCACCGTTATTAAAGATCATAATTCTTACAAACGGCGGAATATATTGATTCCAAAGTCCATTGATATCATAAAAGAAACTTAAATCTCCTGTAATCAACAAAGTAGGATTTTCATTTTTGATGGCAAACCCCATTGCTGTAGATGTAGATCCATCAATACCGCTGGTTCCTCTGTTGCAATACATTTTTCTCTTCCCGAAATCAAAAAGCTGTGCATATCTGATCCCTGAAGAGTTACTGAAATGAATATTATAGTTTTCCGGAATGGTTTGCGAAGCTTTATTGAAGAAATAAAAATCTGAGAATTCAATGGTATTCAAAAACAGCTCGTGTTTAGCATCTTTTTTATCCCTTAAAACATCCCACAGGTTAAAATAAGGTCTAGGCTCCAGATTGATAAATTTCAACAGTTTTGAGAAGAAAACCTCCGGTTTCACTTCTATTTTTTCTGTCAATGAGAAATACGTATCAGGCTGCCACACTTCATCGAGATGCCAGTGCTGCTTCGGGCGGGCACTTCTCAGGAACTGTTTTACTTTTTTGGAAACCACATTCTGCCCTACCGTAATTAACAGGTCAGGAGCATATGTTTTATAATCCTCTTCCGTAAAATTGAAAATATAACGGTCTATATGCTTGAAAAACTTTTCATGATTCAAATTTGAATTCGCTTCACTCAATACTACCACAGAATGGTTTTTTACCAATTGAGTTAACTGGTTTTCAAGTTCCGGACTGTAGTCTCTGGTTCCCACCAACAGCAAAATTCTTTGTGAGGTATGCCATTCCGCAATCAGATTGGATGGAATTTCATATTCTTTATGCTTGATTGTTTTCTCTACGGTTGGGAAAGTAGGAAGCTCTGATACCAATTCATACAATGGTTCCTCCAAAGGAATATTGATATGCACCGGCCCTTGTTTTTCAAAACAAAGTTCAATTGCTTTTTTAATGATATCGAAATTAATATCTTCTGCATTTTCCTTACTGTCTTCCAAAAGCTGAAAATCACCATAGGAATGCTGATGAAAAACATCCTTCTGCCTGATCGTCTGCCCATCGAATATATCTACAAAATCAGTAGGTCGGTCTGCCGTCAGTATCAAAAGCGGAACATTCTGATAAAATGCTTCTGTAACCGCTGGGTAGTAATTCACCACCGCTGATCCGCTGGTACAGGTAACCGCCACCGGCTTTTTCTCACTTTTTGCCATACCCATTGCCACGAAAGCTGCACTTCTTTCGTCTACAATGCTGTAACAGTTGAAACGATCTACCTCTGAAAAATGAATGGCCAAAGGAGCATTTCTTGACCCCGGAGAAATTACGATATCTGCAATTCCGTACTGCTGAAGAAGATGTGCAAGTATTTGGATACTTCTCTTAGAAGAATATTTTTTCATACAGCAAATTTAACTTATAAATAATGATTTTAAAATCATTTAAATTAAAAAAAATGTAATTTTGCTATTCGTAAATTTCTAAAAATGGATAAAATACCTAGTGTAGACCTGCGTGATTTCCTTTCGGACAACCCGGAACGCAAACAGAAATTTGTAAATGAAATCGGAAAAGCTTATGAAGAAATTGGTTTTGTAGCCTTAAAAGGCCATTTTCTTGATGACAACCTGGTAGATGATTTGTATGGAGAGGTAAAAAACTTTTTTGACCAACCAGTGGAAACGAAACAGAAGTATGAGATTCCAGGAATTGGTGGCCAGAGAGGTTATGTAGGATTCGGTAAAGAAACTGCAAAAGGTTTCAAAAAAGGAGACTTAAAAGAATTTTGGCATTTCGGGCAGTATCTGTCTGATGATTCAAAATACAAAACTGAGTATCCGGACAATGTAATCGTTGATGAACTTCCAAAATTCAACGAGGTAGGTAAAGAAGCCTTCCAAATGCTTGAAAAAACAGGACAGTATGTTCTAAGAGCTTTAGCATTACATCTTGGTTTAAATGAATTTTATTTTGATGACAAAATCGCAGAAGGAAATTCTATTCTAAGACCCATTCACTACCCGCCAATTACTGAAGAACCGGATGATGCGGTAAGAGCAGCAGCTCATGGGGATATCAACCTTATCACTCTTTTAATGGGAGCACAAGGGAAAGGTCTTCAGGTTCAGAACCATAACGGAGAGTGGATAGATGCTATTGCAGAACCAGATGAACTGATGATCAACGTTGGAGATATGCTTTCAAGACATACCAACAACAAATTGAAATCTACCATCCACAGAGTAGTGAACCCGCCAAGAGAGATGTGGAGTACTTCAAGATATTCAATTCCTTTCTTTATGCATCCCATCAGTGCAATGTCTTTAAATGCACTTGATAACTGTGTAGATGAAAACAATCCAAAACTATACGAAGACACTACTGCCGGAGAATTCCTGCATGAAAGATTAATCGAATTAGGATTGATTAAAAAATAAAAAAAGAAGGGCTGCCTCAGTGTTGAGACAGCCCTCTTTATTGTAATCTTTGTCTCGTCCTAACATATCGTTACAACTAAAAAAGTAATGTTATGGAACAATTTAATAATCAGTATGTAAAGCGTAGTCAAAAAGATTACAGTTTATCCTTTAAACTAGCCGTAGTGGGTGAAGTAGAAAGTGGTTCGATTGGAAATCGGGCAGCAATGCGCAAATATGGTATCCAGGGACATGGTACTATTACCGAATGGCGTAGAAAATATGGTAACTTTGATCTGGATAACCGTTCACAAAGTAAAGCTATGCAAACCCCGGAACAAAAAATCAGAGAACTTGAAGAGAAGCTAAAACGTTTGGAGCACCAGAATCGATTCTTAGAGAACCGCTTAGTAAAATCTGAAGATAAAGCTTCTATTCTGGATAAGCTGATTGATTTAGCCGAAGAAGAATACCTGATTCAGGTAAGAAAAAACTTCTCTCCCGATCAATCCAATATATCAGCAAAGAAAACAAAAAAGCGATAAGCTATCTTTGCGGATTGGTCGGGATTAGCCGACAGCGCTATTATCGAAGCTTCTGGATTACAGAAAGCAAAAGAGCCAAAGCTGATCAGGTGATTCAGCTTGTCAATAGCTTACGGGTGATGATGCCTCGTCTGGGCACAAGAAAGCTCTATCATATGCTGGAACCCTCGTTACAGTCCTTACATGTAGGCAGAGATAAGCTTTTCCGTATATTGAAAGCTAATGATATGCTTATAAAGCCTAAAAGAAACTACCGGATAACCACTGATTCCCATCATCGATTCAGAAAACATAAAAATCTGATAGAAGACATGCTGCTGGAACACCCTGAACAGGTATGGGTTTCGGATATCACTTATATTGGGGGTAGAGACCGTAATTGTTATCTGTCTTTGGTCACTGATGCTTATTCTAAAAAGATAATGGGATATGATGTTTCTAATAGTCTGGCAGCTCAGGGGGCTCTTAGTGCATTGAATATGGCTATAAAGCAGAGAATGTATAAGGAAAGCTTAATTCATCATTCTGACAGGGGTTTTCAGTATTGTAGTATGGATTATCAGAAAATACTGAAAAAGAAAAACATTAGTCCTTCAATGACCGAGAGTTACGATCCTTATGCAAATGCAATTGCAGAAAGGGTAAATGGGATACTTAAACAAGAGTTTCTATTGGAAGACTATCATGTTAATATACAAACAATGAAGCTATTAGTAGAAGATGCCATCACAATTTATAATACTAAAAGACCACATTGGTCGTGTTATATGAAAACACCTGAACAAATGCACAAACAGAATAGTGTAAAAATAAGAACCTATAAAAACAAATATAGTTGTAAGGATAGCCCTACAACTATATCATAAATATTAGTATTTTTATCTTATTAATCTGTAACGATTATTTAGGACTAGTCACTTTTGATTATAAACATGGACCTAGTGTACATGCCATTATACAGTTGTTGAATCTGTAACAGCCTGTACCCAGATTATTAAGCTCTTCACAAGGATCTACAGGTGAATCTCTAAGATCATAACATTTAGACGCCCCACCAGAAATACTTTTTAATTCATTTCTTTTGATTTTCTTTAAATTTTTCATAGTTATTGTTTTAGGTGTTCCTACTCTATAAGTTTTCGGATCATGTTTAATTAATTATTTATTCTTTAATTAAATCAATACTATACCCAGATATATAAGATCAATTATTGATTACCACTCTTATACTACCCTGTAATGCAGTAAAATTCGGGACATGGAGTAGGTTGTGTAAAAGTACCCCATGGACAAATGCAGGTATAGGTATCACCGCCACCTCCAGGATTTCCTCCACCTCCAGGGCCTCCTCCGTAAGGCACGCATTTTCCACCTGAGCAGATTTCTCCAGCTGAGCAGCCTCCTTCTCCCGGTCCTCCACCTTCAAAACAATAAGCTGGAAAGTCTACTCCTGCAACAATACTCTTTTGATCTTCTCTTGAAAGTTTCTTTTGATTTTTCATAGTTCTTGATTTTTTGGTATTTCCTACTCTATAAGCTTTTCGGATAACGCTTGCTTAAAAATAGGATTTATTTCACTAATAATCAAACATTTAAATTAAATTCAATCATTATACAATCTCTTGAACTACTATTTATAGTATATTTTAATTTTAAATCCATATATATTTTTTAATTAAAAATATTTTAACTAATTTTACTATACCTACAAATTTTTAATTAAAATAATATGAAAAATTTAAAAAAACTACAAAAAGGCCAATTAAAAAACATTTCCGGAGGAGCTAATCTTCCCGAACAAGATTTCTGCATGTATTATTGCAATGGAGTTATTGTATGCGCTACTTGCAGCGATGATTTCAAATGCCCGGACACAAACAGTGATATGTAATCATTACCATCACAATGTCATAAAACAGAACCGTTTCTTTACAGAAGCGGTTTTTTATTTCCTCTGGATTAAAATAAGATAGGTTTTAGCTCTTTGGATATTCTTTCCAACCTTTGTAAAGTTTTATATATAATAAATGATTTATGAGGCTAAAATGATTGTTGTGGGAATAATTCAGGAATCGGTATATATTGATTCGGTATAGAGTTACGGGATTCAGTATTAAGAAATAGAATGTGGCAGATGTAAGGATACACCTTTATTTCCATTGTGTCATTTCGCAGGAATCCAGGCTTAATTATTAGAGGCTTAAAGATTACAATCTCCCGTTTTCAAGCTATTTGATTAGCTCTCTGCTTTTTAATTGTATAGAAAAAGCTTTGTTTAGACTTCCAGGGATTGACTAATGCTGTGGGATAAAACGTGTAATGATGGTAAAGTAAAGGCTGTAAAGACCACTACTCATGTATCTGTTGGAGTTGGGTTGGAATAGTTGTGATATGTATAAAACAAAAAAACCTTTATCGCAATGATAAAGGTTTTTTAAAAATAAAATAAAAACTGGCGGCGGCCTACTCTCCCGCGTTAGCAGTACCATCGGCGCTGGTGGGCTTAACTTCTGTGTTCGGAATGGGAACAGGTGAGCCCCACCGCTAAAACCACCCTAAAGAAGGTATATAAGGTTCAGTTGGAAGATCCTAGGGAAGAGGTAATAGCTGTTTCAACTGCTACCTGATACCTTGTATCTGTCATCTGATACCTGTTTTAATCGATAAAAACTTTCACAAAGACAAAACCTTCAATGCACATAAAGCACTTGGTTTATATTAGTAACCATAGACTATAAATCTACGGGTAATTAGTACTACTTGGCTATGACATTACTGTCTTTACACCTATAGCCTATCAACGTCGTCATCTACAACGACCCTTAAAAGATGTCTCATCTTGAGGCGAGTTTCGCACTTATATGCTTTCAGTGCTTATCTCTTCCAAACGTAGCTACTCAGCGGTGCACCTGGCGGTACAACTGATACACCAGAGGTTTGTTCAATTCGGTCCTCTCGTACTAGAATCAAGCCCTCTCAAACATCTAACGCCCGCAATAGATAGAGACCGAACTGTCTCACGACGTTCTGAACCCAGCTCGCGTGCCACTTTAATGGGCGAACAGCCCAACCCTTGGGACCTTCTCCAGCCCCAGGATGTGACGAGCCGACATCGAGGTGCCGAACCTCCCCGTCGATGTGAGCTCTTGGGGGAGACTAGCCTGTTATCCCCGGAGTACCTTTTATCCTATGAGCGATGGCCCTTCCATACGGAACCACCGGATCACTATGTCCTGCTTTCGCACCTGATCGACTTGTTGGTCTCACAGTCAAGCACCCTTATGCCATTACACTCTACGCACGGTTACCAAGCGTGCTGAGGGTACCTTTGAAAGCCTCCGTTACTCTTTTGGAGGCGACCACCCCAGTCAAACTACCCACCACGCAATGTCCTTCTTAAAGAAGTTAGGCTCCAAGTAAGTAAAGGGTGGTATTTCAACGTTGGCTCCACAAACACTAGCGTGCCTGCTTCAAAGCCTCCCACCTATCCTACACATTACTTACTCAAAGTCAATACGAAGTTATAGTAAAGGTTCACAGGGTCTTTTCGTCCCATTGCGGGTAATCGGCATCTTCACCGATACTACAATTTCACCGAGCTCGTGGCTGAGACAGTGCCCAGATCGTTACACCATTCGTGCAGGTCGGAACTTACCCGACAAGGAATTTCGCTACCTTAGGACCGTTATAGTTACGGCCGCCGTTTACTGGGGCTTCAGTTAATGCCTTCGGTTTAACCCTAAGCACCTTCCTTAACCTTCCAGCACCGGGCAGGTGTCAGACCCTATACAGCATCTTTCGATTTAGCAGAGTCCTGTGTTTTTGATAAACAGTCGCCTGGGCCTCTTCACTGCGGCCACCATTGCTGATGGCGTCTCTTCTTCCGAAGTTACGAGACTATTTTGCCTAGTTCCTTAGCCACGACTCACTCGAGCACCTTAGGATTCTCTCCTCGACCACCTGTGTCGGTTTTGGTACGGGTTGCTTCACTTCGGCTTTTCTTGGATCAGATTACACTGCAGCAGCTTCGCCCGAAGGCTAGGCCTTGACTATTCCGTCAGTCTCCAGCAGCTACATCCAACCGTCCCCTTTATTCGTGAGCAAGTATGGGAATATTAACCCATTGTCCATCCACTACCCCTTTCGGGTTCGCGTTAGGTCCCGACTAACCCTCAGCTGATTAGCATGGCTGAGGAAGCCTTGGTCTTTCGGTGAGCAGGTTTCTCGCCTGCTTTATCGTTACTTATGCCTACATTTTCTTTTCTATCCGCTCCACAATACCTCACAGTACTGCTTCGGCGCAAATAGAATGCTCTCCTACCAGATATATCTAAAATATAAATCCATAGCTTCGGTAATATGTTTATGCCCGATTATTATCCATGCCGGACCGCTCGACTAGTGAGCTGTTACGCACTCTTTAAATGAATGGCTGCTTCCAAGCCAACATCCTAGCTGTCAATGCAGTCCAACCGCGTTGCTTCAACTTAACATATATTTTGGGACCTTAGCTGTTGGTCTGGGTTCTTTCCCTCTCGGACATGGACCTTAGCACCCATGCCCTCACTGCCGACGAACATTTATTAGCATTCGGAGTTTGTCAGGAATTGGTAGGTGGTGAAACCCCCGCATCCATCAGTAGCTCTACCTCTAATAAACTTAACATCGACGCTGCACCTAAATGCATTTCGGAGAGTACGAGCTATCTCCCAGTTTGATTGGCCTTTCACCCCTACCCACAGGTCATCCGAAGACTTTTCAACGTCAACCGTTCGGTCCTCCACTCTGTGTTACCAGAGCTTCAACCTGCCCATGGGTAGATCACAAGGTTCGCGTCTAATCCTACTAACTATGCGCCCTATTCAGACTCGCTTTCGCTCCGGCTCCGGTACTTAATACCTTAACCTCGCTAGTAAAATTAACTCGTAGGCTCATTATGCAAAAGGCACGCCGTCACAGCTTAATGCTGCTCCGACCGCTTGTAGGCGTACGGTTTCAGGTTCTATTTCACCCTTCTATTCGAAGTGCTTTTCACCTTTCCTTCACAGTACTTGTTCACTATCGGTCTTTCAGGAGTATTTAGCCTTGGAGATGGTCCCCCATATTCAGACAGGATTTCACGTGTCCCGCCCTACTCATTTATCACTCAAATATGCCTTTCATATACGGGGCTATCACCCTCTATGGCTGTTCTTTCCAGAACATTCTATTAAACATATATTAGCTTTTGGGCTAATCCGCTTTCGCTCGCCACTACTTACGGAATCTCTTCGATTTCTTTTCCTCCGGGTACTTAGATGTTTCAGTTCTCCGGGTTTGCTCCTCCTAAGAGGTAATACATCTTCAATGTATTGGGTTGCCCCATTCGGACATCTGCGGATCAATTCGTGTGTGCCAATCCCCGCAGCTTTTCGCAGCTTACCACGTCCTTCTTCGCCTCTGAAAGCCTAGGCATCCGCCATACGCCCTTAACGATTTCTTTCCTATTGGTTACTCAAGCGCTTTATGCGCTCGGTTTTCTCTTTGTGATGTCTTTACCGTTAATGTCAATGATCTTTAATTCTTCTTTTCCGACTGATGAACAGATGTTGTTTTTGGCTCATCCGTAACTTTTAAATCAATCTTCCAAAACTGTGGAGAATAAGGGAGTCGAACCCTTGACCTCCTGCGTGCAAGGCAGGCGCTCTAGCCAGCTGAGCTAATTCCCGCTAGTAGACTAAGAGATTCAAGATGCTAGATTCAAGACTTTTTACTTGG